>JALZHI010000009.1 GCA_030913985.1 Chloroflexota bacterium | reverse complement strand
ACGGTGACTGCCGGAGTTGCTGTCGGAGCGTGCAGACGTTAGCGAATTGTTGTAGAATATACTTTGGCATGTGGGCGGCAGCGTCGTCGCCCTGGTGTTGAAGGCAATGTTGCCCCTTCCATGCTCCGGTATGGCAGGGGCAATTTTTATGCGCCTTGCAACGAACGTCAGGCCCGATTTAACACAGACGCCAAAAGCGTGTACAATTGCTGGGAACGTCTGTAACCAGGACGCGATATACAAACCCTAGAGGAGGGGACCATGAAAATAGGTGTCCCTAAGGAGATCGCTGCGAACGAGACTCGTGTCGCGTTGATCCCCGACACGGTGGGGCAGCTGACCCGGAAGGGGCTACAGGTGGTCGTGGAGACCGGGGCCGGGCAGTTGGCCTCGTATCTCGACGAAGCCTACCAGAAGGCAGGGGCCACTATCGCCCCCGACGCAGCCACGGTGTACGCAGAGGCCGACATGATCTGCAAGGTGCAGCGGCCGTTGATGAACGATCAGCTTGGCAAGAGCGAAATCGCGCTGATGAAGCCCGGCACCGTGCTCATTACCTTCTTCCAGCCGCTGGTGAACCACGAACTCGTGCGGCAGCTTGCCGACGCCAGGGTGACCAGCTTCAGCATGGACGCGATACCCAGGATCACCCGGGCGCAGAGCATGGACGCGTTGTCTTCCATGAGCACGATAGCGGGCTATAAGGCTGTGCTGATCGCCGCCGGGCGCATGGGGCGCTTCTTCCCGCTGCTAATGACCGCCGCCGGTTCGGTGCCGCCCGCTAGAGTGTTCGTGCTCGGAGCAGGTGTGGCCGGACTGATGGCAATCGCCACGGCCCGCCGCCTGGGTGCCGTGGTGGAGGCGTTCGACGTGCGCCCTGCCGTGAAGGAGCAGGTCGAGTCGCTCGGTGCGAAGTTCGTGGAGATGCCGCTTGAGGAGAATGCCGAGACAGCGGGCGGCTATGCCACCCAGCTTTCGGAAGACGCCCACAAGCGTGAGGTCGAACTGCTGCACAAGCATGCCAAGGACTCCGACGTTATCATCACCACGGCGCTCATTCCCGGAAGGCCCGCGCCGGTCCTGATTACGGCGGACATGGTGAGGGACATGAAGCCAGGTTCGGTGATAGTAGACCTGGCGGCAGAGAACGGCGGCAACTGCGAGCTGACCGAGGCGGGGCAGGAGCTGCTCAAGCATAACGTGTGGGTGCTCGGTCCCTTGAACGTGCCCGCTACCATGCCGATTCACGCCAGCCAGCTTTACTCCAAGAACATCGCTAACCTGCTGGCCCTGCTCGTCAACAAGGAGGCCCAGTTCGGCCCCAACTACGAGGACGAGATTGTGGCGGGCACCTGCATCACTCGCGACGGCGAGATAGTCCACGCGGGAGTCAAAACTGCCGTGGAAGCCAACCTACAGAGGAGCGCAGTATGATCGCCTCGTTAGCCGTACTTGCCAACACGGCGGTCGCGCAGGCCGCCGAGCACGCTGCCATGCCGGTCGAGGAGAAGCTTGGCCTCTTCTTCGGCAGCATCACCGTTTTCATCCTGGCGGTGTTCCTGGGCATCGAGCTTATTTCGAAGGTGCCCACGACGCTGCACACGCCGCTCATGTCGGGCACCAACGCCATCCACGGCATCGTGCTGGTCGGCGCGATGGTGGTGGCGGGCCTCGCAAACCAGAGCCTGCTCGTGAACATCCTGGCCTTTGTAGCCGTCGTTTTCGCGGCGGGCAACGTGGTCGGGGGATTCGTGGTGACCGACCGCATGCTGCAAATGTTCAAGTCGAAGAGACCTGACGCCGGAGGTAAGAAGTAACCTATGTTCAACCCAGTGTCCTGGCTCTTGTTCCAGGAATCGGAGGCGGCGCAGCGTTCCTGGCTGGGCCTCACACCCTCCACAGACGTCTACCTGACGCTCGCCTACATCGCAGCCGCTATCTGCTTCATCATCGGTATCCGGCGGTTAAGCTCCCCTAAGACCGCACGCAACGGCAATCGAGTCGCGGCGGTAGGTATGGCTATCGCGGTAGTAGCGACCTTTTTCAGCAGCAGCATCCAGAATATCTGGTTCATCCTGGCAGGTATCGCAATCGGCAGCGCCATAGGGTTCCTCCTGGCGCGGTCGGTGCAAATGACCGAGATGCCCCAGATGGTCGCGCTCTTCAACGCGATGGGCGGTGGTGCCGCCGCCCTCACCTCCACGGTTGAGTACCTGGAGATTATCAACAGAGGCTTGACACCCGCCCTCGACGTGGCAATAAGCACCGTACTGGGCGTGCTAATCGGTGCCATGAGCTTCTCAGGCAGCATTATAGCCATAGCCAAGCTGTACGGTTGGATCTCCAGCGCGCCCATCACCTACGGTGGGCAGCAGATCGTAAACGCAGTGCTCGCGGTGGCAGCGGTGGGCCTGGGCGCTTGGCTCATTGTCGCGCCGAACCAGTTAGCCCTCATCGGGTTGATCGCACTTGCCGCGGTACTCGGTGTATTGCTTGTGCTGCCCATCGGTGGCGCTGACATGCCGGTGGTTATCTCGCTGCTCAACTCCTTCACGGGCATGGCGGCGGCCTTCACGGGCTTCGTCCTCAGCAACCCGGTGCTCATCATAGCGGGTGCGTTGGTCGGCGCTTCGGGTATGTTGCTCACCGTGCTAATGGGTCGGGCTATGAACCGCTCGGTCACGAACGTCATATTCGGGGCATTCGGCTCGGCGGGCGTGGACGTGGGCGGCGGCGCGAGTGCGGCAGGTAAGTCGGTGCGCGAACTTGGCGTGGACGACGCGGCCACCCTGATGGCCTACGCCAACCAGGTGGTGGTGGTGCCGGGCTACGGCATGGCGGTGGCTCGCGCCCAGAACGCCGTGCGGGAGCTTGCCGACATCCTACAGGGGAAGGGCGTGACCGTGAAGTACGCCATCCACCCGGTAGCTGGTCGCATGCCGGGCCACATGAACGTGCTGCTCGCCGAGGCCGACGTGCCTTACAACCAGTTGTTCGAGATGGAGGACATCAATCCCGAGTTCTCGCGTACCGACGTGGCTCTCATCATCGGCGCTAACGACGTGGTGAACCCCGCCGCTCGCAACGACCCAAAAAGCCCCATCTACGGTATGCCTATCCTGGACGTAGACAAGGCCCAGAACGTCATAGTGATGAAGCGCAGCATGCGCAGTGGCTTCGCGGGCATAGAGAACGAGCTTTTCTACGAGGACAGGACCAGCATGCTCTTCGGTGATGCCAAGGAGATGGCCGAGGCGCTGGTGGCTTCTGTGAAGCAGCTCTAACCATTCATCGCATGGAACTGCTAGAATAGGGGGTTCGGTGAAGGCGCCGGGCCCTCTTTTCCTTACTGGCACAACTCTTGAGAGTTTCATTGCCTTCTTTCAACAACTGAGCTTTATGGATCGTTTGGAGGTGTCATGGGCGTATTGAGTGGAGTGCGAGAGGCGCTTGGGGAAGCCCAGCCGGAAGAGGCTGTGGAGGAGCAAGAGGCGTTCGATAGCAGGACGTACGACTGCGCCGTCATAGGCGGTGGTCCGGCCGGCCTGTCAGCCGCCTTATATATGGGCCGCATGAGGCGGAGCGTGGTCGTGGTAGATAACGACGAAGGGCGGTCCAACTGGCAACAGTTGAACCGTAATTACCTCGGCTTCGTGGATGGCATACACGCCACCGCCCTGCGCGACGTGGGGGAGAAGCAGGCCGCCCGCTTCGGCGTCCGCTTCTTACCCGCAAGGGCCACGGGGGCGAGTTACGTCGGTGAAGAAGGGCCGGAGCGCGTCTTCACAGTAGAAACCACCAGAGGACCCGTACGAGCGCGCACGCTTATCTTGTGCACGGGCGTGAAAGACAGGTTCCCGGAGTTCGAGGGCAGCGAGGAGTGCATCGGAGAGTCGATGTTCTGGTGCATCATCTGCGACGGCTACGAGTCCATCGGGAAGAAGATCGTCGTGCTAGGCCATAATGAGCGGGCGGCGTCGTTGGCCCTGCAGCTCAAGGTGTTCACCGACGACATCACCCTGGTGTCCTGGGACGAGTCGTTCAACCTCGATGAAGAAAAAATGAAGGTATTGCACGAGCATGGCATTCAGACACACGACTCTGGCTGCAACCTATTCACGTGCAGCAAAGGCCAACTTGAGAAGATCAAACTGGACAATGGTACGGTGCTCGAAATGGACATGGTGTTTGTAGCTCAATGGATTGAGCCAAATACGCAATTAGCTGAAGAGCTTGGAGTCTACCTCAACAAGCACGGTTATATAGTGGCGGATGCCGAGCAGTGCACCAACGTGGGTGGGGTTTACGCTGCGGGCGACGTAACTAAGCTGAACAACCATCAAGTAGCCAGCGCGGTGCACGAGGGCGGGATGGCGGCAGCGGCGGCCAATTACTACCTTTACGAGGATTGGCAAAAGGAGTGAACTAGGGGTTGGCTAATATCGCAACCTGGAGTTGCAATTGATCACCTTCCAAAGCGGCATTTTGGTTGACCCAAGATTGCTAAAATGGTATAGTGCTTGGGGCAAGCCCAGCCTCGAAACCCGTTGCCTAGAGGAGGCAGACTCTTGATCCCTGCCAGGAATCGCGAGCGTAAATGTAGCACGTGCAGACACTACCAGGCTTCGCCGCTGTGGCGTAAGGGCTGGTGCCGTAACCCGCTGCTTTACGACCGCAACACGAACCACCTGGTTGAGGCCGACAGCCTTGCCTGTAATCGCACCTTCATCGACTACTGGGAGCCGCTGGATACCTCCCGGTTGGCAAACTCGAACGGCGGGGCGGGCGAACAGACCAGCAAGCCCCGTATAGCCCCTTCCGTGCCGCTAGAACAGGTGGACCGCAAAGGCAACCGGCGTCCCGTGAGCGAGAACACCCCGGCGACGGGCAACCCGGTGGCGCGGGGCCGGGCCGCACAGCCTGTCGAGCCGGTCGAAGCGCCACCCCGGCAGGTGCTCACACTCGACGCCACTCGCAAGCGCTCTCCCCTCTCGATTTTCACCGAGCAAGACGACCTGCTGGACGAGGAAACGCCCTGGAACGACGACCCAAGGGCCACTCAGCAGATCGAGGAAGTAGAAGGCCCGGAAGCAGTTCAGCAACCTGCCACCGGAAATCAGGTTGCGGCAGGCGCGAAGCGTAAGCCCCGCGCTCAGCGTCGCCCCACCATCTGGACGATGCCGCTCCCGTACGTGCGAGCGCCTTTGTGGATGGCTCTGTTGCTGCTCGCGGTGGTCGCGATAGGCGTGGGCGGGTTCCTTGTGGTCCAGTCGCGCGCGGCGCAGGACACACCCGACGTGCCGGTACTGTCGAGCGCGACTGTGCCGGTTGCCACAGCAACAGGGTTCGGCGATCCCACGGCCACGACCCCCCCGCAGCCGACAACAGCCGCAACTGTCGCACCTACCCAGGCGGCCGTACCGCCGGGCGCGATAGGAAAGGACGTCTGGATACAGGTTACCTCGGCAGAGGGCCTGGTCGTGCGGTCGGCACCTACACGGCAGGGCAGCCGCATCACGGGCCTGCCCAGGGGCACTAAAGCCCTAGTGGTAGGTGGTCCAGAAACGGCTGACGGCTTTACGTGGTGGCAGATTACGCGCTTCAACCCGCAGAACCCGGACCTCACCGGCTGGAGCGTGGAGAACTTTATGCAGCCTACCACGGCTCCATAGTTGTGCTTCGAGGGAATATAGAAGGGGGTGCCGAACTGGCACCCCCTTCGCTTTTGCTCCACCCGTTTGCACCCTTCGAGCTACTGTTGTTTGAAACTGCGCCTGAACTGTAGGTACCCGATAAGAGCGAACAGGAGGCCGAGCGTGAAGAGCGTCAGCAGCACGGCGGGGAAGGGTACGTCTCCCACCCAGGCTGCCGGACTGGGCACTCCACCTCGCAGCATGATCACCTGTAGGCTGGACACCCCATACGTTACGGGCAGGGCGTACGAAACGGCGCGTACCGGCCACCATAGCGCCTCTAACCGCAGGAAAAAGCCGCTGAAGAAGACCGACGCGAGCAACACAAGCATCGATATCTGTACCGCCTGGCTCTCCGACTTGGATATGGTAGCTATAAGCAGGCCGAGACTTGAAGACGCGAAGATTACCAGCACGATGCTGAAGAAGAGTAACATCCAGTCACCCAGAATGGGCACCCCCAGGCTGAGAGGCACGCCCCCAATGACCAAATTGTTGCTCATCATTATGAGCAGCACCGAGGCTATGCCGCCCAGGAGCAGGAGAAAACCGGCGAACTTGCCGGTGAGTATCTCCAGCGGACTGACCGGCGAGACGCGGAAAAGTTCCACCGTCCCAAGCAGCCGCTCCCTGACCATCGACAGCGCGGTGAGTGTGATGGCGATGTGCTGCAAGATTAGTACAAGCACGCCCGGCGCGTAGAACGAGGTGAAGCTAGGCTTGATTGGGGCGGTGTTCTCGATCTGCGGGTAGAAAGGCGCGGCCAGCACCAGCGGGTTGATAGACTGGAATTGCTGCGTGAGGGCGTCCATGCGGTCCAGGTCGGCCCGTACGCGCCCTATGCGCTCCAGCAGCCTCTCGCGGTCGGGATTGGGGCTGTTTAGCTCCTCGTTGAGGTCCCGCAGGTCCTCGGAGAGCTGGCCCGCCGCCTCCCCACCGTTGGCGAGGTTCACCTGCTCCGGGTCCTGCGACTCTGGAGGCTTGACCACCGCGTTCTCCGAGGCGAGCAACTGCGCCAGCAACACGACGGTTAGCTGCACGTTGGTGCTGCTGCCCTGCATTCGTTGCGTTTCTTCGCTGGCCTCCTGCATCTGGCCGTTGCGCACGCGATCCTCGACGGCTGCCAGCGAGTTGCGCATGCGGGCTAGCGCCGAACGCAGGTCGCCCGCGCCCGCCTGCCCCTGGCTGGCGACAGCCGCCACGGTGTTCTTGTTGATTTCGTTAGTGTAGAGGAAGGAAAGGTAGGTAATCCAGTCGCGGCGTAGCGGGTCCACCTCGTTGAAGTAGACCGGCAGCCTTGCCTGGGCACCAGAGGAAATCTGCCTGGCGGCATCCACAGGCACGACCACTACGATGTCCACGTTGCGGCGTCTGAGACGTTCCAGCGCCTCGTTCAGGTCGGTGGATACCGCGGTCACGTTTAGCTGGTTGCCCGTCATTTCGCGATACTCGGCCACGTCGCGTGAGTACTGTTCGCCGGGCGGCACTACCACCAGCGCGTTGAGGTTGTTAGTCTCGCCCTGGTAGCCGATGCCGAACAGGAAGAGGATCAGGAACGGCCCCAGGATAAGGGCCAGGATGAGCCTCGGTTGGCGGCGGACTTCGTTGAATTCTTTGCTAATGAAAGCCCCGGCCCGGATGAAGCGCTTCCAGAACCTAGACATGGGGCGTACCCGCCGAGTCTAGAGTCTCTTCCTGCGCGCGGGCCGCTTCGTCCTGCTCCATAAGCTGGATGAACACCTCATCGAAGTTGGGCCGGTACTCCTCGATGCGTTTTACTTCGGCTTGCTGCGAACTTAGCACCTCCAGGATTGCCGGGATGGCAGGCCCAGCCTCCCCGACGCTCACCCGAATCTCGTTCCTCGACACCGGCTGCACGTACTTCACGATTGGCAGTTCCTCCACCGCTTGTACCGTGGTAATCGTAAGACCGTTCACGACCACGTCAACGATGTCACCCCCGAAGGCGCGCCGCCGCAGACCTATGGGGGTGTCAACCGCGACGATCCGGCCCTCCCGGATGACGCCTACACGGTCGCAGTATTCACTCTCTCCCACGTACTGTGTCGTGACAAACAGAGTTCGGCCCTCGTCTCGCAGCCGCCGGAACTCCTCCCAGAACTTGCCCCTGAGCACCGGGTCGATGCCCGCCGTCGGTTCGTCCGCGAAGAGCAGGGAGGGATTATGAAGCAGTGAGGCAGCAAGCTCGATGCGGCGTTGCATGCCGCCCGACACATCTGAGGCAAGGCGGTTCCGCGCATCGTATAGCTCTACGAACTCCAGTAGCTCTTTGACTCGCCGGTTGCGCGCGAACCTGCCCATGCCGTAGAGTTCCGCTACAAAGGAAAGATTCTCCCGCACCGTGAGGTTGGGGTACAGCACGAACAGTTGCGGCATGTAGCCAAAGTGCTCCTGCACTCGCCTGCTGGGGTGGCTAGGGGCCACACCCATCACGCTTACCTCGCCGGTGGTGGGCGCGTACACCCCGGTCAGCAGCCGGATTGTGGTGGTCTTGCCGGAGCCGCTAGGCCCTATGAAGCCGAATATCTCCCCCTGTTGCACCTCGAAGTCCAGGTCGCTGACGACTGTGTTGCCGCCCAGCACCTTGCTGACGTTGCGTACCTCAATAGTGGGACGCGCCCTGGCCGTGCTCGAAACCAGAGGTATTGGCAGGGTTAGCTTTGTGGGGTCTTGCAACCCTTGGGATTGCTGTGGGACGGCGGGGATTTGGGACATCACTGCCTACAGGTCCGGCTCTTCACGCTCGCCTTCGAGGGGCTGCGTGTAGGTGGGTAGGTCGTCCAGCGTGCAGTTGAGCGTGACCTGGCTGGCAACGGCTTGCTGCACAAGCTGCACGGGAATCGCCCGGTCCAACTCATCCACCGCGTCGGGGCGGCCGACTAGCGCGTACACCTGGCCGTCGTCGCCGGTGAGCACCTCGTCCACAATGCCCCAGCGCCCGTCCAGGCATGCGATCTCCGTGCCCTGGCCGATGGAAAGCTCGTCTTCCGGTATGTCGGGCACCTCAACGATGGGGATGATCGGTTGCAGCATGGTGGCCGGGAATACGTCGGAGCCGGGGGCGTTGTCCTCGGGGAACTGCCAGCCTTCGGGCACGGCGGGCATTCTTTCCTCGGTGTAGCTGGGCAGCTCATCAAGCTCGTGGTCGGTCAGGTTGATGGTCAGCACCTCGCCGGGCGCTTCGCTCAACATGCTCACCGGCACTCGCACGGTGCGCGACACGAGTGTGTCCGTAGCCATCGCCACTTCTACCACTTCGTTGTCTTCGTTCACCATGACGTGACGCAACACGCCCGCGCGCTCTCCGCTCGGGTACCTGATCTCGGTGTCTAGATCGAACCTCATCCCTTACTGCTCTCCTCTCAGTTCCAGGGCCAGCGCCGCGCAGGCCACCATGCCCTCTACCATCATGTCAATCGAAATCCGCTCTTCGACCGTGTGAATTACGTGCTCGTAACCAGGACCGAACCCGATGACTTTCATACCTTTGTTGATGAAGTACCCGGCGTCAGTGGCGAACTTCCACATCTGAGTCGGCACCTCACGCCGGAGCGCCCCGCCCACAATCCTCAGCACATCGCGTGTGAGCGGGCTGTCGGAGGACAGCCCGAACGCCCCATGCCCGCGCAATGTCCTGGTGACGCCGGTGTATGTAGTGAGCACCAGGTCGGGCACTTCAGCGGTCCCGCTAGCCCCGTCCTGGAGAGAAGTTTGCAGCACTTCACGCACCCGCGCCAGCACCTGCGCTTCGCTGTCCACCGGGCTGTTGCGCACGTCCAGGATGACGGTGCACTGGCCGGGGACTACGTTCTTGCTCGTCTGGTCCGTGGTGATAAGGGTCGGCGCGATTGAAGTGGCCCCCAGGTCGGGGTTGTCGGGGTCTGCCTCGAACGTGACGCCCTCTATAGCTTGCAGGAACCTCGACATCGAATATAACGGATTGATGCCGGTGTTCGGTACGCTTGCGTGCACCGATTTGCCGGTGATTGTCACCACAATCTCGACGCGGCCCCTGTGCCCCAGCGCGATCTTGTTGTAGGACGGCTCACCGATGACCACGTAGTCACATTGCAAGTTCTCGGCCAGTACCGCGCTGCCCGCGCCCCCCAGTTCCTCCTGCACCACGCCTACCACGTAAACGTCGTTCGGCAGGGGCAGCCCGGAACGCTTGAGCAGCGCGCCAGTGTACACGTGACATGCCAGCGATCCCTTCAAATCGCTGGCCCCTCGACCCCATATCTCCCCGTTCGTGACTACACCCTCATACGGTGGAAAGGGCCAGTTGGCGTGGTCGCCCACGTCTACGTGGTCGATATGTGTGTTGAACATGATGCTGGACGTTGCCGCGCCAGCTCCTGGGGATGTGGCGCGCACCAGCCCAATAACGTTGCCTGCTTCGTCAATGCGCACCTCGTCATAGCCGAGTTCCTGCATCTCCGCAACCACGACCTGGGCTACTGCCCCCTCCTGGCCCGGTAGGCTGGGGGTCTGAATCAGCCGTTGCGTGAAATCTATCATAGGTTCGCGCAGCCCTTCGGCCTCCCCCCAGAGCGCGTCAATGTCCAACGTGCCGGACTCGGCCCTGTCCTGTGGTACTTGCATTCGCATCTACCTCCTGCTTACGTGCTAGTAGCCCCAAGTGTAGCCTAAAACTTGTTCGGCGGGTAGGAAGCGGTCTGCCTGGACCGCAATATGCTTTACCCGCCATTGACGGTGTAGGATTAGGGCCTCTATAATGTACTGCCCGACGCAGTGAGCAACCGCGCTTCGGGCATTATTATCGAACTTCTTCTATGGGGGACTGCCGTGGCAGTAGCACAGACCAAAGTTATAATCGCCGACGACGACCCGATCATCCGTATGGACCTGCGGGAGATGCTGTCGGGCATGGGCTACAACGTGGTTGGAGAGGCAGCGGACGGCAAGCACGCCGTGGACCTCGCGCGCAACTTGCAGCCCGACTTGATGATTATGGACATTCGCATGCCGGAGCTAGACGGCATAGAAGCCGCCCGCACGCTCACCCAGGAGAGCATAGCGCCGGTCCTGCTGCTCACGGCATACAGCGAGCCTGACCTGGTGCAGCGCGCGGCGCAGGCGGGAGTAATCGGGTACCTGGTGAAGCCCTTCCGCGAGGCGCAGCTTGGCCCCGCCATCGAGGTAACGCTTGCCCGCTTCCGCGAGTTCGAGCAGCTAGGCAAGGAGCTTGGCGACATCAAGTCCGCGATGGAGGCGCGCAAGGTGGTGGAGCGAGCCAAGGGGCTGCTCATGGACCGTTTCGGCCTCTCTGAGGGCGAGGCGTTCCGCCGCATCCAGAAGCGCAGCATGGACAGCCGCAAGCCGATGCGCGACATAGCCGAGGCGATTCTGCTTGCCAGCGAGATGGAGAAGGATTCCTGAAACGGGGTTCTGAAACGTGAAACGTGAGACGTGATGCGGCTTACGAAACAGGGTGCGTGTGAGTGGCTCTGTTACTCATTGGGACCAAGAGTGCCCTTGTCAGCCTGAGCGCCGCGAAGGATCAGTGACCCGTTCTTGATCCTCCCTGTTGCAGGTCGAATATTTCTAATGCCGCCATCGTCCTGTAAGTTGAGGACTCTAGCATGCCACCTGATCCTTCGCTACGCTCAGGATGACAGGGAGAGGCTTTGGTCCCGACATTGTTCCACGTTCGCACTCACGTCCTAGGTGCCACAAGCCGCATAATCCGGCGTTTAGCCCTCAAGACCCTACATGGTTCTTCCAAACCACGACGCATATACGTCGTGGCATGCCATTGACGATGAGTGCTGTGAACTTCTTCGAGTCATCGCGGGGGTGTGGTCTACCGCATAATGCGTGCGTTTTACGCCTGTGCGACCAGACCGTTGAAGGCGAACGTGTAGAGGACGAGCAGGAGGGTGAGGAGGCCCAGGGTAACGAGTGAGAAGATGATAGCCACGCGGCGCTTGATGGGTTTCATTTGGGCGAACCGCTCGCCAAGCGCCTTCGAGTCGCTGATGCCCTTTAGCCAGGCGGCATCTATGGCGCGCTCCAGGTTGGGCCGCAAGCCGTAAAGCCCCGCACAGGCCGAGGCCACCAGCAGCCACCACTCCAGGTCTTGCAGCGTAAACAACACAATCGCCACCGACCAGAGGGCTGCAAACCAGCCCCATGTCAGGACCAGCGTTAGCGTCTGTAGCACTGCGTAAAGTGCCAGACTCTTTTGGTTGTTCTGTTTGCCAGGAGTTTGCTTCATCTCACCAACCTTAGTAGCGATACCTCGAAAGCGCCGTGGACCGGGCGCTGAGTGGCGACCGGAAGGTCCCCTGCCACTCAGCACCCCCTGGCGGCTCTAAGCCTTATTGAACTTCCGCTTTAGCTCGGCGAGATCGTTGTTCACCTGGTTTTCGGTCTCTAGGTCGCTGAACCTGGAGTCGAGGTCCTGGCCGCTCAGTTCCGCCATTGCTTGTGCCCTGGCGAGCCGCTGGTCAACCTCGGTTTCCATGCGGTCCAGGCTGGCGTCGGCGGTCTGCCCGTCCATGCTTTGCAGCGCGTTGGTGATGGCCTCCTGGGTGGCGGCGCGGCGCTGCTTGGCGATGATAAGGTCACGCTTGGTCTCGGCTTCCGAGATTTTCGCCTCAAGCTTCGCCAGCGCCTCACGCAGGTCGCCCACCTGGTCGTGCTGCGATTCCCATTGCGCCTGGTAGTTGTCGGCCAGCTTCTGTGCGCTCGCACGGCGAGTCAGCGCCTCACGCGCCAGGTCGTCCTGGTCCGCCTGCACGGCCATCTCGGCTTTGCGTCCCCAGTCTTCCGACTCGGACTTATAGCGCTCGTAATAGGAGCGCAGCCGGGTCTCGTCGGCCATCGCCATAGCGGTTGCGGCCCTAGCATCAGAAAGCCCCTCGCGCATCTGGCGCAGGTACTCGGTCACCATCTTCTCAGGGTCCTCAGCCGAGTCTATCATGGCGTTGATGTTGGCGCTGATGAGGGTAGTAATTCGGGTCAGTATGGACATCTGTAATCCTCCATCGAGTTGTGGGCCTGTACGCAGCGCAGGCAGCTATGTTTATGCAATCGCTGTGCCGACCGCGCCCAAACACGCGCAATAACGGGTCCATTTTATCACACGGGCGCACGTTAAGTTAGCGCCCCATAGGTTATACGGTTTCTCCGCGCTAGCGTTTCACGCTGCAACGGCTAAGGTCCGACGGTCACCAGATCTCGCAGTTGGGACATCAGCCCATCTTTGATTCCCGGCACGCGCATCAGGTCGTCCACCACCTTGAAGGGGCCATTTGCTTCGCGGTCGGTGACAATCCGTTTTGACAGGACTTCACCAATGCCTGGAAGGGCCTCTAGTTCCTTAGCAGTTGCCGTGTTGATGTTGACTTTGACCGTGGACGCACTTGGTGGCGTTGCAGTGTCTACGGGCACTTCTTTATCTGCCTGCGACGCAACAGTTGGCACTATCGTGCTATGCAGGGCCACCTCGCCAATCTTAGGAACTGAGATATGTTGCTCGTCGCTCAAACGCGCGGCCAGGTTTATACCTTCGCGGTTCGCCTGTTCGGTGAAACCACCCGAGGCCGCAACCGCATCGGCAACGCGCGACCCTAGCGGCAGGGTGTATACGCCGGGAGCGATCACCTCTCCACTTACATAGACTACCAATGCCTGCGGGGTAGTTGCGGCGGGTGGCGTATCCCTGGGAACGACTGAGGAATCATTCGACAGCACCCCGAGTGCCACTGGAGTGCGTTCCGTCGCGGGAGATGGTACGCCTGCGATAAGCACTGCATTGGCCGGGGCTGAACTTCTGACCGCAATAAGCCACACGATGCCGCCCGCTGCCACTAGGATTAGCACCAGCATGAACCAGGCTAGGGGTATTCGCATGTCAAGCAGCGTTCTCATAGAAGCCCCAAGTGCCCCTGGTTGTCCGCTATCCGCCTAAAGAGCCCGCAATATTACTAATGAGTTCGGCTGAAGCTCAAGCACAAGGTCTCCTGCGTTGCGTGCTGGCAGCGTGGTCAGTCTGCTATCTCCGGTGCGTGCCGGGTTGTTATGCTGCCGGTCGAACAGTGTAACATCAAAGTCGGTTTCCGCGAAGACATCG
The DNA here is from genome assembly GCA_030913985.1 of Chloroflexota bacterium. GTDB lineage: Bacteria > Chloroflexota > Chloroflexia > QHBQ01 > JADMIH01 > JADMIH01. The sequence continues at coordinate 43,426 of JALZHI010000009.1, read as the reverse complement.
GGCAGTGCCACCTTCACCCGGACTTGTGTGTCGCCGGTATACCACAGGAACAGCGCCGCGTCGCTCGGATTGCCGTATGCCAGCAAGCCGAGGCTGCCGTCCGAGGGGGCGTTGCGGGTGCGCACCGGGAGTTGCCCGCCGGGCCGAGTCTGGTAGGCCTTGTACGCGTGATAGATTGGCTTAGTCAGCCCGTCATTGGTAAGCATGCCCCAGCGGCCCCAGTACGACCGCGGTCCGGCACCGTCCTTCAACTCGAACAGGAGCGCCTTGTCCAGTCTCTCGCGCTGCATGGTCTCGATGGAGGAGAGAAAGGCAATCGCGCCGACCGCGGTGTCCGTGGCCCCGTTCGCGCTCGTATCTTGCGCCCCGCCTTGCAGCACGTTGAACTCGGTGATGATTAGCTCCGGGCTGAACTGTGGGTACTTAGCGGCAATTGCCCTGACCGCGCGGATGTGACCTGCAAGCTCCTCAGGCTTCTTGCCGTACGAATGCCACGAGACGAAGTCGACGCGTCCTTTCTGTCCCTGCCGCGCCTCGTGCTGCATGAACTCGTCTATGTGGTCCGGCTGGTAGCTGGCGACCGCCGGCCCTCCGATTCGTATGCTAGGGTCAACCTTGATGGCGGCTTCCACGGTGACATCGTAGAGGCGAAGGTACTGCTGGTAGCTACCCTGCCAGAAGTCCCACAGGTTCGGCTCGTTCCACACTTCCCAGTAGCGCACCCCCAGCTGCCGCTCAACGTTCACGTGTCGCACCGTGGCCGCTACCAGTTCCGCCCACTCCTCGTACCGGGCGGGTGGCACAACCCGGCTGCTACCCGTCACGGACATCGTCTCGGGCATGTACGACAGACAGATAAATGGCTCTTTGCCCATCGCCTTGATGCCGTCGAGCACCCGGTCGAATTTTCCCCAATTGTACGTCAGCTTGCCGTCGGCGGCACGACCCACTATGCCGAAGTGATTGTAGATATTGTCGATGCGCACGAGACCGGGGCCCAGTTCGCGGCCAACCTCGCGGATGTTGTCGAAAAAGCCGGCGTCTTCCGACTCCCCGCCCTGCGCGAGGCCGATTTCCAGCTTGCCATCCGGGGTAGGCGCGTAATCGACCTGAAGTTCGTAGCGTGGTACCTCGGCGGCCTTTCGTGCTTCGAGACCCAGGTGACCCAGGAGCACCTGGTGTTCCGGTGCAAGCTCCGGGTGGTACTCGAACCGCGCGCGCTCGAACCATTGCTGCTGAAGACCCTGCCCGTTTTCGTGGAGGCTGGAGATGGGATAACCGAACACGGGCAGCCCGCCGTTGTCGCGCCAGTACGAGAGAAAAGGTTCGGCAACCGTTTGCCCTGTCTCAGCAAAAAAGTACGCATCTGCCGGTTGGGAAGCGGAAATTGAAGAGTTGCCGGGCGAGCGTGTGGCAGCTGCGGCCCTGAAGCTAGGACCGGTATACCCTGCGGTTAGCTCGCGACCCAGGAGCCCTAGCAGTACCTCGAACGGGGTACCGTGGTGCTCCGGGTGGTGCTCCAGGCGCTGCCGCTCGGTCCATTGCACGAGGTACCCTCCCTCCATGCGTGCCGCAGTCACCGGGTAGCCGAACAACGGTACGCCGCCGTGCGCGTCGTAATAAGCGACAAACTCAGGTGCAAGTGTAAACCCGGTCGCCTCATAGAAGCGGCCTTCCTGCCCGGCGGCGTGTGTCTCGTGCGGGTACTGGGGGAATGGCGACAAGCAAGAGGCTATCACGAACATCAGGGCAGCAAATAGCCCCGTCCGCCTCCGGCTCGTGTGTTGGAACGCGCGCAAGTCCGGCTCTCCGTATATGGTTGCATCAGTATGCTCTACGCCCCGCGCTAATACCGCGCGGGTAGGGTGATTATATCACATCGGACGCTGGCGCTGCCTGGTACATAGTGGTAGTCTTGACGTACCACCTTCTAGCGGCGAATATGCTCCGGTAGTACTATTCACTCTTTGCCGGTTGGCGGTTATAATAGGGACAATAGAGACAACCCTGGCTGCATCTCTTACGGCAGCCATATCTTCCATTTTGCTCGCAGGTAATCGCCCTTTTGTATTCCATCATAGCTGAAGGTCTAGGCAGGCAGTTTGGCGACCGCTGGGCGGTGCGCGACTTGAACCTGCAAATCGAGCTTGGCGAGGTGTTTGGCCTGCTCGGACCCAACGGCGCTGGGAAGACCACTACCATGCGCATGCTGGGTGGCCTCATTGCACCGAGCGTCGGTAAGGCGACGGTGTGCGGCCACGACGTGGCAACCAACACGACCGCCGTGCGCGAGCGGGTGGGCATCCTCACCGAATCGCCCGGCCTCTATGAAAACCTCTCCGCCGAAAAGAACCTCGAATTCTTCGCCAAGCTGTACGGGCTGGACCAAAAGTTCGCCAGGCAGCAGATCGAGCGCTACTTGAGACTGCTCGGCCTGTGGGAGCGCCGCAAAGACCCCAGCGGCACCTTCTCCAAGGGCATGAAACAGAAGCTGAGCATGGCGCGGGCGCTGCTGCACGAGCCTCCCGTGCTGATCCTCGATGAGCCGACTTCCGCGCTGGACCCGGAAGGTGCCAAGCAGGTTAGAGACTTCGTGCAGGAGCTAAAAGGCGAGGGGCGCACTGTCATCTACTGCACCCACAACCTCGCGGAGGCGCAGAGCCTGTGCGACCGTGTTGCGATCATCAAGCGCGCGCTGATTAGAGTGGGCACGCCACGCGAGCTACAACAGGCCCTTTACGGCCGCAAGGTGGAAATTCGGGTCACCAACGCGGAACCTGCCGTCTACTGCTCGGATGGAGTTGAGGCGGGCGGGGAAATGACCATGAACGACCTGGCGGTGCTGGCTTCCACCGTCAGGGGCGTGGGTGACGTAGTCGTGGCGGGGGAAAGGCTGCTGGTGTCCATGCTCGACCCGGACGCGATTACTCCTTACGTGGTGCGCGAGCTGGTGCTGCGGGGGGCGGACCTCTCCCGCGTGGCAGAAGTCGAATACCCGCTGGAGATGGCCTACCTGGACCTCATTTCCAGGTACGACACCGACGGGCTTGCAGACTCGATGCTTGCCGAATCGCGGTTGCAGGAGGCGCTTGTATGAAGTCCCGCCGCTTCCTCAACAGCCGGGTGACAGCCGTCGTCGAAAACGAGTGGAACCAACTGCTGCGCAACAAGGTGATAATATTCACCACGATTGCCCCTCCACTCTTGCTCGTGCTGCTCTCCATAGCAATGCTGTTGCTCTCTACTTTCGTGGACGAGAACCTGTCGAGCGTGAGCGGTTCGGCGGCAGCCCTGGTGGGCGGCGAAGGCTCGGCCCTGTCCGCCATGACAGGCGCGGACTCGATTCGCGCGGCGCTCGTGAGTCCTTTTGTGCTGCTCTTTCAGCTCATTCCCCTGGTGGTGCCGATTACGATAGCGAGCTATTCCATCGTCGGTGAGAAGCAGAGCCGTTCGCTGGAGGCCCTGCTTGCCACGCCCATTCGCACGTGGGAACTGCTGCTCGGCAAGGCGCTGGCGGCGGCCATACCCGGCGTGCTTGCCACGTGGTACAGCTACCTGACGTTTGTGGTGGTGGCGCGCTTCACGGTAAGCGATGCCATTTTCAACGAAGTAGTGTTGAGCCGCCCCTGGGTGCTCAGCATGGCGGTGCTCACCCCACTCTTTACTCTGCTGGCGGTGGGGCTGGGGATACTGATCTCTTCAAAGGTGCGCGACCTGCAGAGCGCCCAGCAGCTTGGCTCGCTGGTCATTTTGCCGGTGGTGGGTGCTCTGGTGGGGCAGGTAACGGGGGCCGTGCAGATAAACGTCAGCCTCATCGCGGGAACGGCCTTGGGCCTGCTGGTGGTTGACGCCCTGGTAATAATTTTTACCGTGCAGCTTTTCGGGCGCGAGAACATCCTTACCAAGTGGCGCTGATGCCGCTGCCCCGTCCCCTCAGGGCTGTGCCAAAGGAGGACGGCAGCACCCATACTCCCCCTGTCATCCTCAGCGTAGCGAAGGATCAGTTGCCCTTGTTTGACCCTCCCTGTTGCAGAATTAATGATTCTCTTGCAACTTGCACCCTTAAGGTTGAGGACTCGTATCTACCCACCTGATCCTTCGCTGCGCTCAGGATGACAAGGGGGAGTATGGGTGCTCGCAAGGGGTATATACTTACTTCGCGCCACCTCTGTCAGTAGCCACGGCGCGTCTTGACAGCCCGGCGGCTCTCGTGTAGACTAAATGGTGAATTGAATAGAAATCGAGAGTGGTAGCGAGAGAACTGGCTCGGAGACCTACCCGGCAACCGGCAACCGCGCGGTGCCCCACCCAGCCCCAAGGGGAAGGATTAGGCCATCCGGCAAGCATTGCCTCTCCGCGTAGAGGCTTTTTTATTGCCCGGCAGCCGGTTACACATACACCTTGTAAGCGGCGGTACGGACAACTGAGAAGAGGCAAGCATGAGCAGAAAAACCTTTCTTGAAAGCCTGAGCGAGCGAGTGCTGGTATTCGATGGTGCGATGGGCACCTCGGTCCAGAAGTACAACCTGACGCCGGAAGAGTTCGGCGGGGCGCAGCTTGAAGGCTGCAACGACTACCTCGCTGTGACCAACCCGCGCGTCATTGAAGAAATCCATGCTTCGTTCCTGGAAGCGGGGGCCGACGTGCTGGAAACGGCCACGTTCGGCAGCACCCGCCCCAAGCTCGATGAATACGGCATAGGAGATGAGGTCTACCACCAGAACTTCGCCGCCGCGCAACTCGCCCGCAGAGTAGCAGACTCGTATTCCAGCCTGAGCAAGCCCCGCTACGTGGCGGGTTCAATGGGACCTACGGGGTTCCTGCCGTCAGCGGACGATCCGACACTCTCGAACGTCACATACCAACAACTGAAGGCCGTCTACAAGGAGCAGGCTCGGCCGCTGGTGGAGGGCGGGGTAGACCTGCTCATTATCGAGACGGCGCAGGACATCCTCGAACTGAAGGCGGCTATCAACGGCGCGTTGGAGTACTTCCGCGAGAGCGGGCGCAGCGTGCCTATCCAGGCGCAGGTGACGCTCGATACCTCCGGGCGTATGCTCCTGGGCACGGATATAGTGGCCGCGCTCACCACCCTTTCTGCGCTGCCGGCTGACATCATTGGCTTGAACTGCTCCACCGGGCCGGAGCACATGCGCGAACCGATACGCTTCCTGGGGCAGAGCGCCACCCGCTGGGTGTCCTGCATCCCCAACGCGGGGCTACCAATCAACGTGGGCGGTCAGGCTGTCTACCCCCTGGAGCCTGAACCGATGTCTCGCGCTATGTACGAGTTCGTGAACGAGTTCGGCGTGAGCGTGGTGGGGGGTTGCTGCGGCACCGAGCCGTCGCACATCCGCGCCCTGGTGGAAGCGCTCGGTGAAGGACGCAGGCAGCGCCCCCGTCCGACCTACTTCGACCCGCACGTCTCCAGCGGCATGCGCGCTACGCCCCTGGCCCAGGTGCCCGCCCCCCTGATTGTTGGTGAGCGGGTAAACGCCCAGGGTTCGCGCAAGGTAAAGCGCCTGCTGCTGGCCGAGGACTATGAAGCCATAGTGCAGGTGGCGCGAGAGCAGGTAGAAGGTGGAGCGCACGTCCTGGACGTACAGGTGGCGCTCACCGAACGGGTTGACGAAGACGAAATGATGCGCACCCTGGTGAAGAAGTTGAGCATGAGCGTGGAAGTGCCCCTCATGATCGACAGCACCGAAGCGTCGTCCTTGCAGGCCGCGCTGGAAGCCTATCCCGGTAGGGCCATTCTCAACTCGATCAACATGGAGCGCGGGCGCGAAAAGATCGAGGCCGTGCTGCCCCTGGCGCGCGAGCATGGGGCGGCGGTGGTCGCCCTCGCGATTGACGAGATCGGCATGGCGCACACGGCGTACCGCAAGGTAGAAATATGCCGCCGCATATATGATATCGCCACCCAGGAATATGGCCTCGGCCCCGACGCTCTCATATTTGACGTGCTGACCTTCCCGGTCACGACCGGGCAGGAGGACCTTGCCGCATCAGCCGTAGAGACCCTGGAGGGCATCCGGCGAGTCAAGGCGCAATGCCCAGGCTCTTACACGGTGCTTGGGGTGAGCAACGTGTCGTTCGGAATAGACCCGTACCCTCGCGCCGTGCTCAACTCTGTCTTCCTGCACCACGCGGTACAGGCAGGTCTGGACGCCGCGATTGTGAACCCGGCTCACATAACGCCTTACACTGAGATTAACCCGGAAGAACGGCGGCTCGCTGACAACCTTATCAACAATGTGCCCGGCGCGCTTGCCGAGTACATCGCCTACTTTGAGGCCAACAAGCGGGAGCCTGAGGACAAGGCAGCGGCGGACGACGCTTTCCAGCACATGAGCGTGGCCGAACGCATTCACTACCAGATACTCCACCGCAAGAAAGAAGGTATCGAAGCCCTCATTGACGAAGAGCTAAAGTCGCGCACCCCGGTGGACGTGCTCAACGGCATCCTCTTGCCCGCCATGAAGGACGTGGGCGACAAGTTCGGCGCGGGCGAGCTAATATTGCCGTTCGTGTTGCAATCCGCCGAGGTTATGAAGCGCGCGGTGGCGCACCTGGAGCAGTTCTTCGAGAAGAAGGAAGGCTACACCAAGGGCCGCGTGGTGCTCGCTACCGTCTTTGGCGACGTGCACGACATAGGCAAGAGCCTGGTCAATACGATCCTGACGAACAACGGCTACACCATTTACGACCTGGGCAAACAGGTGCCGATCAACGTTATCCTGGACAAGGCCACCGAGGTAGACGCCACCGCCATAGGTCTGAGCGCGCTGCTGGTGTCCACTTCCAAGCAAATGCCGCTGTGCGTGCAGGAGCTGCACAAGCGAGGGTTGCAAATCCCGGTGCTGGTGGGCGGCGCTGCCATCAACAGGCCCTTTGGCTATCGCATCGGCTTCGTTGAAGGGGACGAGCGTTACGCCCCCGGTGTCTTCTACTGCCGTGACGCCTTTGAGGGCCTCGACACGATGGAGGTCCTGACCGACGAGGAGAAGCGCCCCGCCTTTGTGGAGAAGCGGCACAGGGAAGCCATCATGGTCCGCGAGCGCGAGGCCAAGGGCCTCCCGGTGGACGCGCAGCAGGAGATCTCCACGGTGCGCTCCAACGTGGACCCGAACGCGCCCATCCCGCAACCTCCCTTCCTGGGATACCGGGTGCTGGACCAGCGGCATATCCCCCTGGATGAAGTGTTTGATTGTCTCGATCTGAAGTCGCTGTTTCGCCTGTCCTGGGGCGCGCACAAGCTGCACGGGGCAGAGTACGAGCGAGCGGTCGAGACAGACCTGATGCCACGTCTCAAGACGATGCGGGCCGACATGCGCAGGCGGCAGATATTGACGCCCAGGGTGGTGTACGGTTACTTCCCGTGCCAGTCGGAAGGGAACGACGTTATCGTGTACGACCCCGAGAGCAAGGAGCCGCAGGTGCGCTTCACCTTCCCGCGCCAGCCCGACCGTGAGCACCTGTGCCTTGCCGACTACTTCGCCTCGAAGGACTCCGGGCGGATGGACGTTATCCCTTTGCAGGTGGTGACGATGGGCGACCGCGCCAGCGAGGTGTTCGAGCAGATGCAGCGCGAGGGCAACTACTCGGAAGGCTACTACATTTATGGGTTGAGCGTGGCCCTTGCCGAGGCCTTGGCCGAATGGACGCACCGGCTGGTGAAGCGGGAGCTTGGACTGCCCGACTGGCAGGGGCGGCGCTATTCATGGGGATACCCGGCCTGCCCCGACCCCGCCGAACAAGAGAAGCTGCTAAAGGTGCTGCCTTCGGACAAGACCATTGGCGTGGGGCTGACCGAGGGGTACGTGCTGGTGCCGGAGCAGTCAACCGCCGCGCTTGTGGTACACCACCCGCAGGGGAAGTACTACACGACTCGCCCGCTGAACAAGGGTGCGCGTGCCGGTGCCCAGGACGAGGAAGAAGAGGGGCGCGGTTACATCGAGCCCGGAACGGACGATGCGGCCCTGGCGCAGGCGCTTAGCTAAACGGTTCCGACCCTGCAAAAAGCCCCGGCGCAATACTAGCCGGGGCTTTCTGCCGTCTGCGATACGGGGAGTTCCGCCACAGGCCGAGCCAGCAGACGCTTTCGCGCTGTTGCCCGCTCCCGCCACAAGCTGGCTGCTAGGTACAGGAGTGGCAAGCCCATCACCCACAGCGCGGTCCACAGCCGCACGTCGGGCCAGATGGAGCGCAGCGGCACGCCCACGAGGTAGATCGTCAGGCTGGTGAAGCAGAGGAGTATGGTGGCGTTCAGCAACCGGCGGTCTCTCGACAGAAGTGCCGGGACCAACAGCCACGCCACGTACCAGGGCCAGAACCAGGCAAGCCCTACTGTCAGGAGCGCAAAGATAGTCCAGCCCCACGCTCTCAGCATGCGGCGGGTGTGTCGTGCGGGCCACGTTTGCCGCGCTGCCACCAGCATGGCGATTAGCAGTGGCACCCATCTGGCTAGACCGGCAGACACTGCCTCCAATGCCGCCCGCGACTCGGTGGTTGTGGCGCGCTGCCCGAACAAGCCACTACGGGCTGACAACAGGTCTGGTAGTTTGCGGTTGATGATGGTGCCGAAGGAGTGGACGAAGAATTGGGCGGTCGGGTCTTCGTAAAGCACGTTGAGGGTAGTCGGCCCCTGCCAGAAGGGGATGTAAAAGGCGATGCAAGTGACTGTGAAAATCAGCAGTGCCACTCCCAGCCTTGCGATAGCCCTGTACCATGAACCTCCGGAGTTCTCCTTCCGCGCCTGCCACAACAGCACCCACAGATAGCCCGGCAGGAATATGAGCGCCGTGAACTTGATGAGAAATGCCAGCGCGAGGGCGAGCACCGCCAGTTGCCATCTGCCCTTTAGATGAAGATGGACGGCAAGCAGCACGCACGCCAGCATCAGCAAGTCGTTGTGCGCGCTAATACCAAACTCGATGAGCATCAGCGGGTTCCACGCGAACGCTAAAGCGATAGCGAACTGAGAAGCGCGCGCCTGTTGAGCGGTGAGAACAAACCTCCTGCGCCGCCCATGTCGCGTTGCGGTTATTCTTCCCGCTAGGCTAGAGGGGAGGACCTGTCGCCCCGCCAGTTGCCCCGCTACCTTCCAGATGAGCGACATTGAGAGCAGATATGAGGCGCTCACCAGCAGCTTGTGGCCGATGACGTGGTAGGCTATTGCGTCCCCGAACAGGTTCGCCACTGTTGCCACCCCGCCCGCGAGGATGAGCCACAGCGGACCGTAGGGCGCGGGCAGGTCTTGCCAGTACAGGTAGGGAAGCCACCCGGCAGTGTCAGTACCCGCGTACTCCAGCGGTACGTTCACGTATGGATTGTCACCGAACACGGCAAAGATACGGCCAAACCACGAGTATGCGAATACATCTACCGCATAAATCTCCCTGGTCACCAATAGCAGAAGCAGCAAGCCCGCGGTGACGCCCATGAGCCTCCTGAATAGCCGTCGAGAAGCCCAAACGGAGAGACGCTGCCGCCCCGCCCATCTAATCGCCGCCACGTAGACGGCGAACAGGAACACCAGCACCAACATGTACAGCGCAAGGCCGGCCAGCCCCCAGTCTATGTCGGCCTCGGAACGCGACTGTGGATCGGGGAAAAGGGAATTGAGCCACCCGAAGACCTGCGGGAACCGAGCCTGAACGGGGGAGTAGATTTGCCAGAGGATGGTGGACTGTAGCAGCAGGAACAATGCTACATATCCCGCACAAGTTAGAAGCGCGAGTACTGCAAAACCAGGCCGCCGAGTCACCTTTGAAGGACCACTTAATTGACTCTCCCCCGGCGCAGTCCGTGGCTCAATTGAAGCGTCGCTTGACATGGCTTTAGCATAACATACCACGAGTTGTGCACGAATTTTCGACCCTCCTGGTGAGTCGTGGAAAGTGCGCAAATGGGCTATAATATGCGGGCAGAGGGGCAATCGACCTCTGCGGGTAAGGAGTCTATGGCTGCTTCAACTTCCCTCTATCGCAAGTATCGTTCGCTGACCTTCGAGGAACTGGTGGGCCAGGAGCCTGTGGTGCGCACGCTCAAGAACGCCATCGCCACCGGGCGAATCGCTCATGCGTACCTGTTCACGGGGCCGCGCGGCGTCGGCAAGACCAGCGCCGCCCGCCTACTGGCCCGTGCAGCTAACTGCACTGCTGATGCGTCGGAGAGGCCCTGCAACAAGTGCGCCAACTGCCTCGCCGTCGGCAAGGATATAGTCACCGACCTGATCGAGATAGATGCTGCCTCCAATACCGGCGTGGACAGCATCCGCGAGATCATAGAGCGCGCCAACTTCGCCCCTTCGGTGTGGCACACCAAGTTCTACATTATCGACGAAGTGCACATGCTGAGCGTATCGGCGTTCAACGCCCTCCTGAAGACGCTTGAAGAGCCGCCGCCGCAAACCGCGTTCATACTGGCTACGACCGAAGTGCACAAGGTCCCGGCGACCGTCGCCTCACGCTGCCAGCGGTTCGACTTCCGCAAGATATCGCTGAACGCGATGACTGCCCGCCTGCGCCACGTTTGCGATGAAGAGGGTATTGAAGCCGAGCAAGCCGCCCTGGAGCTTGTGGCCCGCCAGTCTACCGGCTCGCTACGCGATGCGCTCTCGCTGCTGGACCAGTTGCGTGTGTACGCCGAGGAAGGCATCACCCTCAAGAGCGTGCAGGACATGCTCGGCACGTCGGGCGCGGAGCAGGTGGCCGATTTCGTGGACACGATGCTGGCCGGAGACCTCGCGGCGGGCATGCAAAAGATCAACAGCCTGTTGGACGAGGGCCTCGACGCCCGCCAGTTCAACAGGCAGATAGTGGAGCACCTGCGTAACCTGATGCTGGTGAAGAGTGGTGCCGCTTCTGAGGCCGGGCTGCTGGACGCCACCGAGGAGATGCGCGCCCGCCTCAACGCGCAGGCCGCCAAAGCTAGCATGCCCGAGCTACTGCGCTGGGTGAAGGAGTTTGCCGAGGCAGATGCCTCGATTCGCTCTTCCGCCTACAGGCAGCTACCGCTTGAGATGGCGCTGGTGTCGGCCTTGCTCCCTCCCGAAAGCGATGTCAGGCCGCAACTTCGAGAACGCACGGCAGAACTCAGCGCGGCAGCCGACCAGGTTGGTACCGTGCCTCCCCCACGTCCCGCACCCCAGAGACAGGGACCGGCTACTCCCCCTGAGCCGCAGTTGCCGCCGCCTATCCACCGGGAGATTGGCGCGCTGTCGGCTAATGGGTCAGGCAACGGCAACTCGCCTCAATCTGAGGCGAGCACGCCCGGTAAGCAAGCCGCTCCCGCTCCCTCGGAGCCGCCCGCATTCCTCTATGAGGCGGATGAAGAGGTCACCCCGGCACTCGGCAACGGCCTACCACCCCCACCCGACGAGCCTTTATTGGAGGCTCCACCCGACGACGGGGGCGATGAGGTGGAGCGCCTGAAGCAACTGTGGCCCCGTTTGTGCGCCCAGATTACCGCGCGAAGTCGCAACGTGGGTAGCGTCTTCAACAACGCGGCCCTTGTGCGGGCCTTCTCTGTGAAGGGCAGTCGCGTGGTTATCAGCTTCCGTGACCCCATACAGCGCGACCGCAGCCAGAAGGAACCCTACCGGACTATCATAGAAGAGGCGCTTACCCGCGTGTTGGGCTATAAGTGTATATTAGAGAGCATCCTGTTCTCGGAGGAGGAGACCGGTGGCACGCCCACCGAACCCTTTTCGCCCGAGATGAGAGGAAAGTCCGCCAAAGAGAAGAAGGCCGCTCCCCACGAGACCACGCGGGGGCGGGCGGCGATGAATATCTTCGGCATTACCAAGTTCGACGATTAGCCTAGAGGAGTTGCGCACATCATGGATCCCAACAAACTTGCCAAGCAGATGCAGCAAATGCAGAACAAGATGATGAAGGTGCAAGAGGAGCTTGCCAACGACACCGTAACAGCCACGGCGGGCGGCGGGGCCGTCACCGTCGAAATGAACGGCCACCACGAAGTCAGGTCGGTGCGAATCGACCCCGCCGCCATGGACCCCGACGACGTGGAAATGCTCCAGGATATGGTCCTTACCGCCTTCAACGAGGCCCTCCAGAAGGCCCTGGACCTGCAACAGAAAAAGATGTCCGCGATTACCGGCGGGCTGAACATTCCAGGGCTATTCTAGGTGGACGATGGACGATGGACGATGGACGATGGAGGATAGGAGACGGAACCGCCAAGGACGCCAAGGACGCCAAGGACGCGCCAAGTGGATGATGGTTAACTACTAGCCGGCAACTCAAAACTCAAAACTCAAAATTCACAACTCACAACTTCTCCATCGTCCATCCGTGCCACCCAGGGCTACTAGCTTGTAACCTTGAGTGTCATTTTGCGTATAATAGGTGTAGTCAGCAAAAGGTTCGGGGCGCTTGTCGCTTAGGAAGGAGCCTTGCGTATGTTTGGATCGGACTGGCTGGCGAACCTGTTCATGGGGGTGTTCCTGTTCGGGCTGCTATTCACGGCAGCTTCATTGTTGTTGGGTTTTGTTGGAGGCGCGGACGTCGGCGGTAGCCACGGCGTCAACGTGGATGTTGCCGGGCACCACGTGGACCTCCATGTAAGCCCGATAGACGCGCACGGGCATGTCGACACCAGCAGCGGGCCGAGCGTCCTCAACATGCCCACGATCATGGCCGCGCTTACTTGGTTTGGCGGCGTGGGATACTTGCTCCGAAACAGCCTCGGCTTGAACGGCTACGTGGCGGGTGGCCTCGCCCTCATCAGCGGCCTGCTAGGGGGCACTATCATGTTCGTGCTGCTGGCGCGCGTGCTGTGGCCCATGATGAGCAAGCCACTCTCCAGTGCCGACTACAAGTTGCCCGGCACCGCCGCGAGGGTCGTTTCTCCAATCCGGGCTGGCGGCGTTGGCGAAATCGTCTACGTCAAGAACGGCTCGCGCTTTACCGCCGGTGCTAAGAGCGCCGACGAGCAGGCTATCGCCAAAGGTGCGGAGGTAGTCATCATCAGCTACGAGAAAGGTCTGGCGCAGGTCCAGGAGATCGATAAGTTGCTGGGCCAGAGTCCGGAAGTCGAGGAAGTAGCCGCACGCGCCACCGAAGGGCGTTGATGCGGCAGCGTGAGGTTGGAGGAAGTCGTTAGTAGCGGAAGGAGAAAGCTGTGGATGGCGGAACCCTGTTAATCGTGGCCTCGCTGGTGGTCATTATCCTCTTGGGCTTGATGTGGATCGTCTCCCTGGTCCGCAAGGTCGGCCCTAACCAGGCGCTAATCATATATGGACTGGGCACCGGCACTCAGCCCAAGGTCGTCAAGGGTGGCGGCGTGGTAGTCATGCCGCTTCTCCAGAGCGCCAGAGAGCTGTCGTTGGAGCTTATGTCGTTCGACGTGGCCCCCACGCAGGACCTCTACACCCGGCAGGGCGTGGCCGTGAACGTGGAAGCCGTCGCCCAGATAAAGGTGAAGAGCGACCCCGAATCGATCCGCACCGCCGCCGAGCAGCTTCTCACCAAGACCCCCGCCGAGCGCGAGGGCCTTATCCGCCTCGTGATGGAGGGCCACCTGCGCGGTATCGTGGGCCAGCTTACCATCGAGGAAATTGTGAAGCAGCCGGAGATGGTGGCCGACCGCCAGCGGTCCAACGCCGCCGACGACATGGACAAGATGGGCCTCGAAATCATCTCGTTCACCATCAGAGAGGTGCGCGACAAGAACGAGTACATCACGAACATGGGCCGCCCCGACGTTGCACGCATCAAGCGGGAAGCCGACATAGCTACCGCGGAAGCCGAGCGCGACACGGCTATCAAGCGGGCGCAGGCGCAAAGGGAGGCCGCAATCGCTAAGGCCGAAGCCGACCAGCACCGGGTAATGGCCGAGACCGCGTCCGCCGCGAAGCAGGCCGAGGCCCAGCGCGACCTTGAGATGAAGAAGGCCGACTATATGTCGTCGGTGCGCAAGCAGCAAGCTATAGCCGACAAGACCTACGACATCCAGGCGAGCATCATGCAGCAGCAGGTCGCCGCCGAGCAGGTGAGGATCGAGCGCATCCAGCGCGAAGAGCAGGTGAAGGTGCAGGACGCCGAGATCCAGCGCCGCGAGCGCGAATTGGTTGCCACGGTGCTCAAGCCCGCCGAGGTGGAGCGACAGCGCATCGAAGCGTTAGCCGGTGCGGAGAGGCAGCGCCGAATCCTGGAGGCAGAGGGTGCCGCCGAGGCCCAGAAGCTACAGGGCCAGGGTCAGGCCGAGGCGAACCGCAACGTGGGTCTTGCCGACGCCGAAATCATACGTGCGAAGGGTGAAGCCGAAGCCGATGCGATGCAGAAGCGCGCCGACGCCTTCCTCCAGTACAACCAGGCCGCCATACTGGACAAGCTACTTACCGGCCTACCCGAAGTAGCACGCGCAATCGCCGGACCGCTGAACAACGTCGATAAGATCACCATCATCTCCACGGGTGGCGACGGCAAGGGCGCAGGTGCGAACCAGATCACGGCGGATGTCGCCAGGATGATAGCGCAGGTGCCGGAACTCTTCGAGACACTGACCGGCGTGAAGGTTGGCGACCTGCTAGGGCAGATTACCGGACTCCAGCCCCACGGCACTAACGGCACCGCCACTACAAACGGTGCCGCCACTGACGGTGCCGCCCGAAAGGTAATCGAGGGCAACGCCACGGCTATCCAGCCAAAGTCGGAATAGCCCAACGCGACCTAAGCAAAAGGGCGTGGGACCACTTCTCCCGCGCCCTTTCTTCTTGCCTGCCGCCTAGGTCAGCGCTCGCCTGCCTCTACTTCCACAGTCTGCGGGGCCGCATAACGTTCCCAATGTCGGACCTGGCAGTATGGTCCGCGTCTGCACAGATAGCGGCTGTTCGGCGTCGAGCCACAAGAGAGGCAAGTGCCTCCCAGGTCGCCTTCGGGTAGCTCCTCAGCCAGCTTGGCGGCGGCGAGACCGGCAGCGGCCTTGTGCACCCTGGGGTTCAGCGGTGCGTGGCCCTGCCTCACCCGCGCCTCCTGGCGGTGTAGCTCGAACGCGTCCCAGAGGAGCGTCAGCCCGACGATGCCGCAACTGCCCGCGAGCAGGTCGTTGGCTGTCTGTGTGGACCCCAGGAGCAACAGTAAACCTCCCAGGAAGATAACCGGGGCGGGCCGCGTGCCCATGTAGTAGTGGACGATGCGGACCAGGATGTGACCCCACCAGATCGTCAGGAATGTGACCACTGCCAGGACCGGCCCGGCCCACTGCAACTCTATCCCTCCGAGCATGCTAGAAGCTCCACCACTTGCCCAGGCCGGGCTTGGAACCGTGATCGTGGCTGCCATCGTGCCGCAATTTGGGCCGGGAGGCACGGTTGGGGTGGGTGCGGAAGAGGCCATGTTCGGCCCGCTCTTCCTGGTGCGGTAGTTCCATCGCGCCCCAAACGATGCTGCCGCCCACGATGCCGGTGACGGCCGAAAGCATAAAGTTGGGCATGAACAGCGAGGCCGCGCAAACCAGCAGCCCTGCTGCTGCTACCCACTTCCACCTGTAGGCACCAACGTAGTACTCGAAGCGGATGACCCAGACGAAGCCTAGGCCAATGACCAGGGCTGAGAAAAGTCCAAGAGCGAGACCGGTCCAGTGCAATGCTGCTTACCTCCTGAGGGATTACGTGCGGACCCGCGTGCGCCCAGTCATTATACAACAGGCGAGCGCCCTACTCACGCTCGGAATCCTGCTTGCGCCCCTTCCGTGGTGGATCGACCACGCTATTGCTCTGGGCGTCTATCCACCGCCCTATGAGCAATGCGAAGCCGATTGTGACACCCGCTAACGCCACTACCGCCAGTAAAGCTATGGGCCACCCGCCGAGTGAGCCTAGATCCAAACTTGTGCCTCCTGAATACTCAAGACCCGAGTTCGAGGTTGCAGTTTAGGTAGACTTCGAGCCGGCGGAAGTGCTGGCTGGTATGTCGGGCACGTAAGTCTCGGCCCGCCCGTTCCCCGAAACTGAGGTGGTTGCAGGCTCTGAGTTGGTGTGACCCATAGCGGGTGAGTGCCCCACGGAGGCTGGCAGCCACACCGAGACGCTTGTGCCTTTACCCTCGGCGCTGTCAATTTGTATATGCCCATGATGAGCCTGGACAATCTCTCTGGCAATCGCAAGTCCCAGGCCCAGGCTGCGTTCCTGACCCGAAGCGCGGGCCTTGTCTACCTGGTAGAAGCGCTCCATCACCCGTTGCAGTTCAGAAGCTGGTATGCCCGCGCCCGTGTCGCTGACCACTACTTCAACACCGTTGCTCGCGGGGAGCAATGACACGATGATGGTGCCTCGGCTGGGGGTGTGCTTCAGGGCATTGTCTATCAGGTTGCCGAAAGCCTGCCTGAGCATGTCAGCGCTGCCCAGCACTACCACCGAATCCGTACTGAATTGTGCCACAAGCTCTATCCCTGCCGCTGTCGCCTGGGGCTGCATAGTCAGTACCAACTGGCCCAGCAGGGGTCCAAGCTCCACCGGGCGCAGCTCCAGGGTGCGCAGGCCGTTCTGGAGCTGCGTAAGGCTCAGCAATTGGCTTACCATGCGGCTCATGCGTTGCGACTCGGTGTTGATGATCTTTGCCGCCTGCTTGTAGTCAGCCTCATCTACAATCGACCCGTCGAGCATCGCCTGGGAGAAGCCCTGGATTGACGTGAGCGGGGTCTTCAAATCGTGCGAGACGTTGGCGACGAAGTCCCGCTGCATCTGGTGGGCGTTACTCACCGCCTGGGCCATACTGTTGAACTGGTCAGTAAGCGCGGCAATCTCGTCTTTCCCTCGCACGGGCAATTGCTGGTTGTAGTCGCCCCGTGACACCGCGGCTGCCGCCCGCGAAAGCCTGGTGACCGGGTCCGATATGGAGCGCGCCAGGAAATAACCGGCAATCAACGCGACCACCAGGCCCATAACGACGGCAGGCAACAACTCCTGTGCATTCTGGAGGATGCGGCCCAGGTCGGGCTCCGGCTGCGCCACCACGATGTACTGTCGAGGCGGCCTGCCCGGCGGCGCGCCCAGCGGGCGCACTGCAACCGGTATAAGCTGGGCGACATACTGGTAGCGTCCTCCCTCGCCCTCAAAGGAGGCGATGCCTCGCACCGCTTGCCCGCTCCTGAGTTGCTCCACCACTGTGGCGGCCCCGAATGGAAACTGTTTGTCCAGCAGCGCAGCATTGCCGCCGGTGTCGTGTTCGACCTGCAAGGTGTCTCGGTTGAGGACGAACACCCGGAGGTCTGCCGACTTCAGAGCGCGTCGTGCCGTGTCGCTCATGGCGGGCCTGCCACCCCCTCGCTCGTCCAGCAGCACTAGAGCGATAAAAGGGACAGCGATTCTCTGCTTTTGTTCGAGGTTGGCGAAGGCGGTGTTGCGGGCGCTGGTTTGCGCCAGCACGAAACCAACCGCCAGCACCAGCACCATCATCAGCACCGACACCGCGGCGAACGACCATACCAATTTTGCGCGCAAGGTTCTGAACATCGGCACCAATCAAGCAAGCTATCCTGAAGTTTCACCCTCGTCAAGCACCATTTTATAGCCCACGCCCCTGACGGTCTGTATGCTGAGTGAAGAACCCTGGAGCCGGTCTCGCAGGTGAGCCACGTGCACGTCAACCGTCCGCGTATCCCCAAAGTACTCGTAGCCCCACACAATGTTCAGCAGACGGTCCCGTTCCAGCACCAGCCCCAGGTGCCGAACGAACGCGAGCAGTAGATCGAATTCCTTGACCCGGAGTTCTACGCGCCTGCCCGCGACGGTCACCTCGTGCCGCGCTTCGTCAATGGTCGTGTTGCCGAGCCGCGGGGCCGATTCGGCGTGCAGGTCCGGCGGCATGGCTGGTGTTCGTCTCAGCACTGCCTTCACTCGGGCGACCAGTTCGCGGGGGTTGAACGGCTTGGTCAGGTAGTCGTCCGCGCCAAGCTCCAGGCCCACGATCTTGTCAATGTCGTCGCTGCGGGCGGTCAGCATGATAATGGGGGTGTCGCCCTCCCGCCGGATTTGCTTGCAGACCTCCCAACCGTCAACCTCCGGCAGCATCAAGTCCAGCACCACGAGCGCAGGCCTGGCAGCCCGAAACCGATCCAACGCCTGCTTCCCGTTGTGCGCCTGTTCCACCGAAAATCCCTCGTTGCGCAGGTACAGCCTTACAAGCTCGACTATATTCGGCTCGTCGTCCACCACCAGAATCGTCTTATCGCTCACGCAGCCATTATAGCTGATTTGTGTGCCTGGATTGTGCAACGGGACGAGCAGGAACGCTCTCGATACGCAGAACCACCATTTCCAAATCCCAAATGTTATAATGCAGCATACTTTCCTGCGTGGAGGCATTCTTACGTGGCTGACAACACTGACAACGTAGGCAACGGGGCCTACCGTACCGAGCGCGACTCGTTGGGCGATGTCCCGGTGCCCGAGGGCGCTCTATACGGCGCGCAGACCGCCCGTGCCATCCGCAACTTTCCCATTACAGGATTGCGGCCTCACCCGACGATGGTGCGCGCCACCGTGCTGGTGAAGCGGGCCGCCGCCGAAGTGAACCGCGACCTGGAGCAGCTTGACCCTCAGCTTGCCAACGCGATCATCGCGGCGGCTGAGGAGGTGCTGGCAGGGGCGCACATTGACGAGTGGCGCGTGGACCCAATACAGGCCGGGGCGGGCACTTCGCACAACATGAACACCAACGAGGTGCTTGCCAACCTGGCTAACGAGCGCCTGGGTGGCAAGCGAGGCGAGTACAAGCCCGTCCACCCCAACGACCACGTGAACATGGCACAGTCCACCAACGACGTGTTTCCCACTGCCATGCGCGTTGCCACCCTCTTGCAGATGCGCGAGTTCTACCCGTCCCTCGACCGTCTACAAAAGGCCTTCGAGGACAAGGGCCGCGAGTTCGACCGAGTCGTCAAGTCGGGTCGCACGCACCTCCAGGATGCCGTACCTATTCGCCTGGGGCAGGAGTTCACCGCGTACTCGGTGACCCTATCGAAGATGCGCCGCAAGATAGAGCAGGCTTTCGAGTCGCTGCTGGAGCTTAACATCGGCGCGACGGCGGCGGGCACGGGCCTCAACAGTGACCCCCGCTACCAGAAGGCGGTCGTCGCCAAGCTGGGCGAGCTTACCGGGCTTCCTTTGCGCCCGGCCGGGCACCTGGTCGAGATGACGCAGTCGCAGTCGGCTATGGCCGAGGCGCACGGCGCGCTGAAGCTGCTGGCGCTGGAGCTAACCAGGATAGCGAACGACCTGCGCCTTATGTCCTCGGGACCGCAGACCGGGCTTGCCGAGATAAATCTACCGGCGGTGCAGCCCGGCTCCTCCATCATGCCCGGCAAGGTAAACCCGGTGATGATGGAAATGCTCAACATGGCTTGCTTCCAGGTGATAGGCAACGACACGACCATCACGATGGCGGTGCAGGCGGGGCAACTCGAGCTCAACGTGATGATGCCGGTAATGGCGTTCGACATGCTGATGTCAATTGACATCCTCCGCAATTCCATGTGGGTAGTGTCCGAGTTCAACGTGGAGGGTATCACCGCGAACGAAGAACGCTGCCGCAAGTTCGTTGAAGAGTCTAACGGCCTTGCGACCGCCCTCAACCCCTACATCGGCTACAGCGCCGCCGCGAAAGTCGCGCAGGAGAACTCCCGCACCGGTCGCTCGATGCGCGAGATCGTGCTGGAGATGGGCCTGCTAACGGAGGAAGAATTGGACCGCATTCTCGACCCTGTAGCAATGACCGAACCTGGCATCCCAGGACGGAAGTGAGTCGTAACACGTAACGCGTAATTAGAAGGACGGTGCTAGTTACGCGTTACGTGTTACGCGTTACGTGTTACGCGTTACGAGCTATGGCAACCAGATCAGCACATCACAACGAAATAATGATCGTCCCGCAATTGTCGGATCTGCTGGAAGGCTATCGCTCTGAGATAGTAGCCTCGTGGGTGCAACTGCTGTTTGGGATGGAAGGCTCCCATTACCGGGAGCGCACCGTGACGGAGCTTCAGGCCTCTACGTCGGCTTGCATAGCGGCGCTCGCCAACCTCTTCAGGACGGGGCAGTACACCAACTTGTCGCGCTACGCCGATGAAATCTGCGACCACCGCGCCGAGCAGGGGTTCGACATTTCGGAGGTGCTGGAGGGCCACCTGCTGCTGGCCGAGGCCGTGCTGCCGGTGGTGCAACGCGAGTTCGGTTGGGACCGGGATGAAGAAGCGGCGCTGGTGATGGCCCGCTCGCTCGACGCGGCCCTGCGGTGGCTGGTGATACGCTTCAGCAAGCTTTACTCCCTGGCGCTCAACGCTCGCCTGCAAGACCAGGTGAAGCTACTTGAGGAGCAGCGCAGGCAACTTGAGCGGCGAGTACGTGAAGTCACCGCACTTGTGCGTTCCAGCGCGCTGATTACCTCCACGCTCAACCTCGACCAGGTGCTCTCCCTGATCCTCGAACAGTTGGCCGAGGTGGTCAGCTACGACCGGGCCAGCATCCAGATGCTGTTCGGCACCAAGCTACGCATTATCGCCGCCGAGGGCTTCAACGAGCCAAGCCAGGTGATCGGCGCGTCTTTCGACTCCAATGAGAACGCCCTCACTCGCCGTCTCTTGAACGGCGAGGCACCCATAGTGCTGCAAAACGTGAGGGACGAGCCAAGCTTCATCACGGACGACGGTGACCCCACCCGCTCCTGGATAGGCGTGCCGCTGATGGTGCGCAACGAGGTGATAGGCGCGCTGGCGCTCGACAAGCACGAACCCGGCTTCTACGACGAGGAGGACGGCCAAACGGTGCTGGCGTTCGCGAACCAGGCGGCTATCGCCCTGGAGAACGCCAAGTTGTACGACCGGTCGCAGGAGCAGTACATCCTACAAGAGCGCAACCGTCTGGCGCGAGAGCTTCACGATTCGCTGTCGCAGGCGCTGTTTAGCATGGTGCTTAACGCTGAGGCGGCGAACCTCTTCTTCGACGCCCAACCTGAGAAAGCGCGCAAGCAGATTCAGGTGCTATACGAAACGGCCAACGCCGCCCTCAAGGAGATGCGCACGCTCATATTTGAACTGCGCCCCGCCAACCTGGAGCAGGAGGGGCTGGCAGCCGTATTGACAAAGCACGCTAAAATGGTCTCAGAGAGGCACGGCCTCAATGTGCGCGTGGACGTGGTCGGGCAGCGCCGGATGCCGCTCCCTATTGAGAAGGCCCTGTTCAGGATCGCGCAAGAGGCGCTGAACAATGTCGTGAAGCACGCTCAGGCCACGCAAGTTGTCATAACCTTGAGCACTCAGGACAGCCTCGCAAAGATGTCCGTTGAGGACAACGGGGTGGGGCTGGGTACTTTTACGCAGCGGCCCAACAGCCTCGGCCTCACTTCGATGCGGGAGCGCGCCGAACAACTGGGCGGCACTTTCGAGATTGGTCCAGCGCAGGGCGGGCAGGGCACCCGCGTGCGCGTCACTGTGCCGTGTGACAAGTAGTAGGAGGACGTAAATGGCAGCCACAGACCCACGAGCCGGTTCGGACAAGATAGCCGTAGTGCTGGTGGACGACCACGCAATCGTCCGGCAGGGCCTCCGCACGTATTTAGAGCTTCAGTCCGACATCGAGGTGGTAGGGGAAGCCTCGGACGGGCGGGAAGCTGTAGGGGTGGTGCGAGACACGCTGCCCGATATCGTGCTGATGGACCTCGTGATGCCCAACAGCGACGGGGTAGAGGCAACTCGTGCCATAACCGGCCTGGTGCCTTCCACGCGGGTAATTGTGCTGACTTCCTTCAGCGAGGACGAGAAGGTCTTTGCCTCTATCAAGGCGGGGGCGCAAGGCTACCTGATGAAGGACGTGCTGCCCCAGGACCTCGTGAAGGCCATCCGCACCGTCTATAGAGGCGAGGCCCAACTCGACCCGGAGATCGCCCGCAAGCTGATGCAGGAGTTCACCAACCCCCAGCCCCAGACGCCCCGCCACGACCTGACGGAACGCGAGTTGGAAGTGCTGAGGCTCATCGCTCACGGCAAGACCAACAAGGACATATCGGAGGAACTTGTGCTCAGCGAAAAGACCGTCAAGACGCACGTGAGCAACATTTTACAGAAGCTGCACCTCTCGGACCGTACGCAGGCCGCTGTGTACGCCCTACGCCAGAAAATCGTTGATTAGTCGCACGAGGGCGGGCATGCAGCGCTGGTAGGCACAAAATATGCCTATTCTACATCTCAAGACCTATTGCCCTTCCTGCGGCAGTCCCGTAAAATATTACCGCGCAGTACCCGTGACAAACGCGTAAGAGATATATTAAGCTGTTATACAAGACGCGCCGCCTGGCCCGAACGGGCCAAATCTAAGGCACCAAGGAGTAACGGATGACAAATTTCGGTGGAAACTCTGCGGTGCCTGGTGCGCACAACCAGTACCCCCTGCGCGAACTAGACGCGCCGCAAATGTTTTCTAATATGACAGCACACTACGAGTACGTACCCCCCGTATCCCAAGCCTCCGGACCTGCCTCCCAGATCCGAGTCCTCATAGCCGGCGATCACGACTGCCTCCGGTCCAGCCTCAAGACCATGCTCGAACTCGACCCCCGCATCCGGGTTGTGGGCGAGGCGGCGGACGATTGCGAGACCATCAAGCTGGCGCAGAGAGTACGCCCCGACGTTGTTCTCATTGATTTGGATATGCGCTGCTGCGACAAGTATGACGCCCTCGCGGAAATAACCCAGAGAAGATTGGCGAATTCGGTAGTCGGCCTGAGCATCCACGACCAGGCGGGAGAACGAGCAGAAGCACAGGCGGCGGGCGTAAACCTCTTTCTGGAAAAAGGCGTCCCCTACAAGCAGTTGATAAGCGCCATCAGGCTGGCAGCAAGCACAACTCCCCGGTAAACTCCCCAGGCAATTCTTCCCCAGGCAGCACCTTACTCCTCACCGTTCAACAAGGAGCACCACACCTTCCTCGGCTCCACAAGCCTCCTCCACCTACACCATTCGGCGTACTACTAAAGTCCATTTGCTCACGCGTGACCTCAGTACGGCAGACCTACTAGATTGCCGTCTAAACTAGGTCTTATGCCGCCGCGTGTTACCTCTGAATGCCGATTTCAAGAAGTGCGGTCTAGGCTACAATGTAGACATCAACCGGAAACAATCAATATAAAAAATCACACAGGAGAAAAAAGCAATGAACGGCAATTATTACGTGATGGAGCAGGTATCTCGTCAGATTCAGCGCGAGAAGCAGGCGGAGGCGACCAAGTCCCGCCGCTACAACAAGGCACGACAACTCATCAAGATGCTCGCCAGGTAAGAGACGAAGCAGAGGGTAACACCATGAACACAGGCGACTGTTGTCCACTGCTCTCGGACTTCGCGAGATCACAACCAACATGAAAGGTCCAGCCCCAAGAGGTGCCGGACCTTTCGTATTTAAGCTGATTTCTTCACAAGCTATTCAGTAGCCGGGCGACCTTCTCGCAGCACCCAGTTGCTGATGACGTGGCGCTGAATCTCGGACGTACCTTCGTAGATTTCGGTGATACGCGCGTCCCTGTAGAACCGCTCTACGGGGAAGTCCCGGAGGTAGCCGTAGCCGCCGTGGATTTGTACGGCCATGTGCGCGGCCCTTGTAGCGGCCTCAGAGGCGTGCAGCTTAGCCATCGCGGCCTCTCTGCTGAAACGCTGCCCCTGGTCCTTAAGGAAGGCTGCGTGGAACGTCAGAAGGCGCGAGGCCTGCACCTCCATCGCCATGTCCGCGACCTTAATCTGAATGGCTTCTATTTCGGCCAGCGGCTTGCCGAACGCCTGCCTCTGGTGCGCGTACCTGACCGACGCGTCAATGCACGCCTGCCCTATGCCCACCGCCTGTGACGCAATGCCGATGCGACCGCCGTCGAGCGTCTGCATGGCAATCTTGAAGCCGTCGCCCACGTTGCCTAATATGTTGGCCTTGGGCACGCGGCAGTTCTCAAAGTGCAATTCCGTAGTATTAGAGCCGCGAATGCCCAGCTTCTTCTCCTCGGTGCCTACCGTGAAGCCGGGGGTGTCTGCCTCAACGATAAAGGCGGTGATACCCCGGTGCTTTAGCTCCTTGCTGGTGGTGGCCCACACGAGCGCGACCTTAGACACGCCGCCGTTGGAGATGAAAATCTTGGAGCCGTTGAGGATGTAGTCGTCGCCGTCTTCCACCGCCATAGTTGCCATCGAGGCGGGATCGGAGCCTGCCGCCGGTTCTGAAAGTGCGTAGCAGCCATAAATCTCCCCCTTCGCCAGGGGTACGAGGTACTTGCGCTTTTGCTCCTCGTTTCCGAAGGCGGTCACGGGCCAGCATACGAGGGAGTTCTGCACGGTCATGGTCACCGACGAGGAGGCACAGGCCCGACTTACCTCTTCCATCGCCAGCACGTAGGAAATAGTGTCCAGGCCGGAACCGCCGTACTCCTCAGGCACCATCATACCGAGGAACCCCATCTCGGCCAGCATTTTAGCCTGGGGCGCGGTAAACTCCTCCGTGCGGTCGTACTCGGCGGCAAGCGGGGCCAGCTGCTCGTCCGCGAATTCCTTCGCTGTCTGCTTGATTAGCCGTTGGTCTTCAGTTAGCGCAAAATCCATGTTGGGGCCTCTCGGGGCGGACGATGGACGATAGACGATGGACGACGGGGCGGAACTTTCATCCTCCGGCTGCTTAGTACTTGTAGAATCCTTCTCCAGTTTTGCGGCCTAGCTTGCCTGCCTGCACCATTTTTACAAGCAGCGGGCACGGGCGGTACTTGGGGTCTTTGAAGCCGTCATGGAGCACGTGCAAGATGTCGAGGCAAACGTCCAGGCCGATGAAGTCAGCGAGGGTGAGCGGGCCCATCGGGTGGTTCATGCCTAGCTTCATTACGGTGTCGATGTCCTCTTTGGTGGCTACCCCCTCGAAGAGCGCGAACACTGCCTCGTTTATCATCGGCATCAGGATGCGGTTGGAGACGAAGCCGGGATAGTCCTTCACCTCTACGGGTGTCTTGCCAAGCCTGACCGCAAGCTCGCGCACCCCCTGATAGGTCTCCTCGCTGGTGGCGAGGCCGCGAATAATCTCAACGAGCGACATCAGGGGCACGGGGTTGAAGAAGTGCATCCCAATAAAGCGGTCGGGTCGCTTCGTGGCCGCGGCAAGGCGCGTGATGTCAATGGAGGAGGTGTTGGAGGCGAGGATCGATTCCGTGGGCAGCAGACCGTCTAGCTCCACGAAAGCCGCCGACTTGGCCTCAAAGTTCTCGAATATAGCCTCAACAATGAGGTCGCAGCTAGCAAGGTCGCCAAGCTCAGTGGTGGTGCTGATGCGGGAGAGTGCCGCCTCGCTCTCCTCCGCGCTAAGTTTACCTTTTTCTACAAACTTGCCCAGGCTCTTCTGGATTGCGGAGAGGCCGCGCTCTAGGGGCACCTGGCCCACGTCGCGCATCAGGACCTCAAAGCCGGAAGCAGCAAACACCTGGACTATGCCGTTGCCCATCGTTCCCGCCCCCAATACACCTACTTTGTGTACTTCCATGTTGTGGAGCCTCCGGTTGTAAATGCGTGCCACGGCTGCCGGATAGAGCTAATGCCCCTATGCAAGTAGCTCTACGAATTGCGGCAGCGGTGCCCCTACGAGTGGCAGGGCGTAGTCCAGGAACGCGTCGGTGATGAAATTGCCTTCTTCGGTGTGGAAGTCGGCGGGCATGCGCTTTTCGACGTTAGCGATTTGCTCGAGGTCGGCCATGCCGATGGTGCATCGGTAGCTTGGGCCTTCCGCCCGCTCCAGGATTACCATCTGGTCGGTAGTGCCCGCTAGAGCACCTCTGACCGCCGCGCGGCCGCACTCCTCCGCCTCGATGAGATCGACTTCGCTCATGTGCGCCTGAGACATGCGCTGCAAGGTGCCCGGCTGGTCCAGGCGGGCTCGCAGGTCTAGCTTGTTGGTGATAAGCTGGCGCAGGACCACGCCCGCGCTGGTGCCCCTGTAGTAAGCGTGCCCGAAGTCGTCTACGAAGTCGGGCTTGACGCTGCCTTGCTGGCCTCCGTTGAGTGCTTCCATGCCCGCCATCGCGAAGGGCCTGCCGTCGCGGGCGCGCAGGTTCTCCGACATGACGATGACCACCTGCCCGCGTGCCTGGTATGCCGCCTGCACCTCTTGCAGGATTTCGTCCACGTCCTTGGGGCACTCAGGTATGTAAATCAGGTTGGGGGTCTCCCAGCCGGTGGCCCGCGCCAGCCCTGAGGAGGCCGCCAGCCACCCCGCGTGACGGCCCATCGTTTCCAGTATCTTCACCGGGTAAATGTCGGGCATGGCGCGGGTGTCCAACGTCGTTTCGAGGGTGGCGACGGCGATGAAGCGGGCAGCCGAGCCGTAGCCGGGGCAGTGGTCGGTCACCGGCAGGTCGTTGTCAATCGTCTTGGGCACTGCGATGACCTTCAGGTCGGTGCCCTGCTCCATTGCGGCGGTGGCGAGCCGGTGAGACGTATCAGCCGAGTCGTTGCCGCCGATGTAGACCATGTAGCCAATGCCGTGCTCCTGGAGCGTGGACATGGCAAGTGGTATGTCCGCGTCGGTCAGGTGGTAGCGGCACGAACCGAGGGCGGCGGATGGCGTCTGCTGGAGAGCGGGCAGCACTTCCAGGGGCAGATTGCTCAAGTCAACCAGGTCGCCCGAGAGAAGGCCCCTGATGCCATAGCGCATGCCGTAGACGCGGCGAATACCCTGGGACCTGGCTTCGCGGAGCACCCCTACCAGTGAGGAATTGATGGCCGCAGTCGCACCGCCCGACTGACCGACGATGAGGGTGGTAGGTTTACCGGCTTCGTAAACAGGCGACTGTTCGTCGGCAGGGGTCTCGTCCATGTGTGTCGGCGCTCCGTCCTGAAAGCTTTGGGGAAGTCCTGGCCGCAGCTTTTCCCAAGGTCAGTCAGGTGGGCGCAGGCACAATATCATACCACAGGTGGCAGGACAGGACAAGAAGCGGACGGTTCCGCAACATGCTGGTGCCAAAGCGGGGAAGTAGCACGTGCGCGGGCCACGTTCCCCCTGTCATCCTGAGCGTAGCGAAGGATCTCAGATGTTCCGCGTGTCGCTTTGCTGAACCTTCAGCACCCTACCCGCGCATGTCAACAGCATCCCTACTCACCTTCTTTAGATCCTTCGCTACGCTCAGGATGACAGGCTGGGGCTTGGTCGCTGCCATCCGACTTTGACATAGGTGTGGAGTGGGGGAGAACCTCCTGGTGCTAATAGCCCGGTGCAAGGTGCGCCGATGCAGAAGCTATGGCGTCGTCCCATTCCTTGCGTTCGCCCCTGACCTAAGCCTCGGCCTCCTCGGACGGCACGGGCCTGCTCCTGCCATATATGCGGGTCAGAGTCTCCAGGCGGGAGGCCACCGTGGGAGTGAGTTGTTCGTGACGGTAGCGCCAGGTCCAGTTGCCGGTGGTAGTGCCTGGCGTGTTCAGACGGGCGCTGTTGTCCAGGTCGAACAGGTCTTGCATTTGGATGACAGCCATGTCGGCCACCGAGGCCATCGCCAGCCTTATCAAGTCCCAGGCGATGTCGTCGCCCTCCACGCCCATGTAGAGGCGAGCGTTGTTCTGCACCGTGGGCGAGGCGTTGTTCCACCAGCCGCGCACGGTGGGCATGTCGTGCGTGCCGGGATAGACCATGAAGTCGTGCTTGTAGTTGTGGGGCAGGTAAGGGTTGTCGGCCCCCTGGTAGAAGGCCTCTATAAGCACCTTCATGCCGGGGTAGCCGAGTTGCTCGCGGAGGGCGTGTACGTCCGGCGTAATCAGCCCCAGATCCTCAGCGACGAGCGGCAGCGGGCCTAGCTCGTGAGCCGCGACTTCAAAGAGGTCGGTGCCTGGCCCCGGTGCCCACCGCCCCTCGGCTGCGGTCTCGGCATCAGCGGGCACTTCCCAGAAGTTAGCGAATCCCCTGAAGTGGTCGAGCCTGAGGATATCCGCCTGCGTGAGGGCCATGCGAAAGCGTTGCACCCACCAGTCGTAGCGCCGCTCCTTGAGCACGTCCCACCGGTATAGTGGATTGCCCCAGAGTTGGCCCGTTTTGATGTGGAAGTCGGGCGCGGCCCCCGCCACAGCCGTCATCCTGCCGGTCTCGTCCAGGTAGAAGATGTCCTGGTGCACCCAAACATCGGCGCTGTCGTGGCCTACGAAGATCGGGATGTCTCCCACAATGTGAACGCCGCGCCGGTTCGCGTAGGACTTGAGTTGGAGCCACTGGCGGAAGAAGACGAACTGGGAGAAGACCTGGAACTCGATTTCGTCCCGCAGTTCTTGCCTGGCCCGATCCAAAGCCTGGGGTTCCCGGCGGGCTAGTTCTTCCTTCCAGGAGAGCCACTGCGCTCCGCCCTGCGAGTTCTTCAGCGCCGCAAAGAGCGCGAAGTCCTCGAGCCATTCCTGCTGTTGCGCCCGGAACGTGCGTAGCATTTCTATCAACTCAGGGCTGGCACCTGATAGGAGGCGCTGATGAGCGATCTGCAACAGGTGCCGCTTGAGAGGGATAACCGCGCCGTAATCGACTTGACCCTCTGGCAGAGGCTCAATACCGGTCAGGTCTTCCTGCGACAACAGGCCCTCCGCCACAAGGAGGTCGGGGCTGATCAGGTTCGGGTTGCCCGCGAACGCCGACAGCGATTGGTAAGGCGAGTCGCCGTAGCCTGTCGGCCCCAGAGGCAGCACCTCCCATAGTTGCTGCCCGGTGGCGTGCAGGAAATCCACGAAGGCGTTAGCTTCCGGGCCGAGGTCGCCGATGCCCCAGGGGCCGGGCAGCGAGCTTGGGTGTAGCAATAATCCGCTTGAGCGGCGGGTAAGTATTGATGAAGCTGTGGCCTGGTCCCTGTCCATTGATACTCCTCGTGGCATCACTCGTCTGTCAAAGCGTGTTTACCGATGGGCAGCACGCCAATGCCTCTTACTATGAACGCAAGGTGGCGTCGTCAGGGGCGAACTGCCAGGGGCGGCTAGCCGTTTAGCTCGTCCGCCTCGATCTCCTTTTGCTCCGGCGAGACACCTTCGTCGCCGGTCTGGCGGTGCCTGCTGCCGAATTGCTCCAGGACATCCAGGTTCAACGCGGCATCCTCCGCAAGGTCTTCGTCGCCGGTCATGACGCCTTCCGCCTGCGCGCCGGATACGCCGCCGACGTTGCCTGCCGAAGGCGCGGCGGTTGCCATCGTGCTCAGGCCCGTATTAAGCCCCGCCAGGTTGGCGGAGATTATGCCCGCGGCTGCCGGTCCCTGCGCGGTGCCTGCATCTGCCTCGTCCAATCTTTCGGCTTGTTCAGCATTCTGGTGGGCGTCCGCCCTGTCGGTTCTGTCCATCGTGGTCCTCCTGTGTTTCGCGACTATAAACCTATCGATCAACGACGAGCGGGATCGAAATCCCACCCCTACGAAAGGCGGTACCAACCTGCGCCCAGCGGTGGAACAGTAACGCGAAGCGTGCCGCCTGAAAGGCTAGCGGCTGGGAGGCGTGCTAGCAGGTCGGACACTTCCCTGTCCTGTACCCCGTTCCCAAGCAAAACCTCGGCCTCAAGAGGAGCGTCGCTGTTGTTGAAGAGCGCGACGACTCGGTCGCTCCCGTGAGTACGCAAGATGCCGTAGCCGCCTCTATCGTCGATCCACACGGTAGAAACGTCTCCCTTCCCCAGCGCCGCGCTATCCAGACGTGCGTTCATGGCAGTCCTGAAGAAGTCAAGAAGCTGCGGGTCTTCTCGGCCCCACGGGTATGGCGCACGGCCCTCTTCGGCGTAGCTGCCTTCAACTCCCGCCTCGTCCCCATAGTAGATCATGGGCGAGCCGGGATAAGCCAGTTGCAGGGCCGTGGCGAGCATCACGCGCTCTTTATTGCCCTCCATGCGTGTGAGAATGCGTGCGGTGTCGTGCGAACCGAGTATGTTCATCTGCGCGTGCAAGGCCAGCGGCGGGGTGTCGCGGCGGCGTGTCTCCAGGCGGTCGTCCAGTTGTGTAGGCGTGAGCTTGCCGCTGGCGAAGCCCAGGACGCTGTACCCGAAGCGATAGTTCATGGTGGCGTCGAAGCTGTCACCCACGAGGCGTTGAGGGGCGTTCTCCCAGTCCTCCGCCACCAGGTAGGCCTCCGGGTAGGCGCGGCGCACAGCCTTGCGGAACCTGCGCCAGAACTCGTGCGTCACCCAGGGCGTCACGTCCGTCCGCCAGCCCACCGTGCCCAGGGAGAGCCACTTCAGCGCGATTCCGTCCTTCCCAAAGAAGAACTCCTCGACCTCGGGGCACTCCACGAACTCCGGCATGGTCTTGATGCCCCAGGTTGTCAGTTTGTGCCTGATACCCAGCCAGCCCACCCACCGCTCGGGCCAATGCAGGAAGTCGAACCAGCGAAAGTAGGGCGACTCTTTGCTCTTGAGAGCGTCCTGGAAGTAGATGCTATCGCTGGAGCAATGGTTGAACACGCCGTCCAGCAGCACGCGAATGCCCCGGTCGCGCGCCTCGGCTATTAGCTGTTTTAGATCGTCTTCGGTGCCGAGGCGGGGGTCGATGCGGCTGTAGTCGGTGGCGTCGTACCTGTGGTTGGTGGGCGAGGCGAAGATGGGCGTGAAGTAGATGCAAGTCACCCCCAGCTCCTTGAGGTAGTCCAGCTTGCTCATTACGCCGGGTAAGTCGCCACCGAAGAAATCGCGGCCCTTCGGGGGGTGCTCGGGCTTGTCCTCCCAGCCAAGGTACAGAGGCTCCTGGCCGTAGGTGTCACCGCCCTTGCGGACATTATCAGGGTCACTCTGGGCGAAGCGGTCGGGGAAAATCTGGTAGAAGATGGTGCCGGGCAGCCACGAGGGCGGCGTATCGTTCGGGTCGTACACTGCGATCTGAAACTCCCGCTCCTCCCACACCCCGTAGAGCATCTCGGTCTCGCCCTCCACCTGGTGCCGCTCGCGAATCGTGGAGCCGTCACGCAACACGAAGTGATAGGTAAGTACCGTTGGCTCATGGGGAAGCAGCACAACTGTCTGCCACACGTTCGAGGCGTCGTTCCAGGCGAGGGCCACCCGCCAGCCGTGTTCGCGGCGTGGGTCGGTGAATAGCACCTCCGGGTAGGCGTCGGGTGGGGCTTGAAGGGCGAGGCTGACGCGTGTGGATGTAGGAGAAGAGGGTGGTGGAACGTGCGGCATATTGCCTCCGCGGAGGCGTTTGGCGGCTTGCACGCTCAAGTTGTCGTCCGGCATTTAGAAGTCCTCGCTGAAAGGGTTCTGTGGTCGTGCGTGGTAAATGGTCTGGGCCAGGCCGTCTCCCCTGGGAGATTGCGCTGCTGCCTGTCTGCCCGCGCTGGCTTCCTCCTCGGTGTCCACCCAGTTGAGGCCCTTGAGCTTCTCGGCTACAGCATCGCCCTCTGCTTCGGGCCCGCCGCGAAAGGGCAGCAGCCTTTGGAGGGCAAGCCTTACGCGCCTACGCACACGGTTTCGGCTGTGGGATAGGTCACTCATGCTCATTCCCTTCTATCGCTCAGGCAGATTTCACGCGAGATGTGCTGGTGCCGCAGGCGAGACCAGGGACAAGATAGGGGCGCGAAATCTCACGCCCCTATCTCGCTTACTTGTCTCTGTTACGGGAACCCGGCTAACCCTTTACCGCGCCGCTGGAGAGACCACTCACAATCTGCCGCTGCGTCAGGAAGAAGAAGATCACCACCGGGAGCGCACCCACCAGGGCCGCTGCCGTTATGACACCCCATTCCTGCGAGCGGTCGCTGGCAAACAAGAAGAGTCCCACCATCAGGGTAAACTCGTTCCTGTCCCTCAGCATCAGGCGGGCGATGAGGAACTCACCGTACACGCCGATGAAGGTCAGGATGCCGGTGACGGCCAGGATGGGCCGGGACAGCGGCAGGATGATCTGGTAGAACACCTGCCAGCGGTTCGCTCCGTCTATGGTGGCGGCTTCGTCAAGCTCCCTCGGAATCGAGTCGAAGAAGCCCTTCATGAGCCAGGTGTTGAAGCCCAGCGCGCCACCTATATAGATGAGAATCAAGCCCCCGTGCGTATTGAGGCCGAGCCACTCCAACCCGCGTATGTTCCCAAGCTGCTGGAGCATCAGGAACAGGGCCACCAGCGCCAGCGTGTTCGGGAATAGCTGCACCAGCATGACCGTGAGCAACGTCCCACGCCGGCCCTTGAAGTGGAAGCGGCTGAAAGCGAAGGCCGACAGCGCGGTCAGCGACACGATCAGTATGGCGCAGATCAGGCCGATCTTCGCGGAGTTGAAGATCCATAGCATGAAGGGCGTCTGCGGGTCGGTGTAGAGCCGCTGGTAGTTGGCGAACGTTGCT
This sequence comes from Chloroflexota bacterium, assembly GCA_030913985.1. Classification (GTDB taxonomy): domain Bacteria; phylum Chloroflexota; class Chloroflexia; order QHBQ01; family JADMIH01; genus JADMIH01. The sequence continues at coordinate 11,122 of JALZHI010000009.1, read as the reverse complement.
CCTTGCGGGATGAAACTCAACCCCACCAGCGAGTTGAGCGGGTTGAACGAAGCCGATATGATCCAGGCCACCGGGTACAGCGCGAAGACGGTCGCCAGCAGCACCAAAGCCAGCTTGAACGCCAGTTTCAGGCGGCGAGTAGCTGTGAGGTTGCCTTCACTTCGGACCGGACGCGCGGCCGCTGCCTCCCTGGTTGCGGTCTTAGTGCTCATACAAGGTTCTCCAATCGCCTCGTGAAGCGGAAGTTGAAGGCGGTAAGACCGGCCACCAACACGAATATGAAGAGGCCAATTGCGGATGCAAGGCCGTAGTCAGCACCCTGTCCCGCGCCGAAAGCCAGCCGGAAGGTGTAGGAGAGCAGTATGTCGGTCTGGCCGGCGGGGGTGGCGGCCCCAGGAATGGGCGGACCTCCTCTGTTATAGGCCTCTATCGCGCCGAAGTTGTTGAAGTTGAAGGCGAACGAGCCTATCAGCAGCGGTGCGATAGCTACCAGGAGCAGGGGCAGCGTGAGCTTGAAGAACTGCGTCCAGGCGGGCGCGCCGTCAATATCCGCCGCTTCATACATGTCGGTCGGGATAGATTGTAGTGCCCCCAGGCAGATGAGCATCATGTAAGGGTAGCCCAGCCAGGTGTTTATCAAGAGGATGCCCACCTTGGCCCAGGTGCCGTTGGAGAACCAGTCGGGCGAGTCCCCGAAAATGCTGGCGATCAAGCCGCTGAATTGCCCGTAGTTGGGGTTGAGGAGGCCCACCCACACAACCGTGCTGATGACCGCCGGGATCGCGTACGGGATGACGATTAGAGAGCGCCACACACCCTTGAACGGGAGGTTCTTATCGTTGAGCACCAGGGCCATACCCAGGCCAACCGCGAAGGTGAACAACACCGACAGCAAAGCGAAGGTCAAATTCCAGATAAAGACCGAGATGAACGGCCCCTGGATGTTCTTATCGGTTAGCACGCGGGTGTAGTTTTCCAGTCCAACGACCACACTGTAGCCGGGGCTGAGGGTCTTGCCGTCCGGGGCCGTGAATGTGCCTCGCACGGGTGTGTAGACCACGCCGGTCTCCTGGTCCGTTAGCTTGTCGGTAGCCGGGTCGTGGACGTACCTTTGCACCGACTCGCTGGCCCGGCCCAGTCCAGCGACCTTTATCTGCTTGTCGCCGCTCTGGAGTTGCATGCGCGTGAGCGTGCCGAGGTACTGGAGGGACTGTGTAAGCTCAAGCTTCTGGTACTGCTTGCCCGTGGAGTCGCTGAGGGTAGCCGGAAGGTCGCCCGCCGCGTCAAACGGTTTGAGGCCCTCCTGCTCGTTGCCGAACAAGCGGTTGCCTTCGGGGTCCTCGAAGACCAGCAGGAAAGTGCCGTCGGCGTTGCGGTAGGGCGTCCAGGTGTAGCTGACGGCGTTTTCGGGCTGGAAGTACTGGCTCGTGAGTTGCGCTAGCACCTGCTCCTTGGTCAGCAAGTGGCCGTCGCTGTAGTTAGTGAGCGACGTGTACATCGTGAAGCCAAGCGGGTAGACGACCATCAAGAGCATCAGCAAGAGGCCGGGGGTGAACCACCGCCAGGGGTACACGCGGTCGTCAATAAAGAGCCAGTTGACCACGGCGGTAATGATGAGGAGGATGACCGCGACCGCTCCCTGGTTCTGGCCGAAGAGAGCGTAGGCGAAGTAAAACGCTACCGCGTCAATAAAGAGAAGGCCGAGTATGCGAAGGAGCAGGTTGGAGGTAGGGAGAGAGGCGCGCCCACGCGCGCCTCCCTCTTTACCGCTGCCTGAATCTCCATCGCTAGGGCGTCGTGAGCTTGCCCCGGATGGTGTTGGCTGCATCGGTAATCGCCTTTCCAGGTTCTTCCTGCTGCTGGAATACGAGGTTGATGGCCTTGGTCCAGTCCTCCCATACCGCCGACATCTGCGGGATGGCAGGCATCGGCCTACCGACGGTGGCAGACTGCGCGAAGGCAGCTATGTCTACGTCGTTAGGATCGGTCGAGGCAGCCACCTCTTTCTGCACGGGGAGCCACGCGGGGATGCGCGGGTCGGCCTCGTACATGGCCCGCATAGGCTCGTCGGCAGCCATGAACTCGGTCAGGAAAGCCTTGGCGATGTCCTTGTTCTTGCCGAAGGCGGAGACCATGAAGCCCTGCGAGCCTACGAACGGCGCAGGCTGCTGCTCCATCATGGGGAGCGGGGCGATGCCATAGTTGATACCGGCCTTGCGCAGGTCGGCCAAGCGCCACGGCCCGCCTACGGTCATGGCAGACTTGCCGGTGGCGAACAGGGTCTCACCGATCTGGCCGGTGATGTCGGGACGTAGCAGGCCGTCCTTGATCATCTGGTCGATTTCCGTCATGGCCTTGATGCCGCCGGGGTTATCCAGGCCCACGTCCGAAGGATCGTAGGTGCCGTCAGGGTTCTGCTTGAAGACATAGCCACCAAAGCCCGTCCACAGCGGATAGGAGTGATAGGGGTCGCCCTGCATGAGCACGAAGCCCTGGTCTACCTTGCCCTCGTCCTGGAGCCGCTTGGCGATGGTCTTGAGTTCTTCCCAGGTCTTCGGAGCCTCGGGTACGAGGTCCTTGTTGTAGAGGAGGGCGATGGCCTCAAGGGCATACGGGAGGCCATAGACCTTGCCTTCGTAGGTGAAGGCTTGGACAGTTACAGGGTCGAAGTTTTCCTGTGTAGCTGCCAGGTCGAGAGGCTCAACCAGGCCGTTGGTGACCAGTTCGCCCAGCCAGTCGTGAGCGCCCGCGATAATATCGGGGCCTTCACCGGCGGGACCGGCGGTCTTGAGCTGGTCGCGGATCTGACCGAATTCCAGCTCCTGCACGGATACGGGTATGTTGTACTTCTCTGTGAACTGCCGACCTGCCTCGGTCACGGCGGGGACTGCCAACCTCTGCACCCACAGGGTCAGCACGCCTTCCTCGGACGGCTTACCGATTGCGACGGTCGGGGTAGCGGCAGTCTCAGGGGCCGTGGTGGCTGTATCGGCAGCCGCTGGGGCTGTCGTAGCGGTATCTGCTACCGTGGGTTCCTGGGGGTTGGGGGCAGTGGTAGCCGTTTCCGCCGCCGGTGCTGTTGTAGCCGTGGCAGGCACTGGAGTGGCCGCGGGCTGGTCACCGCAGGCCGCCAGCAGCATCGTAGCGATTACGAACAATACGACCAGTTTAAAATGCTTCCGCATTGAAGAACTCCTCCTTGTGATTCTTGAATGTATGTGTTTCAGCGGACCTCGCCGACAGTCGGTCTCGGGCTACGGCTGCCTGCAAGATTCGCGCCAAGAAGGCACATGGAGGCCACGTTCGAGGGTGTCGAGGGCGTATCTCGCGGGAGGTTGGTGAACTCATACTTGCCCTAACCTGTGCTGTCTGTAACACGTCGAGCATACTAGCCTTGCTGATGCCAGGTGGATAAGTAGTAAGAATCGTAGCACACGGCTGATTATCGAAATGTAAGTCCTGAGCGAACCTTATAGACAGGTAAAAAATGGCCGGAAGGCAAAAACCTTCCAGCCACGCGCGCAATATACCATCTAATACTCACATGTGCCGGAGGCTACTTATTTTCCATCGCAGAATTGCGACAAACCGCCGTTAATTGACGTAATATATATGTGAGACAGTTAGGGATATTGTACAATTGCTATTGCCGGTCGCGGCCTTTGGACGCGCCGCGCTGAGGGCAGAGTATGATGCCCACTTGTTAGGCATGTGTGTAAAAGTTTCTAGATAGGACGGAGAGCAAGATGAAGAATAAGACCAAAATTGACAATGCTGATGACAGCGTGGATGACAGCGGGGATAATAGGCCCAACAATCGTATGCCAACCGGGCAGATGACCATGCCCGCCGGGGTGGGTTTCGGCCTTTTCGGTATCGTGGCAGCCCTTATTGTAGCAGCAGTATTTGCGTTCGGCTCGGTCGCCACAGTCCAGACCGGGCATATTGGCATCGTGACAAATTTCGGCGCAGCGACGGATAAGTTGCTGCAGCCTGGGTTGAACTTCAAGATTCCCTTCGTGGAAGGTGTCGAAGAGTTCAGCATCCAGACGCAAAAGAATGAGGCCGACGCTGCTGCAGCTTCGAGAGACCTCCAGGCAGTCAATGCCAGGATAGCTGTCAACTACAGGCTGGACCCTACAAAGGTGCAGGAAGTATTCAGGACAATAGGCCGAGAATACAGGACCGTGGTGATAGACCCGCAGGTGCAGGAAGCGTTCAAGCAGACCACAGCCGAGTATACCGCCGAAGAGCTGATTACCAAGCGCGAAGAGGTGAAGAGCAAGGCGCGGGCACGTCTGTTGGACCGGCTGAAGCGGTACAACATCATCGTGGACGACTTCACCATCATAGACTTCGACTTCGCCAGCCAGGAGTTCAAGAACGTCATCGAGGCAAAGCAGGTAGCCGCCCAGGAAGTTCTCAAGGCCGAGCAGGAGAAGCAGTTACAGGCCGTGCGCAACGCACAGGCGGTCGCAAAGGCAGAAGCCGATAAGACTGTGTCCATTACACAGGCACAGGGCCAAGCTGAGGCGCAAAAGCTCCAGCAGCAATCGTTGTCCGAACTCTATATACAGAACAAGGCGATAGAGAAGTGGGACGGTAAACTGCCCCAGTACAGCGGCGGTACGAATGCCCTGCCATTCATCCAGATTCCAGTGCCCCCGGCCTCTACACCTGTGGCCGGAACCCCCTAAGCGGTATGAGGGCATGTTCTGCTTTAAAAGCAGGCGTGACCGCTAGGTCAGTTAAGTTGGTGAAGAACAAGGCCGAGAGTATGGTGATGCTCTCGGCCTTGTTTATTTTAAACCATGACATTCTTTTTGCTTGTCCCTTGCGTCGGCGCGCTTTCGTCTCGTCCCACAGTGGGGAAGATCTAGATTTAGGAGCCGGTCTGCTCCGTGTGCAGCGCACGGCCACCCGTGCCACCAAAGGTCACTATGCGTTTGGGCAACCCAAGAGTGCTAAGGGCCAGCGGCAAGTATCCCTTACCCGCACCCTAGTCGGTAGCTTGAAGTTGCACCGCAAGCGCCAGCTAGAGGCCCGGCTGAAACTGGACGTTCCGTATACCGACCTGGACCTGGTGTTTGCTACACCGTACGGCCATCCGCTACATCCCAACTCTGTAGCACTTCGATACAACAGGCTCATAGCGCGCGCTGGCGTGCCACGCCTTAGATTCCACGACCTGCGACACACCTTCGCTACTCTCATGTTCGCGAACGGAGAGCACCCGAAGGTGGTACAAGAGATACTTGGTCACTCCGACGTTGGGATGACCATGAACCGATTTTCGCACGTGACGATGAACATGCAGCGGCAGGCAGCAGATAGACTAGATGCGCTTATGACGGGCACATAGACCTCAGTATGTTTATTACAAGCAGCACGTGAACTATCTTGCGAAAAGTTATGGAGCACCTACCGTTGTAAATTGCCACGTTGCGTCAAACTCTTCTCCAGCAACTGAACCCCTCGCAGACACGATATACCGTGTGCCATTCTGCAATGACTTGACAGGTATAAGAGCGTAACAATTGAAATCCTGACAATCAGCCGGGTTAGGATGAACTTCGACCAGCTTACCTTGCGCATCGCGCATCTCAGCTGAGCTTACGTTGAGTGTACCACCAACGCCCTGCAATGTGAAAGGAAATCCGACGGGACGCTGTGCCCCCGGAGGCAAAGGGTCGGGGATCTCGAGACCATTCCAAGCCGTTGGCACATCTACCTGCATGTGTCCGGGGTAAGACATTGGATACGGAGACTCAGCTGTATCCAGACCCCATCCGAAATCCATCACATCAACACTGTACGTGCCGGTGCTCTGCGTCTGTGTGTCTCCCCCGTACCCCGCGTACTCATAGGCCGGATCGATGGCTATTACTCGATGGTATATTGTGGCTATCCAACCATCTACGCTACGCACTGGATCACCAAAGAAGTGCATGATTTCGCCTCCGCCACCGTACGGGAAGCCTTCTGCAGCAATGCGATCCCACGGATATCGACCTGTATATCCGGGTTTACCCGGAACCTCACCATGTGGACCATACACCATAGCTGCCGGATCCAAGTGATTAAACAACCAATAGTCGCTGTGTTTCTGAGCTGCAGTAACAATTGCGGAGTGTAGCATCAGTGGTGGGACGTGAGCCTCCTCTCTGTAACTGTTTAGATGTGTCACTGCGCGATTTTCAGCAGGAATGGCATTGTAAACGATCTTGGCAAGTTGACCGCGCGTCGCATCCTGGCCTGGCCGAAAATAGCTACGGCGTGTTGCGTCGCAGGGCTCCCCATTTCCGCCGCATGCATATCCATCAATGATACCTTGTGCATACGCGGCTTCGACAAACTCGAAGAAGACTGAACCTGTCGGCACGTCTACAAATGTGCTCGCAACAGGAGGGGTGGAAAGCCATCCAGCTGCTTTTGAGATGATCTTTGTTAGCTGCCCTCGAGAAACTTCGCGTCCTGGCCTGAAGTATTTGCGCTGAAACAGATCACAAGGTTCGCCCGTGCCGCCACACTCATACCCGGAAATGAGCTCGGCATGAGCCGCAGCCTCGATAGGGGCAAAGAAGGCTGAATCAGGAGCGACGTCTGCGAATGTTTGAAAACCATCCGGAGGTGTGTACGGGGCAATATGAAACGCGTTTGTCACTATCTTAACGATTTGCCCTCTACTAGCTTTATTGGATGGGCGGAAAGTGTGATCCGAATAACCTGACAGTATTCCATATGCTGCCAAGTACCAAGTTGGGATGTAGTAAAAGTCAGCGTACGAGACGTCTGTAAAAAGCCGCCGTGCCTCCTGTGGTGCTGTGGGTGAACTCTCAGTAGCGGTGTCACCTGACTCTGTTACCATACCCTGGCTTTGGTCTTTAGTCACATTTCTCTGAGGTTCAATAGGACTTTTCCCTGACGCCACAGTGCCGCTTTGTAGTTGGGCGCTGCGGCCGGTTGACGGCTCATACGACTTTGCCAACCCAGGGGAGGCAAAGAGAACTACTGCAAATAGACTGAGTAAGATACGCTTCACTTTGTTCCTCCTTGCGTCCGTCTAATCCAGGCGATCATGTTCAACGTAAGAGATCGACTAGAAGAGGTTTTTTAGAACATTCCGTAGCCACAGTGACATCACTTAAAAGGAGTCTGTCCCTTGCTCATATAGATGCAAGGGAACCAATAGAACCGAACTAGATTGTAGCACTACTAAAGATGTAAGTCAATAGTCAATAAACACTTCCTGGCTTGTCAACTTGGCCGGGACCGGATCGTGGCCTCGGCAGCTAAAAATAATGTGGTAGCAGCTTTGTTGATCGCCTCCTTGCCTTCAACAAAAGACACGCAGGATCTTGGCTCGCGTCCGCTTTCTAGAGCAATGTTATAAAACGGTTATAAAAAACTGGTGGGAAGGTCTTCAGACCTTCCCACCAGGCGCGAAATATCCCCCCTAAATTTCCCATGTGCCGGAGGCGGGATTCGAACCCGCACGCCTTTCGGCGAGCGATTTTAAGTCGCTTGCGTCTGCCATTTCGCCACTCCGGCGGCAGAAATGAAAATGGGGCAAGCTACTCAAAGCTTCCCCATCGGAGCGGAAGACGAGATTCGAACTCGCGACCTTCTCCTTGGCAAGGAGACGCGCTACCGCTGCGCCACTTCCGCACTCAACGTCGAAATTATATCAGAGAGTACCAGCCTTGTCAAGGAAGCCGCACCTTGCTTCAATCCTCGCCTACCGTCTGCTAAGAGGGCATCTATCGTCGCCGGGGCTTCACCGCTACCACGCTCACCGACGAGCCGAACGGCAGATTCACCCTCCTCAGAAGACTATGCTCGACGCGCAGCAGCGCTGTAAGGAGCGAGTTGATCGGGGCGGAGGGCACTTTGATGTCGGAGCGTGCCAGGTCGTGCTCGCCTCGCCCTCGCAGGCGGCTTGCCAGGCGCACGGCGAGCACCAGTGGGAAGAGGAACATGTTCCAGTAGGTCACCCGCTGGACCTTGAACCCAACTGAGCGCAACTTCTCCGTGATGCTCGTGGTCGTGTATCGCCGGGCCACACTGGTCGCCTTGTCGTGCTCTCCACGCAAGAAGTTGTAGGCCGGAAGGTTGAGGAAGAGCCTGCCGCCCGGCGCTAGCACCCTGTATAGCTCTCCGAGGGCCTGGATCTCGTCGGGCAGACCTTCGTCGTTGATGACGTCGCACGAGATGACCACTTCGAGCGAGTTGTCTCGGAACGGCACGGACATGAGGGAGCCCTGGCACACGTTGTCCAGGCCTCGTTCCCGGCAGAAGTGTATACCGTGGGAACTGTAGTCGAAACCGAGTACGTGAGGGAAGCCTGCCTGCTCAAGCGCGGCTATATTCCCACCGGTACCGCATCCAGCATCCAGTATTTTCACCGGGTGGTCCTTTTGCTTGTCAAGACTCAGCAGGGTGAACATCACGCCGCGCAAGCCGCGATACCACCAGTGCACGTCCTCGGCTTCGCGCATGATGCGGTACTCTTCGAACTCCAAACCCTGCCGACCTCCCTCTCCTCTCGGGCCGCACTTTCTACCGCTACGTTCCGGCGTTTCTGAGCGCCTCTACCGTACGCTCCAGCCCCTCTTTGAAGCCTACCTCCACCCGGTAGCCCAGCGTGCGCTCGGCCAGGCCAATGTCCGCCAGCGAGTGTTTCACGTCACCGGCGCGGGTGGGAGCGAACTCAGGCTCCAAGCTGGTGCCCAGGACCTCGTTGAGAAGGGCCACAAGCTGCAACAGCGAAATGCGCTCGCCGCAGGCAACGTTCATCGCCAAGCCAACCGCTTCGTTCCGCTCGCAGGCCAGTAGATTGGCGTTCACCACGTTCTGCACGTACGTAAAGTCGCGGGTCTGCTCGCCGTCGCCGTAGATCGTGGGCGGCTCGCCGCGCATCATCTTAGAGGCGATGCCTGGGATGGCCGCCGCGTACTGCGATTTCGGGTCCTGTCGAGGCCCGAATACGTTGAAGTAGCGTAGCGCCACCGTCGGCAGGCCGTACACTTTGGCGAAGACTTTGCAGTAGTCTTCCCCAGTGAGCTTGTTCACGGCATAAGGCGACATCGGCGCGGTGGGCATTTCTTCGTGCTTGGGGAGGGTCGGGCTATCGCCGTAGACGGAGGAAGATGAGGCGTAGACTACGCGCTTCACACCCGCCTCGCGTGCGGCCAGCAACACCTTCAGGGTGCCCGTGGCGTTGGCTTCATGTGCAGATAGCGGGTCTTCCACCGAGCGCGGTACCGATGGAAGGGCAGCCTGGTGGAGCACGTAGTCCACGCCTTGCATCGTCCGCGTCAGGAGAGCGTCGTCGTTGATGTCGCCCTGCACGAACTCTATATCCTCGCGGAAGGCATCCAGGTTCGTGATGCGCCCGGTTGCCAGGTTGTCGAGCGCGCGCACCGACTCGCCCCGCCTGACAAGCTCCTCAACGATGTTGGAGCCGATGAAACCGGCGGCCCCGGTGACCAGGTACTGTGCCAATTTGCTCTGCCACCTTTGCAGTGAAGTCGCGAAGCATTGTGCAGAACCGCAAAGCGCCCGCCCCGCCGATGCACAATATACGTGATTGCACCCGAGTCTGCAACAGTAGCGAACGGCACCGTCCGCCATACGAGTGTGGCGGCGTTTGCAACCGCTGGCAAGATGTAGCGGTTATACTAAGGGCAATGTACGCCCGGACCACACAGAAGGGGAAAATTTAGATGAAAGCACCGCATAAGGGCCTGCTGGCCGCGATTTCCATCGGCCTGCTGGGCCTTTCCTTGCTTCAGAGCGTGCCTGTCAAGGGAGACACCTTTTTCAAAGAGACGGGCAAGACCGTCTGGGGGCCATTCGAGACGTACTGGAGGGAACATGGGGGCCTGTCTCAGTTCGGCTACCCCCGCACGCTAGTCTACCCCACGGGACAGGGCTACGACGCCCAGTGGTTCGAGCGCGCCCTCTTCACCTACAACCCCAAGAACCCCGACCCACACAAAGTCGAGCTGCAATTACTAGGCGCTCAGGTCACCGACAGCCGCAAGGGGGAGGCCCCCTTCAGACCGGCGGCTCGACAGACGGGCGCGCAGTTCTTCCCGGAAACGCAGCACAACCTGTCCGGGAAGCTTCTTGAGTACTGGCGGAGCACAGGCGGCCTGCCGGTTTATGGTTACCCGATTTCGGAGCCGTTTACCGAGGTGAGCAAGGCGGATGGCAAACCCTACACGGTGCAGTATTTCGAGCGCAATCGCCTGGAGTTGCACCCTGAGATGGCGGGTACGCGCTTCGAGGTACAGTTGGGGCTGCTCGGCACGGAACTGCTGGACAAAGCAGGCGGACCCGCCGTGTTCGACAACCGAGGCCTTCCAAACTTCTACCAGCCTCCACGGCCCCGCGAGAACGTGCCAGGCGGAGGCATCGTTGAGCCGACAGTCAGCGGCACGCCGGAAGCTACCCCCACGCCGATTCCATCCGCTCCGAACCTGCCTGCTTCTAAGAGCGCTACCATTTACGAGGATACCTTCTCTTCGGCGGACCTGTTGAACTGGCAGGCCCTTGCCGCCCTGGCTCCCCCCGACCTCGACGTGCCCGCGTGGCGAGCGCGCAACGGCCTGTTGGAGCAGGTGGGTGACGCCCACAGCGAGCACACGGCGGAGGACGCATTCCTGGTGCTCAACAAGCCGGGCACCGTCATAGGCAACTTCACGCTGGATACCTACTTCAGGTCGGGCAGCGGCGAAGGCACCGGGGTAGTATTCCGCATGAATGAGGAGAGTTTCTACCTGTTGCGCCTTTACGGCGACAGCCCAAACGCGTCGGAAAAAGCTGAACTGCTGCTGGTGTCGCCCGGCGACCGGAAGCGAGTAGCGATCTCCAGCGCGTGGAGCGGACATGCCCGCAACCAGTGGGAGAGGCTGACCGTGTCGGCCAACGGGCCTAACATCAGCGTAGCGGTGAATGGAACCGCTGTGTTGACCGCCAAGGATGCGACACTCACCTCCGGCAAGCTGGGACTCTACGCCTTCGCCACAGGCGTAGCCAAGTTCGACAACTTCCGCGTTACCGTCCCGTAATGCGGGCGTGAAGCTTGTTGCAGCGGCGGGGCGACACTTACTAAGCC
>JALZHI010000098.1 GCA_030913985.1 Chloroflexota bacterium | reverse complement strand
GAGGGACAGGGCAGCCAGTTCTACGAGTGGATCATGCGCCTGACCAACAGGGGTGTCATGAGTGGCTACCCGTGTGGTGGGCCAGGAGAGCCATGTGACGGTCAGAACAGGCCCTACTTCAGGTGGAACGCCCAGGTGACGAGAGGGCAAGCCTCTAAGATTGTGGCTAACACCTTCTTCCCCAACTGCGAGGAGCGTGTGCAAGACAAGTAGCAGCCTTCCAACTGCGGCAAGGTAGCATAGAAGAGGGAGCCTACAACAGGCTCCCTCTTCTATGTTTCTCCCTGGGTACTCACCGATGGCAAGAATCTTGCGGATATCGTGCGTGCGCTGGTACTCGGCGCGCGATCCCGCTTATCCCCTGTGTATGCTGGCATATTGTGCGCTGCCGTGCCTGATGGGCGTTTGGGCGGGTCCGGCAGCTATGCAAGGAAGTCGAGGAGGATTTGATGACTTTAAGGAGCTATTTTCAGCCGTCGTTTTTGCTGCTCTTTTTACGCAGGTGGGGGCTTTTGCTGCTCGCCTTGCTTGCTATCGGCGTGGTACTGGGCCTCAGCACCTCTAGTGCTGCCGCCTGTCCCGCGCCGTGTACCATCGTAGACGAGTCTAGCGACCCACCAGAGCAGCTTGGGCCGGGCTACAAGTTCATAGTCTCGGCCAACACCGAGTTCGGTGAAGGCCCCATGATAGAACTGCATTACGGGACTACCTACATCAAGTACAAGTGTACGTACTTGAATGGTGCGAGCCTGCCACCTGGGACCACGGCTCGCTTCTTCTGTAACACGAACCAGGATATTCCAGAGGGCACGAATGTAGAATACCAGTACGCGATATGTAATTACGAAACTACTGACACTAACTGCCACTCCTACACCGGCTTCATCTACGACTTCACCGCCCCCCCTCCCCCCGCGCCTCCGGCTACTTCGTGCGAGGGCGCTATGGTGGGCGACAACAACGTCTACTGGGTCGGGCTGGGGCATAACTCGTTCGACCCGATGTACCGCAACCCCACAGGCCCCGTACCCACGGACACCCTGACGGTCAACCTCAAGTTCCGCACCTGCGAGGACGACGTTTCGGAAGCCAGGGTCAGGATTTGGAACGACGTAGACAACGTCCAGACCATAATGACGATGACGCAGGTGATGACCGGCACCGACCCCGCTATCGGCAACGTCGATTACTGGTCGGTGAACGTCACCATACCGACCACCCCCACCATCCTCTACTACGTCTTCCGCGCCACGGATGGGGTTACGGCCCACTACAGGGCGCAAGAAGGCAACACCTTCTATGGCGGCAGCGCGAGCACGTGGGGACCGCTCGGTGGCTGGGGCGAACCCACTGGCAACCAGGCCGACGCCGAGGGCAATTCCTTCCAGTTGACCGTGTACGACGCCAATTTTGACGTGCCTGAGTGGATGCAGCAGGGCATCGTCTACCAGATATTCCCCGACCGCTTCCGCGACGGCAACCCGGCCAACAACCCGGTCGCGGGCCGCTTCTTCTACAGCGAGACCGGGTCCCTGGTGCGCTCCGGTAGCACCAACTGGAACACCAAAATCTGCGATCCTCGCAACATAGACACTCCAGGCTGCCCCGAGGTCTTCGGCCAGAACTTCTACGGCGGCGACCTTCAAGGCATCACCCAGAAGATCAACGAGGGCTACTTCGACAACCTGGGCGTGAACGTGCTCTACCTCAACCCCATCTTCCGCTCGCCCTCCAACCACAAGTACGACACCGCCGACTTCAAGGTGATAGACCCTGACTTCGGCACGCTGGCCGACTTCCAGGCGCTGGAGGCCGCTGCCGAGGCCCACAGCATCAAGATCATGCTTGACGGTGTGTTCAACCACACCTCGTCAGACAGCACCTACTTCGACCGCTATCACCGCTACGACGCGGCGGGCAATCTTACCAGCCCCACCGGCTCCGGCACAAACGACGGCAGTGGCGCGTGCGAGTCCACAGCTTCGAGCTACCGCACGTGGTTCTACTTCCCGCACTTCGCCAGCCCAGGCCGCGACGGCAACCCAGGCACGGGTCCGCTGGCCCTTTGCGCGCCACCCAACCCGCCCGGCGCGCCTAATACCACGTATGAGGCCTGGTACAGCTACTCGTCTCTGCCCAAGTTGCAGGCTAATTCACCGGACGTGCGCAAGCTTATCTGGAGCGATGGCATCAACTCGGTCGCTCCGTACTGGACTCAGCAGGGCGCTGACGGCTGGCGCTTCGACGTGGGCGGCGACATCGACCCCGGACGCACAAGGGAGGAGCCGCCGCTCTCCAATAATTACTGGGAAGGCTTCCGCGCCGCAGTGCGCGACCCCAACGTCACGGGCAAGACCGACGTGTTGATGCTCGGTGAGGAATGGGGCGACACCTCACCCTGGCTGCTCGGCAACGAGTGGGACAGCACCATGAACTACCGTTTCCGCGCCGCCCTCCTTAGCTGGCTCTTCACCAGTTGTGTTGATGGGACTCCCGGCTGTGAGAACGACCCCAGGGGCGAGAAGTTCGTGGAGAACGACTCCAACGACGGTAGCTCCAGCGGCCCTCTTGGCTACCTCACCCCATCGCAACTTGATACGCGGTTGCGCACCATCCATGAAGACTATCCGCCGATGGCTTTCAAGGCCATGATGAACCTGGAAGGCTCTCACGACACCCAGCGCCTGCGCTTCCTGCTCAAGAAAGGCAACGACGACAACGACGCCGCGGCCGCGCAGCGCATGAAGGAATGGTGGCTCTTCGCCTTCACCTACCCGGGCGCGCCCACGCTCTACTACGGCGACGAAATGGGCCTCAACCATGATGGTGTATACGCCGGTAGCTGGCAGGACGACCCTTACAATCGCCTGCCGTTCGCCTGGAACGATACCCCCGGCCACTACGTGGCCGATACGACCGACCTGCTGCCGCACTCGCGCAAGATGTCGAGCATCCGCCTCAGCTACCAGGCCCTACTCGATGGCGACGTGCAGCACGGGCTCATAGTCAGCGACACCGCCAGGCTGTACGGCTTCGGGCGCACCAACGGCACCGAGACGGCCCTAATCGCCCTCAACCGCGACAGCACCAGCCACAGCGCCAGATTCAGCGGCCTCAACGCCGCGCCATATAACCTGCCCGACGGCACGGTGCTGCGCGACGCCATGACCGCCATGACCGGCACCACAGGCATGACCTACACGGTGACCGGCGGCACGGTCACGGCCACGGTAAGCAGCAACTGGGGCGTGGTGCTGCTCGAAGCGAGCGAGATAGATACTCCGGCCAGCGCCGTTGTGAGCGGCACTCGCTCCGGCTCGAACGTGGTGCTCAGTTGGTCGCCCGTGGTGACCGACACCCAGGGCGGGCAGGAGCTGGCTACCAGCTACCAAATCTATCGCGGCACGGTCTCGAACTTCACACCCGACCTGGGCAGCAAGATAGGCGAGACTAGCCCGCCCGCGTTCGGCAGCAGCGACGGCAAGATCACCTTCACCGACCCGAACGCCACAAACCTCGCGTACTACTACATAGTGCGGTCCTGCAACGGTGCGGGCAACTGCTCCGACAGCCAACCGGTCCTGGTCCCATCGGGGATCAATACCCCCACACCCACCGGCACAAGCACGGCCACAACTATCCCTACCAGCACGAGGACTGCGACTGCCGTTGCGTCCAGCACAACCACAGCCGTACCGAGCGCAACTTCTACTGCCACAGCTACAGCGTGCCCGATCCAGTTTGCGGACGTGCCTGCAAGCCACACCTTCTACACCTTCGTCCGCTGCCTGGCGTGCAGAGGCATCGTCTCAGGCTACCCGTGCGGCGGACCTGGTGAGGCGTGCAACGCCAACGATGACCCGTACTACAGACCAGGTGCTAACGTCACACGTGGTCAGTTGTCCAAGATCATCGCCAACTCAGCTGGCCTGGATGACACACCAGCTCCTGGACAGCAGCAGTTCGCTGACGTACCTCCTGGTTCTCCTTTCTACGAGTTCGTGGAGCGACTGGCACAAACAGGAGCCATAGCCGGGTACCCGTGCGGAGGTCCTGGTGTGACTGAACCTTGTGACAGTGAAGGCAGGCCATACTTCCGCCCCAACAATCCTGCTACTAGAGGGCAGATCTCCAAGATCGTGTCTATAGCGGCAGGGTTCGAGGAGGACGTACCCTCAGACCGGCAGACGTTCACAGACGTAGACCAGGACAGCCCCTTCTGGGTGTACATAGAGCGGCTGGCAGGGAGAGGCATCATCTCAGGGTACGGAGATGCGAGTAGGTGTCCAGAGACCGGCGCTCCGTGCTTCCGCTACAATGACCTGACCACACGAGGACAGATGGCGAAGATTGCTGCTAACGCTTTCTTCCCCAACTGCCAGACCCCCGCCAGGAGGTAGGCCCGGCACCGCAATTGGACATGTTTGGTTAGAACAAAGGACGCAGGCTCAACACCTGCGTCCTTCGCTCTCTCCCACCAATTACGTGTCATTGCGGCTGTGCAACAATCAATCCACAGGACCAAAGCCCCACCCTGTCATCCTGAGCGTAGCGAAGGATCTCAAGAAGGTGGCAAGGGATGCCATTGAACATCGAGCTACAGGGTGCTAGACGTTCAGTTGAGCGGCAAAAGCAGCATCTGAGATCCTTCGCTGCGCTCAGGATGACAGGGGGGAACAGGATGCCAGGTGTCGGAGCGTAACACGGCCCGAACAATGGTCCCCTAGCCCGATACGGACGTGGAAGCCGTGTGTTATGCTCTTTAGCACATACCCCAAAGGAGGACATTGTGGCACACGTCACCACAGTCCACGAGGGCGTCGAAGACCTGGGCGGCGACCTTGTCATGCGTAGGGCCACACCCGAAGACGCCGAAGACCTGGCCCGCTTCCACGCCACCCAGCAAGCTAACCCTCCAGAAGCCTATGACGCCATATATCACTGGATGCTCGATCTGATGCGTGCCGGCCACCCACACCCATTCTTCCCCGCAAGCGACTTCTTGATTGTGGAGGACACCGCCAACCGGCAGATTGCTTCCTCTATGGGCCTCATCTCGCAGGTGTGGAGCTACAGCGGCATCCCCTTCAAAGTCGGGCAGCCGGAGCTTGTGAGCACCCACCCCGACTACCGCCGCAAGGGGCTGGTGCGCAAGCAGTTCGATGTGGTCCACCGTTTGAGCGCCGAACGCGGCGAGCTTGCGCAGACCATCACCGGCATCCCCTGGTACTACCGGCAGTTCGGCTACGAGATGGCTATCCCCTACGGCGGCGGGCGCGCGGGCTACACGCCCCACGTACCCACACTGAAGGAAGGGCAGGCCGAGCCGTACAACATCCGCCAGGCCACCGAAGCCGACGTTCCCTTCATGTCGCGGATGCTCGACCAGATGTCGCGCCGCTACCAGGTTACTGCCGTAAAGGACGAGCAGCAGCTACGTTACGAGTTAAGCGGGCGGGGCGAGGGTACGCTGGTCCGCAAAGTGCTGTGTGTTATAGAAACACCCGGCGGCGAGCCAGTGGGTATGTTGGTGCACGACCACGAGCTGACGAGCACGCGCCTGTCAGCCCACGTCTACGAGGTGGGGCCGGGGGTGTCCTGGGCGGCGGTGACTCCCTCGGTCGTGCGGTATATGGCAGCAACGGGCCGCCGGTACGCACAGCAACAGGAAGGCGAGTGGAATACGTTCATGTTTAACCTGGGCACCGAGCACCCGGCTTACGGGTCCCTGTCCGACCGCCTGCCCCGCACCATAAAGCCTTTTGCCTGGTACGTGCGAGTGCCCGACATACCGGCGTTTGTGCACCACGTCGGAGCGGCAATCGAGGAGCGCCTGCCGGGTTCGGTGGTCGAGGGGCACACGGGCGAGGTAAGGCTCAACTTCTACCGTTCGGGCCTGCTCCTGGGCTTCGAGGCCGGTAAACTGGCGCGGGTCGAACCCTGGCGGTCCACGCGCACGGAGGAGGGCAGCGCGGGCTTCCCCGACCTTACGTTCTTACAGCTACTTTTCGGCTTCCGCTCGCTGGAAGACCTGGAGTATGCATTTCCCGACTGTTGGGTGAGGGGCGACGAGGTCCGCGCCTTGCTCAATACTATATTCCCAAGGAGGCCCTCCTCGGTGTGGGCCAACGGTTAACTGCGGTTACGCGGAAAGGAAGCAGGTAATGCAAACAACAAACGAACTATCGCAAGAACTGGTGGAACAATTCGTAATAGCGGCCCACGGCGACGAGGACAAGGTGAGGGAGTTGCACGCGCAGCAGCCCTACCTGGTGAACGCGGCCTGGGACAAGTTCAACGAGACAGCCCTGCAAGCGGCTTCGCACATGGGCAACAGGTCGATAGCGCGTTATCTCATCTCGCAGGGCGCGCACCCGGATATCACCACGCACGCCATGCTGGGCGACGCCGAGCAGGTGGCCCGCTGCCTGGAAGCCGACCCCTCGCAGGCCACAGCCAAGGGCGCTCACGGCATCACCGTCATGTACCACGCGGCCCTGAGTGGCAAGCCCGAAATAGCCGAGATGCTGGTAGCCGCCGGTGGTGGAGAAGGCATCGACCACGCCCTGCACGGTGCCGTGAGCTTCGGACACCTCGACATGGTGCGCTGGCTGCTCGAAAATGGCGTGCAGAACGTCAACGTCCTCAACTACGACAACAAGACCCCCCTCACCGTAGCCCTCGCGAACGGCTATACCGAAGTAGCCGACCTCCTGCGCCAGCACGGCGGCACCGAATAGCCACTAATTGATTGCACCGCAGAGACGCAGAGAACGCAGAGATTACGCAGAGATAGTGGGGTGTTTGAATAAAGGGAAGGGGCGGCATCGTACAGTAGGATGCCGCCCCTTCCGCATACCACCCTCTATTCTTCTCTGCGTAATCTCTGCGTCCTCTGCGTCTCTGCGGTGAATAAATCTGTTCCCCTGTCTAA
The DNA here is from genome assembly GCA_030913985.1 of Chloroflexota bacterium. Taxonomy (GTDB): domain Bacteria; phylum Chloroflexota; class Chloroflexia; order QHBQ01; family JADMIH01; genus JADMIH01. The sequence continues at coordinate 12,922 of JALZHI010000098.1, read as the reverse complement.
GGTGTCTGGCACTCGGGGAAGAAGGTGTTGGATACCATCTTGGCTGCCTGACCTCTGGTGACGATTGCGCCTGGGCGGAAGTAGGAGCGGTTGAGGGTGTCGCATGCTTCGCCGTGAGCCGCTGAACACGCATAGCCGCCTACGATGCCGAGCGTGGTCAGCCGTTCGATGAACACCCAGAAGGTGCTGTTCGCGGGCACGTCCGCGTAGGTCACCTGGCTGCTGGCTACCGGGTCCACTATGCCCCTGGCATTGGCTACGATCTTGGCCGCCTGCCCGCGCGTGACCGCATCGCCGGGGCGGAACACGTTTGGGTAGCCCGGCGTGCACTCGTCTTCCGACGTGTGCGGACAGGGGTAGCCCGAGACTATGCCCCGGCGCGTCAGGCGGTTGATGTACTCGTAGTGCGTGGTGCCCGGCGGCACGTCCGAGTAAATCTGCCCTCCGGGGTCCTCGTTGAAGCCCGCCGAGATAGACACTATCTTGGCTAACTGCCCGCGCGTGTTGGGCGCGTTGGGCCGGAAGTAAGTACCCGGACACGGCTCGCCCGCCGAGCCGCACGGATAGCCGTTCATAACCTGGCGGCACGCGAGGCACCGTACGAACGGGTAGAAAGTGGAGCCTGGGGGCACGTCGTTGAACTGAATCGCGCAGGCCGTGGGCACAGCCGTCGGAGTAGCGGAGGGAGCGGGCGAGCCTACGGGCACCTCCACCTTATCGAAGCCCACGTCCTGCTGCGATATGCCGCCTTCTATGAGGTTGCGCCCGTCCGTCCAGGCCATGTACACGGTGTCGCCCTGCGCGAAGTGGTAATTGTAGTCGCCCGCGAAGCAGGAGCTAAACGAGGTGTCGGGCTGCTCGAACTGGGGCATAATCACGTCGCTGACGGGCGCGTCCACTCCCCACGTCACCCCACCGTCGGTGGAGGAGCGGCCATAGTAGGCGTAGTTGAAGTTCACCGTATCGCGTCGGTCGTACCAGCTAACCATCAGCGCGCCCGACGACGTAGCCGCCACCGAGGGCATCCACTGCGGCCTGTTGGTGTTGTCGGTGTTCAGCCGCCTGGCGGGCGACCAGGTGACTCCGTTGTCGGTGGAGCGCACGTAGTAGACATCGCCCGCGTCGTTGGGATTGATCCCCGCCCCCGAATACACGTAGTGCACCACGCCACCCGGCCCCACGGCGGGCTGGCCCCACCCCATGTGCCGCCAGTTGGGGCTGATAGCCCGGAAGTAGCCGGTGCACTGCCTGTCGCCAGGCGGGGCGAAGGCGGGACCCATAGCAATGGGAGCCGACCAGGAAGCGCCGCCATTCGTCGAGCGGAAGATGTAGTTCTGGCGGGGGTTAGTGCCGCCGTTGTTCTCGTCCATCGCCGTCACGAACACAGTGCCGTCGGGACCACCAACCGCCTGCACGTTGCGATAGAACTCGGAGGTGAACAGGTTATACGGGGCCGACCAGTTCACCCCGTCGTCGGAGTAAACGACCTGCAAGTTGGTGCTTGGCGTGTCGTAGTTGTTGAACGAGATGTACTGCCGCCCGTAGAAAGGGCTGGCGGCGTTGTTGTCAACCCAGTGCGACTGCCGGTCGTCGTCAACACCGACGTGGGCGCACACACCGGGCGACCAGTTTATGCCGTCCGGTGAGGTCCACAGCCCGATGCCATACTCCCCACAGTCGCCATCTGAGGCAAGGTCCGAGGCAAACCAGGTAGACAGCTTCGTGTTATAGACCACCGTGGGGTCGCCGCCGTTGATCCCATGTCCGGTGCAGAGGGGGTTTGGCTCTATCTGCGTGAAAGTGGCTCCGCCGTCCGTGGAGTAGGAGATGCTGGCGAAGCAATCGGGCGCGTCGCTGGAGCTGTTGTAATGCACTACGACCGTGCTGCCGTTGGCCCATACGAAGCTCTCTGCCTGGGTCACCTTGGGGTAGGTGTCGGCGGCGTAATTGTTGACGGTAACGTCGGTGCCGCCGTACACAAAGCCGTCCCTGAACCGCTCCACCGCATCAGGCGAGTTACCCGCGCTCTTGTACGATGTACCATCCTGGCCGCAAGCCGCCAGGATGCGAGCCGCTCGGATGTTCGTCTGCCGGTCGATGCCCCGCGCCTTGATGGTGGAACAATCGAAGGTCTGCGTCTTGCCCGCCCACTCGAACTGCACTAGACCCCGGTTGCTTTCCTCGGCGCTGGCTAACGTAGCGGCATTGTAGACTTCCGGCCCCCCTTGAGAAGGCATACCCGCCTGGACGACGCCCACACAAAGCACAAGCGCCACTAACACGACGGCCAGGGGCGTAAGGCCCCGGCGCACGTTCATATTCAAAGTCGTTAAGTCTCCTCTAAAGTCGGAATTGCTGTTCCAGGTTAGCTATGCGCCCTCACGTCTCGCCATGCTTTCCAGTCTCTTTCTAGAAGCTATCTCAAAAACAACACTGTCGAACATTCCCACCAAGGTCCCACCATGTCATTTCGAACGAAGTGAGAAATCTCGTCCCTCACCACCTAAGTACCACCTTTCCTTCAGCCACAGGGTACCAGGAGAAAGAGGCAACATCGCGGTGAAGGACGAGATTTCTCACTGCGTTCGAAATGACAATGTGAGGCCATGTGCTTATTTTCCATGTTGTTGATTTTTGAGATGAGTTCTAATACGTTCCGCAAGCATGGACATTTCTTCGCTCGACAGCTTCAAGATGCCATTCTCCATGCTTAAAGCTGCAAACTGTTGCTCGATGTAGGGCACGCCGGGCGGCAGAGGGGCAATATGCCAGTGGACGTGCCGGTTCCCTTGCTGGCTGCCCAGCGTGAGGATGTACATCCGCTCGGTGGGCACCTCCTGCCTCACCGCTTCCGCGACTGTATAGACCACCTTTTGCAAGGCGAGATATTCCTCAAGTGTGAAGTCGCCCGTCGCCTGCTCTCTGTGCTCCCTAGGAGCAACCAGCGAATACCCGTACAACGTTGGGTATTTGTTCAGGAAGGCGATAGCTATATCATCCTCGTAGAGGATGTGGTGGTCTGTGCAACCCGCTTTCCGCCCGATGATCTCACAAATGAAGCAGGGGCCGGTCTGCGACTGTTGAATGTATGCCTCAAGGTCAACGGCCTCACGTTGTGGCAAGTTCACCGTCAAGCCTCCATACTCGCGACACTAGCCTTCACTACACCCAGGCTCCCGCGCCGCCTGCCCTCTTAGTATAGCAGCCGCAGTTATAATGCTCATAGCAATATTCTTTTGAGCTATTACCAGGCCCGTAAGCCAACTACCGAACTGCTCCATATGCACGTTCCAGGCCGAGAAAGGACACCCGATGGACTTGAGTGAAGCGTTGAGGCACAGGAGCGAGCCGCGCACCGGCTACTACCTGGATATACCCACATCGCTCGGCAAGCTCCGTCTGGACGTTCTGGGCGACATGGGGAGCGCGCTCGCGCAGACAGGCACGACACCCGAGGCGCGGCAAGCCACCGCCGAGGCCCTGGAGAACGCACGGGCAATGCTGGCGGCGGGCGACAGAGACGGCGCTAAGCAACTGCTCCTCGATACCGCGAAACAGCATCCCTACGCCGCCGATGTTTACGGCATGCTCTACGACATCTACACCGCGGAGGGCGACCTGGCCGAGGCTGAGTTCCACATGAAACAGGCCATCGCCCTCGGCCCCAGCTTCCGCAATCTCACCCACCTGGCGCGCAACCTGGGCCGTCAGGCTCGGCTTGACGAGGCCGCCACGATACAGGAATACCTATGGCAGACCCGCGCCGAAGCCCCGCCCGGCGAAGCCCTCGAAGCCACCCATGACTACCTGGTCACCCTGGGCCGCATGCACCAACCGCAGACAATGATGGACGTGAGCATGCGAGCCATGCAGGAGCACGGTAGCGAAACCACCCTGATCTACCAGTACGTCTTCGCTCTCGTCCTCGCCAACCAGCCTGCCGCCGCGAAAGAGCACCTGCATAGGGTGCTTCCCCAACTGGACCCTGGCGACCCCCTATACCCGCGCTTCACCCAGATGCGGGACTACCTGGACGCCCAAGGTAATTAGAAGCCATCTCATAAATGACAGGGCCGAATACGAGCAGCAAAGCCCCACCTTGTCATGCTTCGTTGCGCTCAGAAGCAGGTAGGTAGGGATGCCGTTGAACTACAGTGACCAACTCGCTCTCTGTCATTCTGAGCGTAGCGAAGAATCTCGTCCCTCAGCACCCAAGTGCCACCTTTCTTTCAGTAACTTTATACCACAAGGAAACGGTAACATAACGGTGAGGGACGAGATTCTTCGCTACGCTCAGAATGACAAGGTGGGGCTCTGCTGCTAATCTTCGACTCTGCTCTTTATGAGGTAACTTCCGCTAGAAGCTTATCAGCTAGGGATTAGCCTGCACGCGCTCTACGTAGTAGTGAGTACCACCTGGACACATCACCCTGGGGTCACCCGGCTCCAGCAAGCGGCCAAACACCACCACCATATCCCCGTCCTGGTATTGGGCCTCGTTCCATCCCGGCCCGCCAGGTATAAACACGTCGCCAACGGGCTGGTTCGCCTCAGCCGTGCCCGCAGGTTGCGGCGTAATGTCGCGCAGGGGTGGAGAAGTGTCGTTCGCGACGGAGGTGCTAACGATGGGGCCGGTAGGTGCCGGTTCAGCTACCGGAGTGGGCACTTCCTTTGCGAATAGGTAGGTACAGCCGCCCTGTATGGCCGTGAAGGTCACCCGCCCCGCCACCCAGCTAAGGTCCGGGGCTTTGCCGTACCTGGGATACGAACCCGGCTGTGTAGCCTCGGCAGACGCGACGGGAGAGGGCTGCCCGGTGGGCACTGAGTTGGCCGGGTCGGAAGGAGTCATGGTAGCATCTCCCTCAAATGGTACGTTGTCGCTGTTGCCGCCGCTGAAATCGCAAGAGGTCTGCAACGCTGCCGATAGAAACAGGAAAACGAGGGCAAAGATGCCACGCTTCAAAGCACTTTCCTTTCGCTTGCCCACCCACAAAACCGGCGGGCTTAGAAGGAGCAAAGCCTCCTTCCCGTACTACATCAGCAACATCCGCACCGCAACTGCCCTGCGACCTGTAAAAACCAACTGAGGACCAGACGCACCCGCTCAGTCCTCAGTCCTCAGTCCTCAGTCCTCATCACTCCGTACTTACCGCCCGTGGCAGTGCTTGTACTTGCGCCCGCTGCCGCAGAAGCACGGGTCGTTGCGGCCCACCTTGCTCTTCATCGCGGCACCCGCGCCCACCGGGGTCGGTTGGGCCGGACGTGGTGCCTGGTTCGCAGGGCGCTGAGCATGCTGGCCTTTGCCATGCTGCTTGCCGTTGCCACCGTTCCCCGACCTGCCGTTCCCGGCACCCGCACCCACGGCGACCCTCGCGGGCTGGGGCGGAGCCGAGGCTTGCTGCTGGGCTGCCTGGGCCTGCGCCTGCGCCGCCTGGCGGTTCTGCGCCCGTGCGGCCTCGGCCTTCTCGCCCATCAGCAGCACGTTGAGCACCACCAACTGCCGGATTTCGCCCTTCAGTTCCTCGAACAGGTCGTACGCCTTGATCTTGTACTGGATCAGCGGGTCTTTCTGGCCGTAGGCCTGCAGGCCGATAGAGTGCCGCAGGCCCTCCATCGTGGTGAGGTGCCGCGTCCACAGGTAGTCAATCACCCGCAGCATCAGGTCGGCCTCCTGCCAGCGCACGAAGGCGTCCCTGACGATATCCGCGACCTCCTCAGGTAGCTGCGCCAGGGGGATATTCTCCACCTGCTCCAGCCCTTCCAGGCCCAACCTGTCCTCTATCTGTCGATAGACCGAGCGCGGCAGGCGGTTGTCCACCATCGCGATGAGGGGCATCTGCTGGTTGGTCTCCATGAAGACGTCGCCCAGCGTCTGCTCGACCTCGGCATAGAGCGCCTCAAGCTGCTCCAGTACCTCGTCCACCACGCTGTCGGAGCCGCCTATATCCATCATGCTCGACCGGCCGCCGCCACCCTGCCCCCGCTCGGCTTCCACGTAGCGGACCGCCGAAGCGGACGAAAGGGTGAAGTTGGCGTCTATCGTCTCAAGCAGGCCGCGCACGCGCAGGTCTACAGCGTGGGCAGTCGGACTTTCCTGGCCCTTGCTAGCCAGTTTTCGCGCCTCTTCCGAGACGTGCTTCTTCAGTTGCTCCAGGCGCGGCTGCTGCTGCTTCTCGTAGCCCTCCCGCATGATCTCGCCCAGGAAGTCCAGCGCGTCCTCGTAGCCCATCTCCTCGTCCTGCATCTCCTGGATGAGGTTGGGCGGCAGGCCGAGCGTGCGGCTGAGCTTGTTGTAGTCAACCGTGCCCTCGCCCGCCACTTCGTAGTACACGTCCCCGATGTGGTAGAAGTCTTTCAGCTTCTCGTCCATCTCGCGGATCTGCGTGTCGAGCACACCCTCGTATGCCTCGTCGGCCACCTGGTGCAGCTCCTCGACCAGCCCCTCAACGTCGCCTTCTTCGGCCAACGGCATCAGGCGGGCGTGCACGACGGACTTGAGCAGGCGGCGCACGATCTCCGCCGGGAACGCTTCCCGCAGCGCGTCGAACATGACCATGTAGCCGCCGGGGGCCGCGCCTCGCTTGTTCTTGCCATCGCCGCCCACCGCCTGCGTGCCTATCTCCCGCACCTTGGCGGCCAGCATCTCACCGATGATAAGGCGCGGGTCGCCCTGCTTGAGTATGTAGCGGCGGTCGCTGTATACGTAATCGCGCTGCGAGTTCACCACGTCGTCATACTCTACAAGGTGCTTGCGGGTGTCGAAGTTGAAGCCTTCCATCTTCACCTGCGCCTGCTCCACCGAGCGAGAGATCATGGAGTGCTCGATAGGCAGGTCTTCTTCCCACAGGCTCTTGAAGATGTTGGAGTTGACGATGTTCTGGTTCACGCCCGAACGCCGCATGATTTCGTCTTCGATGGAGACGTAGAAGCGCGACGAGCCGTTGTCGCCCTGTCGCCCGGCACGACCACGTAGCTGGTTGTCGATGCGGCGGCTCTCGTGCCTCTCCGTGCCTATGATGTGCAGGCCGCCAAGCTCGTTCACGCCGAAGCCCAGGATGATGTCGGTACCGCGACCGGCCATGTTGGTGGCTATGGTGATGGCCCCGCGCTGCCCGGCCTGGGCGACTATGCTGGCTTCACGTTCGTGCTGCTTTGCGTTGAGCACGGAATGGGGCAGGCCCTCCTCCTCCAGCATCTTGCTCAGTTCTTCCGACTTCTCGATGGACACGGTACCCACCAGCACCGGGCGGCCCATCTCGTGCAGCTCCTTGATTTCTTCCACGACCGCGCGGAACTTGGCCGCCTCGGTGCGGTAGATGCGGTCGGGGTTGTCCAGCCGTATCATGGGACGGTGCGTCGGGATGGGGGTAACTTCCAGCTTGTAAATCTTGAAGAACTCCTCGGCCTCGGTCGCCGCCGTACCCGTCATACCGGCTAGCTTGGGGTAGAGGCGGAAGTAGTTCTGTATCGTAATCGTGGCGAAGGTCTGGCTCTCGGCGCGGACGCTGATGCCCTCCTTGGCCTCGATGGCCTCGTGCAGGCCCTCGGAGTAGCGGCGGCCCTGCATCAGGCGGCCCGTGAACTCGTCCACGATGACCACTTCCACCGGCGCTTTCGGGTTGAGCCGCTCGTGGGCGCTCACCACCTTGCCCTCCTGCCAGAGCACGTAGTCCTTGTCGCGCTTGAACAGCACGTGCGCCTTGAGGGCGTTGTCAACGCCGTACACAAGCTGGAAGTTGTCGGGGTGGTACAGGTTGTCTACTTTGAAGAACTGCTCGGCGCGGTCAATACCTTCGTCCGTGAGGGACACGCTGCGGGTTTTCTCGTCCTGTACGTAGTCGGTCTCGGCCCGCAACTGCTTGGCGAAGGCGGCGGCGCGCACGTGCACCTCGGCATTACCCTCGCCCGCGCCCGAAATGATGAGCGGTGTGCGGGCCTCGTCGATGAGGATGTTGTCCACTTCGTCCACGATACAGAAGTGATGAGGGCGCTGCACTATGTCGTCGGGGTTGTTGGAGATGTTGTCGCGCAGGTAGTCGAAACCGAACTCCGAGTTCGAGCCGTACGTGATGTCAGACTGGTACTCAGCCTTGCGCTCCCACGGTGCCATGCTGCTCAGGATCGCGCCCACCGACATACCCAGCATCTTGTAGACCGGACCCATCCAGTCGGAGTCGCGGCGGATAAGGTACTCGTTCACGGTGCACAGGTGCGCCCCGCGTGCGGTCAGGCCGTTTAGCGCCAGGGGCGCTACCGCCACCAGCGTCTTACCTTCACCTGTCTTCATCTCCGATATCTTACCCTCGTGGAGCACGATACCGCCCATCAACTGCACGTCGTAAGGACGCATGCCCGTGGTGCGGCGCGAAGCCTCCCACACACAGGCGAACACCTCCGGGATAAGCTCGCTGAGCACGCGCTGCTCGTCCTTGCGCTGCTCCTTGCGGAACTCGTCGTACACCGCCTTCAAGCGGTCGTGAGCGGCCCGGTCAGTGGCCCTTAGCTCGTTCATCAGCTCGTTGAAGGTAGCCTCTTCCAGCGCGTCTCGGCGGCGCATCAGGTCGCCCACCTGCTCCGGCTTTAGCATGACGGGCAGCGTGGGGTCTTCGTCCTGGCGGGTCACCTCTTCCAGCATCTCGTCCTGCTCGGCGTCCAGGTCCTCAAACCTCTGGAGGAAAGGAGCAAGGGCCTCGGCACCCACAATGTCGGCTATGCGGCTCTGAACGCCCTGCCAGTAGTCGGTGCGAGCCTCCAAAATGCGGCCTCGGAAGGCGGCGGCGCGGGCCTGCAAACGCTCCTCGCGGGCCTGGAAGCGGGACATGATGTTGTTGATGTTCTCTAGCTGAGAACCTTGTGTAATAGCATCGCAGGCGATAGCCAGCAGTTCCGCCGTAGCCTGCTCTTCCCAGTAAAGCTGGTCGGCAAGCTCGTCCTTAATAGCCACGTCTGCCTGGGCGGGAGCGTTATCGCGTCCGCGGCGACCTCTACCGTCCTGCTGCACCGGCATCTGGCCCTCGTGCAGCCCTGCGGCGTTCTTAATCTCGGAGGGCAAGCGCAAGCCCTGACGTTGCAGGTGCCGGATAAGGTCGTTCTGCACCAGCCCGGTGACCAGGTCACGCACCGCGCTCTCGACATCAGCCGTGGACGAGGGTATGCGGCAAGCGGAACCCTGCGGCACCAGGCCCGGAAGCAGGGCCAGGGCGACACCACGGCGCAAGGCCAGCATCGTCTCGTTGATCCGGTTGAAGTAGTCGGCAACCTCGCGGCCCAGGAAGGAGGCGGTGGCGTCCACCTGCTTGATCATCTCCTCGGGGCCTGGCTTGTGCGGGTGGAACTTGGCTTTGGGTACGTCGCGCAGGATGGCCTCGCGCAGGTCCGGCTTGGCCTCTATCACCCCGGCAAGCTGCTCCGAAAGCTCTGCCACCAGTGCCTCAATCTCCTCCTCAAGCTCGCGGCGCTCGGCGGGCGGGCGCTGCAACTTCTCGGCGTTCATGGAGGAGAGAGTGCGCGCGTCCGCCAGCAGCACCGAAAGCTCCCGGCTCGTCTGCTCGCCCCGCTCTATCGTCTCGCGCAGGCTGCCCACCTGGCCCGATAGCCTGCGGGCGTCGGCGGCGACCTTCTGCAACTCGCCGGTGTAGATGACCCCAACGCGCTCGCACGCGCCCGCCGCCGATATGGCTTCGAGTGCGTCTTCGCGCATGCCGCCAATCTGCTCGCGCTGGCTCTCCAGCAACTGCACTATCTCTGCGTTGGCCTCGCCAACTGTGCGTTGCAGGCGCTGAAGCTCCTTGTCCGTCGTATCGAATACTCTACTAAGCCACTTTATCATGATGTAAGTCCTTTACGCGAAACTGGCAACTTCCACCGGGCGCTTGACCGCGAAACTGCCCCTGTGAAGCTTGATGCGTTCGATTTCATGCAGCGTTTCGGCAGTCAAATAGCTCTCCCCACAGTGAGGGCAACTCACCACAGGTATGTTTTCGATAACAAGCAGGTTAGCGCCTTTGCCGTAAGTTCGGGCTACACGGCGTATCTGCGCACCCTCCTTGCCGCATATCTCACATATCATTCGAACGTTTACCTTAGCGCCAGCCTAAAATAGGTTACGAAGCCGCAGTCACTTTGGTTGGTACCTCAACTTCCACAAACTCCGCTGCTACATATGTCACTTCTGGAATAGCGTCCCCACTCTCAGCGAGACCTTCAACATGGAATTGAAGTCCTTCTCGAAGGCTTTGCAGCGCCTCTTCGGGAGTATCACCTATACCACCGCAACCCGGCACATCAGGAGCATAAGCCCCATAGCTAGTATCGCCTTTTTCAATGAGGACCAGGTAATTGCGTTTCATGGTTTATGCTCCTTTAGCTGTGCCTGCCTAATGATATTCGCGAAGGTACCTTTCGGAAGATCACCGTTCAAGGGACCAGGAATAGTAACTTTCCCTGGCTTTGTCGCGTGCTCAAACTGCCTATGGCTCCCCTTGATACCTACCAGGAACCAGCCGTCAGCTTCCACCAACTTAATAGCATCGCGTACCTTCATCCAGGAAGCTAGCTCTTCACCTCAAAGAAGTTCGCCATGCCCAGCGACTTCACCGCGCCTTCCAACGCCTTGTGGAACTGCCCCGAGTCCAGGATAACAGCGTGCCCGGCGTCCACGCTCGTGTCTGACTGAGCAGGCGGGTGGGCGGCGGGCGAGTTGGACAACTCGGTGTAAAGGCGCTCCGCCAGCGGGTAAGCATCGCGCACGTTCTGCAACCCGGTGGCTTCGAGGGCCTGTTGGTACTCCTGGTATGCCTCGGTGTTCATCAGGCGCACGTTGGCAAGTTGCTCCGCCAGGTACACGCGCCGGGTCTCTTCTTTCTCGCGCTCCAGGGTCTGCGCCGTGAGGGATGCAAGGCGCGCCAGTATAGAGTTGCGGAACTCCGCCGGATCGGTCGTCTCCTTAAGTACGGCTACAATCCTCTGCAAGTTGCGCTCGGACAAATACCGGGGGTACATGCTCTCCGAGCCGACCAGCATTTGGGCCACGTCCAGGCCCCACCGGCTCTGAGCCTGGCGAAGCGAGGGGTTCAGTTGCTCCAGCCTGGCGCTCACCCAGGCGTGGTCGGTGATGGTCATCAGGTAAGACATGAGCGGGACCATGCCCTCTTTGTCCCGCGAGCCGGACTTGATAGCAACCTGCGGCCCGCGCTGCCCCAGGTGCGCCTCGAAATGCAGTAGCTTGTGGAGGATGATGCCCACCAGTGGGGCCGGGCCGTCCGCGCCCGCGTTGCCGAGCAGCGGGTTGTACTCGATCACCACGCCATGCACGCCCGCTTTGAGGTCCACCAGCGTAGCATGCGACGGGCGCAGGTAGACGTTCTGGCCCCAGGCCCCGGCCATAGTGAGCATCAGGCGGTTGAACTCGTCATGCACCTCCGGCGGCAGGGTCTTGTGCTCGGCCCCAATCCTCGACAGCAGGAAGCGCAGCGTATCGACACCTATGCGGCAGTAACGGCAAGGCTCGGTCTGGTGCCTGGTTATGTCAAGAGTAATCCAGCCTGGGCAGCCCGGTGTGGGGCACTTCACCACCCGTGGCGTGGGCAAGTTGCGCAGGTTGGCGGCCCGTGGCGCTTCGCTAGTGGGCATGAAAATTACTGGCTCCAATCAACGGTCATATGGTGCGGCGTGGAACCGCACTATGCTATTTTACCCCAAACGGGAGGCCCTACGCCACTACAAAGCCCCGGCACTTACTGGAGCTACCTGCAACCACATACCCTAAGAGGCGGCTTTTCCTCAACATTGGTCACAAAAGGTCGCACGCGTCAAACGAAAGTAGCACGATGGCCCCAAAAATGCTTAACTCAACGCAGTCAAATGCCTGTGTCGGAGCAGGCTCACACTTGTAACAAGGGAGGAGAGCTGATACTACTGAGACGGAAGCCATACCTTTACGCAACTCGCACGGGCCTGCCGAAAGCGTCACGCCCGCTACCAAGATTATCTACCCGGAGATTACGGCACGTCACGGTTCTCAGCGCTGAGTTACCGACTAACTAACTGAGGAGACTACTTATGACTTCAAGTAACTTACGTGTAATCAGTACTATCAAGGGGCTGTGCTTCACAGTCGCGTTCAGCCTGTTCGTGGCGGCCTTCGTGTTCGCCGCTTCGTCCAGCTCGGCTTCGCAGTACGCCCCCTTGAATGCGCCGGTAGCCCAGGTGACGGCAACCGCGGGCGATCCCTCGCCGCCGGTTGACCCCGTTCCCAGCCAGACTAAGACAGGCGCTCAGGTCACCGTAACCGCTGGTGCCACCGGTACGGCTGTCGGTACGGCTGTCGCAACCGGCACCGTAGCAGGCACCGCCGTTGCAACAGGCACAGCCGGAGGCGGCACCGCCGTTGCTACGGGCACGGTGGCTGGTAGGACCCCTGTAGCCACAGGCACAGCCGAAGCCACCGGCACCGTCGGGGGCGGCACTGCCGTTGCGACAGGCACCGTAGCAGGCGGCACCGCCGTCGCCACTGGCACAACTATGGCAACCGGCACCGTAGCAGCCACCAGCCCCACGGCTGAGGCTACGATGACCGTCGCCGCGACAGCTACCACCGACATGGGTGGTGGAACCGTTGCAGCCACTCCCACCACCGACTTTGGTGGCGGCACCGTTGGTGGCGTGACGGGTGGCACAACGCCTCCAGGCATGCCTGCCACAGGTAGCGGCGACAACTGGCTGGTCCTCGTACTGGTAGCCCTCGGCGCGCTAAGCCTCGCCACCGGCCTCCTGGTACGCGCACCGCAGAAGAAGTAGTAACAACTAAGCGCAGCCCGCGAAACTGTCCACGATAGTCTTTGCGGCCAAACGCAAAACACCCCTGTACCAATCGCGTGCAGGGGTGTTTTATTCTTGATTTGGGATTTGGGATTTGGGAATT
>JALZHI010000097.1 GCA_030913985.1 Chloroflexota bacterium | reverse complement strand
CCTGGACCTGGTAGACCCGCAGCGGGGCGCGCTGATAGACCACTTCATGCCCCTGGGCACCAGGCCGGAGGATGTAGTCGCCGGCACCCACCAGGAGTACGGCGACTTTGTTGAGGGGGAGTTTCGCAGCCAGGCGGTGGACACCGGAGGGGAGATTCGCCTCGGCATGTTGCGGGACGGGGCGATACGAGCGGGCAAGCGGGTGGCCGAAGTGCGCCTGGCAAAGAGCAGCGCCCTGCGCCCCGGCGCTCCCGATATAGCCTCGCTCTACCGCGTCATCAACTCCAGCCTGCGGCCCATGCAAATCCTGTTCGCGCTGGAGTTCAACCTGTACGCGCCGGGCATCTACAACCGTGAGGCGATGAGCGACGGCTTCTACCTGATAGACGGCGAGCACCCCGCTGACGGCTCGGAACTTGGCTCGATGGGGGTGTCGCCGGGGTGTACGTCGGTGGCCGTAGCCAACTCAGCGGGCGAGATGGCGGTGCAACTCGGCTGGGACCGCGAGTGCGACCTGTGGCGCATGCCCGCCCCCGATGGCGGCCCTGGAGTGCGCCTGTTCGCCGTCTGGCGCATCCAACTACCCCCACGCGACAACTGGGCGATGGGCCTGTGGCTAGCACCTGGGTGATTTTGGATTTTAGATTTTGGATTTTGGATTGGTCGGTGAAACATGCAGACGTCTGATGCGGTATTCTTAGAGAAGTAATACATGCTTATCAATCCAAAATCCATAATCCAAAATCTAAAATCTAAAATGCCAAAGAGTCTTTTCGAGGGTGATCACAACGAGGCGGAGTTTTGGGAGAGGCATTACCAGGAAGGTAATACCGCCTGGGACCTGGGCGCGCCCGCTCCGCCGTTCGTGGACCTGCTAGCCGAGCAGGTGCCGCCTGAGCCGGGTTCGATGCTTGTGCTTGGGGCTGGGCGCGGGCATGATGCGCTGCTGTTCGCCCGGCACGGCTTCGAGGTGAGGGCGCTCGATTTCGCTGAATCGGCGGTGCGTGAGACGCAGGAGGCGGCGCGTTCGGCGGGTCTGCCGGTGACCACCGCTCAACATGACTTCTTCGCCCTGCCTCCCGGCTACGACGCCTCTTTCGATTACGTCTTGGAGCACACCTTCTTCTCCGCGATTGATCCTGACAGGCGCGGGGAGTACGTGCGAATCGTGCGCCGGTTGCTCAAACCGGGTGGCCTCTTCATCGCGCTGTTCTACGCGCACGGTAGGCCCGGCGGCCCTCCCTTCACCACCTCTGAGGACGAGGTGCGCGCCCTCTTTGGTCGTGACTTCGTGATTGAGCGGTTGGAGGTGCCGGTGCGTTCGGTGAAGCCTCGGCAGGGGCTTGAGCTGCTGGCGTTGATGCGGTCGGGGTATCACCAGGAAGGCTGATACTCCGGTACGATTTTCACAGGAAGAGAGCTTCGATCACGTGATCGAAGCTCCTTTTTGTGTGTCCCTCTAGTGCCTGGATGAGAGCACCTGGGTGCCTTGTAACTGTGTCACAAAGGGTCGTATCCTGTGCCTCCACCTTGCTAGAGTGTCCGTACAGGTTGACTAGCGAGGAGGGCACAGTGGACTGGGTTGAGCACTTTGCGCGTAACCGGGCCGAACGCATCTACATACCCTGGGAGCTTGGGGTGCATGTCCCGCCGCACCTGCGGTCTGCGCTGGCGAACTCGCTGCAACGCTTTCAGATAGGCGAGAGTGGCGATGGGGCGCATCTCAGGAAGGTGGCAGCACGTACGGGAAACAGGCAGTATGCGATGGCCGTTGAAGCGTTCATCCGCGAGGAGCAGGAGCATGCCGCTATCATGGCAGGAGTGCTCCGGTGCCTTGATGCCCCGCTGCTGGAACACCATTGGAGCAATGGCTGCTTCAGGCTGCTTTGTCTCGTCTCAGGTCTGCGTACCGAGCTATTGGTGCTGCTGGTAGCCGAATTGGTAGCCAAGCGCTACTTCCGGCTTTTGCTTGAAAGCACCTCCGATCCTGTCGTTGGCGCAATGTGCCGCCAGATTCTGCATGACGAAGATGGGCATATCGCTTTCCACTGCCATGCCCTGCGGCCCTCGCTTCTAAGGCTGCCTGTGCCTGTTCGGTGGGCTTTACGTGCTGCGTGGCGGGCCTTCTTCGGTGCTGCCTGCCTCCTGGTGACCTACGACCACCGTGCCCTGCTGAGGGCGACCGGGTGCCATTCCGCCAGCTTTCACAGGGAGTGCCTGGCATTGTTCGATACCGTCGCCTCGCAGGTCTTTGCTTCTGAGACTCGGTTGCGAAAGGCAAGCGGCTCAACCAGGCGTCGAAGGAAGGAGCTTTATAGATGAAAGTGAAGATGATCTTGCCCGCGCTTACCGAAGCCACAAGCCCTCATTGGAGGCCGGTGAAGTACTCGCTGTTTCCGCCGTTGGGGCTGGCTACGCTGGCGGCGCACCTGGACGACGATGACGAAGTAACGCTGCAAGACGAGCACGTCGAAGCATTGGACCTGGAGGACGAGCCTGACCTGGTGGTAATCCAGGTCTATATCACCTCTGCATACCGCGCCTACCAGTTGGCCGACCACTACCGGCGCAAAGGGGCATATATCGCCCTCGGCGGGTTGCACGTGACCTCTCTGCCGGAAGAAGCCGCCAGGCACGCCGACACCATCTTTCTCGGCCCCGGCGACGATACCTGGCCGGTTTTCCTGGCCGATTTCAGGGCCGGGCAGGCGCGCCCGGTCTACAAGTCTACGCTGCGCACGCTGGAGGGGCTTCCTCCCATACGGCGCGACCTTATAAAGCGGCACCTGTACCTCTGTCCTAACTCGCTTGTTGTTACTAGAGGTTGCCCCCACGTTTGCGACTTTTGCTACAAGGAGGCCTTCTTCCGAGGGGGTAAGTCGTACTACACCCAGTTGGTGGATGATGCATTGGCCGAGATAGAACGCCTGCCGGGGAGGCACCTCTACTTCCTAGACGACCACCTGCTGGGAAACGCTCGATTCGCGGAAGCGCTGTTCGACGGCATGCGGGGCATGGACAGGCTATGGCAGGCAGCCTCTACCGTGCAGGCCGTGTTGAAGCCGGGCCTGGTAGAGAAGGCGGTGGCTTCAGGTCTGCGCAGCATATTTGTCGGCTTCGAGACCTTGAGCGCGGAGAACTTGCGAGAGCAGCGCAAGCACCAGAACCTCAACCGCGACTACAACCTGGCAATACGCAGACTGCACGACCTGGGGGTGATGATAAACGGCAGCTTTGTATTCGGCATGGACGATGACGACGCGACGGTATTCAGCCGCACGGTGGAGTGGGCGGTGAGCCAGGGTATAGAGACGGCCACCTTCCACATTTTGACGCCCTATCCCTCGACCGCCCTCTACCAGCGCATGGAGGCGCAGGGCAGACTCACTTCCTCCGACTGGAACCTGTATGACACTCGGCACGTCGTCTACAGGCCCGCCAAGCTAACTCCAGAGGAGCTAGAGGCAGGCTACTGGAGGGCCTACCGGGACTTCTATTCCTGGGGTTCCATCCTCCGGGGTGCCTCTACCAAAGAGGCCTGGGCAGGGCGGTTGCGGCATACCGCGTATGCCGGTGGCTGGAAGAAGTTCGAGCGGCTGTGGGACGTGATCATCCGCGCCAAGCGTGTCACGCGGATGCTACCCGTGTTAGAGACGGTCTTATCCGAGTTTGGGAATCGTGCAGACGCGAATGCGGCCGTCAAAACGCCTTCAACCAACCCCTCAACTCCGACCTCGGACCTATTGACTCAATAGAACAAAGGTGCTAATATGTAGAAGTTGCTGATGCGGTATTTACTCGTGGGAGGAAGTTTATGAGTAAGATTATCCACCGCTCTGCCCTACTTCGCTGCACCCCTGGTCGTGCGTTCGAGCACTTTACCACCAACGACCTGCTCAGTTCCTGGCTGGCGGACAGCGCCGATGTCGAGCCTATGCTGGGTGGCAAGTACGAGATCTTTTGGGATCCCGCCCTCGTTGAGAACGATGGCACTCGCGGCTGCAAAATCACCGGCATGGAGCCGGGCAAATTCCTCTCCTTCGATTGGCGCGGGCCGACCATGTTCCAGCAGACGATGAACGTCGCGGACCCCCTCACGCATGTGGTAGTGTTCTTCATCCCCTACCTGAACGGCGATGAAAGCGGCACCGAGGTACACCTGGTGCATTCCGGCTGGGGCAGCGGCGACGAGTGGGAGCAGGCGCGACTCTGGTTCGACAGAGCGTGGGGCCTGGCTTTCGGCGCGCTGGAGGGCTTGGTGAACGGCGACGATGCCGGGCAGCCCTCGGTTGAGCGAGAAGTGGCTGCCTCCTCAAGCTACTGATAGCCCGCTACACCTTTGATTTGGCCTCGACAGCATCACCCTGTCGGGGCCTTTTTGCTTGCCGAGTCATTGCGGCATATAAAATGCAGACTATAGCCCATGTTCGCACGTGACGCCGCGAACATACCAGGAGCAGGACTCTAGAGTAAGAGAGGGTTAGCAGTAATGCAGGCTATAGCTGAGACGCGCAACGCCGGGGCGGAAAGCTCCAACATGAACAACACCCGCGTGGTCATCGAGAACGTCAAGCCGGAGATAGACGGCGGGCGCTTCCCCATCAAACGGGTGGTGGGCGAGAAGGTGCAAGTCACCGCCGACATCTTCACCGACGGTCACGAGGCAGTATCGGCGGTGCTGCTCTACCGCAAGGCGGGCGGCGACTGGACAGAGGTGCCGCTTACCTTCCTGGCGAACGACGCCTGGGTGGGTGAGTTCACGGTCACCGAGATAGGGCAGTACGAGTACACCATCGCCGCGTGGCTCGACCACTTCAAGTTCTGGCAGCGCGCTATGGTCAAGCGTATAGACGCGAAGCAGGACGTGAGCGTAGACCTGGTGATAGGCGCGAACCTTGTGGAGGCCGCCGTGACCAACGCGCAGGGTGCCGACCGCGAGCGGCTGTCCGCCTACGCCGAGGCCCTGCGCAGGGGAGGCGCTGAAGCCACGCAGCCCGCGCTGTCGGAGGAGCTTGCCGCGCTTATGTACCGCTACGAGACGCGAGAGCCGCTGACCACGTACCAGCCGACCCTGCGCGTGACCGTGGACCCCAAGCGCGCCCGCTTCAGCCAGTGGTACGAGTTCTTCCCGCGCTCGTGCTGGGAGCCGGGCTGCGAGCATGGCACCTTCAAGGACTGCGAGACGCGCTTGCAGTACGTCCACCAGCTTGGCTTCAACGTGGTCTACCTGCCCCCCATCCACCCTATCGGGCAGACCAAGCGCAAGGGCAAGAACAACAACGTGGTGGCGCAGCCGGGCGAAGAGGGCAGCCCCTGGGCTATCGGCTCGGCGGAGGGCGGGCACAAGGCTATACACCCCGCGCTCGGCACGCTGGACGACTTCCGCAGGCTGGTGAGCCGGGCGCGCAACGAGTACGGCATAGATATAGCGATGGACATCGCCTTTCAGTGCTCGCCCGACCACCCTTACGTGAAGGAGCACCCCGACTGGTTCCGCATGCGCCCCGACAACACTATCCAGTACGCCGAGAACCCACCCAAGAAGTATGAGGACATCTACCCCTTCGACTTCGAGAGCCGCGACTGGCAGAATATGTGGGAGGAGTTGCGCAGCGTGCTCCTCTACTGGATAGAGCAGGGCGTGAGGGTGTTCCGCGTGGACAACCCGCACACCAAGTCGCTCATGTTCTGGGAATGGTGCATCGGTACGATAAAGGAGCAGCACCCGGAGACGATCTTCCTCTCCGAGGCGTTCACCCGCCCCAAGCTGATGTATTACCTCGCCAAGATAGGCTTCACCCAGTCGTACAACTACTTCCCCTGGCGCAACGCCCGCTGGGAGCTTACCGAGTGGATGACCGAGCTTACCACCACCGAGGTGAAGGAGTTCTACCGCCCCAACCTGTGGCCTAACACCCCGGACATCCTGACCGAGTACTTGCAGGTGAGCGGGCGGCCCGGCTTCATGATAAGGTTCCTGCTGGCGGCCACATTGGGCGCGAGCTACGGCATCTACGGCCCGGCCTTCGAGCTTTGCGTGGGCCAGCCTATCGCGTATGGCAAGGAAGAGTACCTTGACTCGGAGAAGTACGAGATCAAGCACTGGGACGTGAGCAACCCCATTACGTTGGCCCCGCTCATTACCCGCGTGAACCGGATACGGCGCGAGAACAAGGCGATGCAGACCAACGAGGGCCTGCGCTTCCACCAGACCACTAACGACCGCCTGATCGCCTACAGCAAGTCCACGCCGGAGAAGGACAACATCATCCTGACGGTGGTGAGCCTTGACCCGGTGTACACGCAGTCGGGCTTCGTAGAGGTGCCCCTGGAGGAGTTCGGCCTGGACCCGCACCAGCCGTACCAGGTACACGATCTTATTACCGACAACCGCTACATGTGGGCGGGCCGCAACAACTATGTGGAACTCAACCCCGCCATAATACCAGGCCACGTGTTCAGCCTGCGCACCCGGCAACGCACGGAGCAGGACTTCGACTACTACATGTAAAGCGTGGGGCACGTCCATTGTGCCCCGCTCCCTCTGTCCCACTGCTCCCTGGCGCGGAACCCTGCTCCCCTTTGTCATTCTGAGCGCAGCGAAGAATCAGGCGGGTAGGCGAGGGTCTTCAACGCCCTGGATGCTGTTGGCATTAGGAACCATGTGCTTCAACAGGGACAGTCAAACACGGGCGGCTGATCCTTCGCTACGCTCAGGATGACAGGTGGGGGCTTTGGTTCTCGGCGTTGAAGCAACGGGGCTTTCCACCTGGGCACGATGCACGTGCGCCTAAGGCTGCGGCGACAATTGAGACAAAGAAGAGGTATTGCAAACATGTCAGACAACGGCAACTTCGCCCCCATGAAGTCTTGGGAGGAAGTGTTCCAGGGGAAGAACAAGGCCGCGCTAGAGAAGCTGCTGCCCGACTACCTGATGACCGTGCGCTGGTTCGGCGGCAAGGCGAGGCAGATACAGCGCGTGGAGCTTACCAGCAACATACCCCTGCCCTGCGAGCAGCTAAAGCCCTACATCGCCACCATACTGGTGAGCTACGAAGACGGCGGCAGCCAGACCTACGTGCTGCCCCTCGACTTCGCCCAAGGCAAGCGCGGCACCCAGGTAGAGAGCGACTCGCCCCAGGCGGTGATAGCCCGCTTCGACGTAGGCGGCACCGAGGGTATGCTTTACGACGCCTCGCAGGACAAGCAGTTTGCCTCCCTGCTGCTCGAGTCCATCATGAAGGGCGAGACCTTTGGCGACACCAATTACTCGCTCGTAGCGTGGCCCACGGCTGCGTTCAGCCAGGTGCTGGGTGACGGCAGCGAGCAGGTGGAGCCTAAAATCATGAAGGCCCAGCAGAGCAACACCTCTATCGCTTACGGGGGTCGCGCCATCCTCAAGATGTTCCGCCGTTTGGAGGAGGGCACCAGCCCGGACCTGGAGATAGGCCGCTTCCTGGGCGAGCAGGGCTTCGAGCACACGCCACCCCTTGCGGGCGCGCTTGAGTTCAAGACCAAAGACGGCGATGAGCCGCTGACGCTCGCCATCCTCCAGGGCTTCGTCTCCAACCAGGGAGACGCCTGGGAATACACTCTCGATGCGCTGGAGGGCTACTACGACAACGCCGCGTCGAGTGGCGGGGACAACGTGCCCCAAAGCCCCCAGGGCGACCACCTGCTCGAGGCGCTGGACCAGGAAGTGCCCGGCTCCGTGCGGGAGGCGCTCGGCTCCTACCTAAATTCGGCCCGGCTGCTGGGCAGGCGCACCGCCGAGATGCACCTTGCGCTGGCTTCCGGTGGAGATGACCCGGCCTTCGCCCCTGAGCTGTTCACCCCGGAGTACATGGCTTCGCGGTACGAGTCGGTGAGCGGGCTGACCGAGCAGGCTTTCCGGCTGCTTGAGAACAAGTTGGACGACCTGCCCGGCGAGACGCGCGACCAGGCCCGCGAGGTGATCCAGAGCCGCGAGCAGATCCTGTCGCGGTTCGAGGCGATGTTGCAGGGGCAGATTGAGGCTGTGCGCACCCGCGTGCACGGCGACTACCACCTGGGGCAGGTGCTCTGGACCGGCAGCGACTTTGTAATCATCGACTTCGAGGGCGAGCCGGTGCGCTCATTGAAGGAGCGGCGCGAGAAGCATTCGCCCCTCAAGGACGTGACAGGCATGCTGCGCTCGTTCCACTACGCCGCTTACGCCGCCATGTTCTCCCGCGTCACGAAAGGCGTGGTAGCCTCCGAGAGCCAGGCCGGTATAGAGGGCTGGGCCGAGGCCTGGCACAAGTGGGTCGGCGCGGCATACTTGAAGGAGTACCTGGATGTCGCGGCATCCGGCAACTTCCTGCCGGGCAACCCCGGCGACCTCAGGACGCTGTTCGACGTCTACCTGCTGGAAAAAGCCGTGTACGAGCTAATTTACGAGTTGAACAATCGCCCCGATTGGGTCCGCATCCCCCTACAGGGCGTGCGCGAGCTTGTGAGTTAGGAGCTAAACGCCAGGGGACTAAATACTACGAGAACGCACCAATCTCTTGATAAGGTGTTCTAAGCAAGAGAGAGCGAAGTACGCCTGTATGTACCAGGCTCTCTTTTGCTTCAATTGTCATATAGCTGCACATGCAAAGAGTAGGTAGCTATCGTCCAGAAAATGCTGTCTCATATCGGTTGGCTATACAGATGTGTCATGTTATACTCGGTTTAGACTTGGACTCATATTAGTAGCGTGCAGGGCAATCACAATTCGAGGAGGCATCAATGATCACGCCTTTGTTCCGTGTGCCCGCCTTATCTCTGCTCGGTATTATCCTACTTCTTCTACTGGTTGCGTGCGGTCCTGCCGCAGCTACAGCGCCGGATAAAAATTCCACTAACACACCTGTTTCTGCGCAAGTCCCGAGTGTGCCTGAGACGGTCACACCTCCGCCTCAACAGGCTTATCCCGCAGCTACAGACGAGGATATCCAACTCATCAAGAAGGCGTTAGCGCAATCGAGCGCCGCGAACTTAAAGAGCTACCATTTTGTCATGACCACGACCATGACCGGCTGGGACACAACGGTCACCGAGGGCGATGTGTCAGCCCCGGAAGGTCAGTATATGAAGGTTACACAGGGCGATTCCGTTCAGGAGACACTTATCCTGGGAAACAGTTCCTACTGTAAAGATAGCAATGGCAAGTGGATTGTTGTAGTCGCGGACCTTGAAGCCCAACAAGCGGAAGCAATGGTAACTATGCAGGCTGAAATGGGCGACTACGGTGGCTTCCCTGAAGCTGAGGGCACAGTTCTACCCGCAGCTACAACTGAGCCTTATGATTATGAAGCTTCGGAGGATCTTGCGGGTTACGGCAGTGTTCATGTAGATATGCATGACTTCTATTACGCTGGAGAAGAGACAATTGAAGGTGTGCGAACGCGACGTTACATCGGCGAAGAGGACTGGTTTGGCAACCTTATGCCACCTGATGCCACTGAGATAGTCGATGAGAGCGAGGATGCGGAGGAGCAGAGCACTCTTTCCCTCTGGATTGATACTGCCGACAGCTATGTCCGTAAGCTAGAGCATACATTTCATTTCTCGCCTGCAAGTGACATGCTGTTAAGCTATGCTGGGTATGGTTGCGGTGTTGAACCCTCAAATGGTCCCACACCTACAATACCGTCGTTACCGGAAAAGAGTACCTGGACAACCACGATTGTGTATTCACGCCTGAATGACCCCTCAGTGACCCTGCCAAAACCCTGATGGTCGTGGTCACCAGTGAGGGCAGCCTACTTCACTTCCAGTTCCCCCAGCACAACCCGGTCTGTTCTCTCGCTAGTGCTCTGCAAGAAGATAGTTGCACCTGGGCCGTTGGGTGGCACCCACATGCCGGTTTCGAGGCGATATTTGCCCGGAGGCAGGTTGGCGGGCAAGGGGAAGTTGTAGATGCCCGACAGCAATTCGCCCTGGTGCCAATCTCTTACCGGGTGCGGCTCGCGGTTGATAATGGGGTGCTGTTTGAGCATGCCAGAGAATGGCTGCACGTCAAGCTGGGCGACCGTTTGCTCGGTGGCGGGGTCCACAAGGTGTATCCAGACCAGCCAGCCTGGGTCGGTGGGCCTGCCGTCGCGGAGCGCCCGGTAGTACATGTTGAGGCCGATTGCCTGGCCCGGTGTGTAGGTGTCGTTTGATGCGGTGCCGGGTTCCAGCAAGGTGTCGGCGTTCGCCACAGGGGCCAGGTCAAAGCCCTCCAGGACCGCGAAGTCCTCTATCAGCGCCTCCACCTCACGCGCTGCCGGGGCCGGTTGTGGTTCGCTTTGCTGCTCGTGCAGGCTGATTACCGTCATGGTGGGGCCTTTGTTGCCCCCCTCCTGGTCGCCCTCGTAGCGCTGGGCTACCGGCAGGGCCTGGTACATAGCCAGGTTGGCGGCATCCCGCTGCCAGTCCTTGAGGTTGGAGTTGAGCACCACGTAATCGTAGCCGTAGCGGGCGTACCACTCAGGGGGGCGAGCGGTAAGCTCGTTGGTGGCGCCGGGGTTCTCCACGTCGAAGGCGAGCACGTCGGGCCAGTCCTGCACCTGCCAGGGGTGCAACTCGGCGGCGAAGCGGTAGCCCTCCCGCATCTTCGTTTGCATCCAATACCAGGCCAGGTTGCGGGTGTCGGGGTCGGCCATCGACGCGCTGTAGTTGCTGGAGATGCGCAGCGGCTCCATTGTGACGAACAGCAAGGCCACTCCCACTATGCCCCAGCGCACCGCGTTCCACACCCGCCGGTCCTCTATGCGCCCCGCGTAGCCCCGCGCCAGGGTGGTAAGCTGCATCGCCACCAGGTCGATCACGTAGCCCGACAGGATAGCCAGGAACGGCAGGGTGACGATCAGGTTGCGTACGTAAGTGAGGGAGAAGCGGCTCATCGCTAGCAGGTAGAGCACCGGGAAGAGCGCCAACAACCAGAAGCGGTTGCGGACGGGTGCGTTCGCCAGCACCACGAAGGCCCCCAGCATCGCGGGCATGAAGAAGTGCATGTCGCTCGCGGCCAGGTCGGTGACGTGCCGCTGGATGGAGGCGGTTACCTGGCCCAGGTTCTCGGCGGGGAGATAGGCTTGCACCTGGAACGTGAAGCCGTTGTAGAACGCGGGCCAGTCGAGCAGCATGTACGGCTCGCACAACACGAAGCCCAGCGCCGCGAACCCGCCCATGCCCACTAAAGCCCCAACCAGCCGCCCCCGGCTCAAGGTCAGCCTGTTGCGCCGCCACGCCATAATCAGCGCGATGAACGGCACCACGCCCAGGTAGAGGCCGTTGTACTTGGTGCCTGTGGCGACACCCACCAGCAGCCCCGCGAGCGCCGCCTGCCAGAAGAGCGGGTCGCGCAACAGGGGTTTGTTCGAGGCTGTGGTGCGGCTCAGGCGGTAGGAGGCCCACAGCACGAATATGCCCATGAGGCCGAGGGGCGCGTCCATGAGGGCGAAGTGGGAGTACTGCACGTGCAGGGGCGACACCGCCAGCATGAGCGCCGCCGCCAGCCCCACGCGCCTGCTGTCGTTGAACATCTCCTTGCCCACGTGGTAGAGCACCGGGATGGTAATTGCCCCGATAGCGGCGGCCAGCGTGCGCGCCCAGATATAGACGCCGGAGTCGAGGGTGAAGATGTGGGTCACGTCGGGCAGCGAGGCGGCACCTTCGTAGTAGCCTCTGAGCGTGCCCCACATGACGTGGACTTGCAGCAGCAGCGCCTGGATGTAAATGTACAGCGAGGGCCAGATGTACAGGTTGGGATTGAGGTCGCCCGACTTGACGATGTGTATGGCCGAGTCGATCACCTTCGGCTCGTCGGGGTGGGCCACGTAGGGCAGCGAGCCGGAGATACCGTACCAGCGCAGCGCGAAGGCAAACAGGAAGAGCGCCGCCATGATAAGGAAGTCTACAGAGATGAGGCCGGACCGGAAGCGGCGCGCGTGTGGGCTGAGCCTTGTGAGCATAGGAAATTATAGCATGTGGCGCGTGAGTTTAGCCCTTGGATGCCTAAGTGTTGGGAGTGCTCTCCGGCGTCAGTGGCAGCCGTATCGTGAACGTAGAGCCTTTACCTTCTTCGCTGGCCGCCTCTATGGAGCCTCCATGAAGCTCTACGATGTGGCGAGCGCCCGCCAGCCCGATACCCGCGCCGGAGATTTTGCCGGAGGTGTTGCTGGCCCGGCGGTACCACTCGAAGATGTGGGGCAGGTCCGCGGCGGGTATGCCCACACCCTCGTCCCGCACCGTGAGCACGGCCCACGACCTTTCCGTGGGCATAGCTTTGCCGGGGTCAAGCGGGATTGTGTTCAGGCCCACGTCCGAGGACTCTTGCGATATAGCCACCGTAATCGCGCCGCCGTTGGGGCTGTACTTTATCGCGTTGGAAAGCAGGTTGTCCAGCACCCTCTCCAGCCGGAACAGGTCCCAGTAACCCGTCAGGCGCGGCAGGGAGGTCTCGACCGTCAAGGTGTGCCGGTCGGTGGTCTGTTGGTACTGCTTTGTCACCTGGCGGGCGAGCGCTACCAGGTCGAGGGGCCGCCGCAACAGGTCCAATGCCTGCCCCGACTGGATATTGGCGAAATCTACCAGTTCGTTGATCAAAACGATCATCTTGGTAGTCGCCGTGTCGATTCGCTCCAGGCCCGGCAGCAAGGCCGCCGAGTCTCCGGCGGCCAGCGACATAAACCGCTTCTTTAGCAACTGGGTATTGCCTTTGATTGCGGCCAGCGGGTTCTTCAGGTCGTGGGATACGACGGCCAACAGTTCGTCGCGCAGCCGCACCGCCTTTTCGGTTTCCGACAGCGCCTGCACCTCGGCGGCGTAGCGGCGGGCGATCTCAATCGAGCCGCTCAGGGTCGTCGCTACCTTCTCCATCAACTGGAGGTCGTCGGGTTGGAAGGCGTCCGGGTGCAGCGAGTCGATTTGCAGCAACCCAAACGAGCTGCCCCGCCACACTAGCGGTACGGCCAGGTACGAGCGGATGGGGCTGGTTGGCCGCAGGTTGTCAGCGAGCAAGTCACCCGAAACAAAGGGCTTGCACTCCTCCACTATGCGCCAGGACAGGCCCCTTCCACGGGGCAGGCTCTGGCCCAGCGCCGATTCCGCGAAGGGGCCGATGGCGGCGCGAATGACCAGGTTGTCGCCTTCCACCAGGGCGATGGAACCCCCGGTGAAGGTGATAACACTGGTGAGGTGCTGAAGGGTGGAGGAGAGGATGCGCTCAAGCTCGTATTCGCCCGACGCCGAGAGCGCGATGGTGTTCAGCAGCTCGGTCTGGGCCAGGACGCGGTTCAATTGCTCGGCCACGGTAGCCAGCCGCTGTTCGGAGGCCTGGGCCTGCGTCTTCAGCCTGCGCTCGGCCTCGGTCAACTGCATATTTTCGATGGCGATGGCGGCCAGGTTCGCGGCGGTGAGCATGGCCGACACGTGCTGCTGGCTGTAGGCGGCGGGCTGGGTGCTCTGCGCTTCAAACCCGCCGATTACCCGCCCGTGCGCCATGATAGGCACTGCGATAGAAGAAGCGGGCAGGTTGGGGTCTCTTTCCAACCCCACGTTGACCCGAGGCTTGCCCGACATGGCGGCGTTGAAGTCGTCGGTCAAGATCACCTGCCCCGTAGAGACCGCCCGGCTGTGAGGGCTGTCGGTCATCGGCATGGGGGGCAGGGTAGATACGTCGATCTCCTCGCCGTCGCTCCAGGCATACACCGCCGTGCGTAGCTGCCGGTCGGGGTCGTACAGCGAGGCGAAGAGGCCATTGGAGGGAGTCGCGGCAAGCACGAAGCTGGTGAGCGTGCTGAAGATAGCCCGCAGTTCGGCGGAGGGCTGGAGCGGTTGGAGCATGGGGTCGGCACCGTCCGGCTCACCTTGTAAGTGAGCCGTCGTAGGGTGTTCCTCACCTGGAACGGATTGCTGGCCCGGTTGCTCGTCTTCGTGCATTACTTCTCCGGCGGCTGGTCTCAATCTCCGTTCTCTCGTCGCGCCGCCATGCCTGACTGTTTACAGGTACTTATTATACACAGGAGGACTGCCACCAATCACCAGCACTTCCATAGCCCAATCGTCCTATAGCGTGCCCTGCCGGGCCGTAAGCAAGCCAAACCGCACCGCACCAGGCGAGGAGCCACTCAGGACGGCCACCTCCTTGCCTATCTCCGCCCCGTACCTGCCGGCAATCTCCCGCACGGGGGCACCTGCGTCCCGGTGTCCCAGCACGGCGACCGTGCCCCCGCTGCCTCCGCCGGTAATCTTGGCCCCGTACAGTCCCGCTGCCGCCCCGGCCTCGCGCACGAGCGATACGATGCGGTCCGTCTCACGCGAGCCGAGGCCGCACGCGCTGTAGCTGGCATGCGACTGGTACATTAGCTCTCCCAGCAGCTGTAGTCTTTCCCCGTCGAGGGGCGCTTGCTCCAACAGCGCCTTGAAGAGTCGCACGCGGTGGTGCTCGTAAATTGGGTGAGCGGTGGGCTGGCGCACATGATAGGTGCGGTCCGGGTGGATAGTTGTGACGGCATCGGTCGTGCCTGTGTAGCGCCCCAGGAAGTCGTCGCCCCTGATTGCGTCGGGGATGTGGTCGCGGTAACGTGTCTCCCACTCGGAGGGGCTGATATTGCACAGGTAGCCGCCCCACAACGGGTCTGTAACGCGCACTCTTCGGGGGCCTGCCTCTTCGACCTGTAGCCCTGCCAGTTCCGCGATCATGCGATAGCCCATGAAGGCCCCGACTCGTACGGACTCGTAACCGCCGCCCGATACCGCGTGGCGCACTCCCGAGTCGATGCCCCAGACTGCCAGGTCGGGCGGGAGGGCTACAGCGGGCTGTATCTCGGCGGGCTGGCACAGCAGCACCAGGAGCCGCCCCTGCTCGCCGCACGCCGAGGTCATCTGGTCCATTATCCCGCAGGGCGCGCCCACGACCAGGTTTTCTACCTTCTGGCAGAGCAACGCCATACGTGGGCCATCCAGCCGCAGGCCCAGCGCCCCGCAGACCGCCTGCATGCCAGCCACCTCCAGTGCCGCCGAGGAACTGACGCCCTTGCCTATAGGCACCTCCGAGTAGACCATCAGCCGCAAGCCGTGTCGCAGGCGCACGCCTTCTTCGCGTTGCAACACGACCAGCGCCCCTATGACGTAAGCCGCCCATCGTTGCCGTGGCTGGCTTGATAGCATCTCCCTGGCCTGCGCGTAGTCCAACGGCTCGCCACCGGGAGCTAACGACGCGAGCGGAACCTGTACATGGTTGTCGCTGTCCAGGTGCGCGGCCTCGTGGCTGATTACCGTCACCGCAGGCTCACCTGTGGGCTGCGCGGCGGCGAACGTGGCAACCTCCAGGGGCAGTTGCAGCACCAGCGAACCTGAGTAGTCGGCTATGCCTCCCATGAGGTCCAGCCGCCCAGGAGCGCGCGCCAGCGTAACGAGCTGGGCGGGGTCGAAGAAGCCGGACTTCTGCTCTATGGCTTCAAGGCAGCGCGGTACGTCGGCGGGCAAAGCGGCTCGTTGTTCGACAATCTGCCACATCACTACGTAATCACCTCGTGCGACTGAGAAGTGGCGCTACCGGGGAGCATTACACTTCGCTCCTGTTCAGGTAGTGAACGGACGGCACCGCGAGCAGTTCGGCGGCCTTGGCTTCGGGGCTTGTGTCGCTGAGAAAGTTGCCGCCGCCTACCTCCGGCCCGGCCAGGTACTTGATGAGGTTGGGCTGGCGTAGCGGTGGGTGGAAGGCGACGAAGAAGTGGAAGGCCCGGTAGTCGCCGCCGTCGGTGGGTGCCTGGTGCAGCGGCATGACGTAGGGGAACGACATCTGCCAGAGGTTGTCGAAGCGCACCGTCACTTGCTTGAGAGCCCGCGCCAGGGACTCGACCTCGGCATCCCGCAGGGCGTGGACGTGCGGCACCGTGCGCTTGGGGGCTACGTAGACTTCATAGGCGTAGCGGGCAAAGTAGGGCACGAAGGCTATTGTATGCTCGTCCTCGAACAGGATGC
The DNA here is from genome assembly GCA_030913985.1 of Chloroflexota bacterium. GTDB lineage: Bacteria > Chloroflexota > Chloroflexia > QHBQ01 > JADMIH01 > JADMIH01. The sequence goes on along the minus strand of JALZHI010000097.1, from coordinate 3,986 downwards.
GGCGTCCGTCACGCTGCTCCGCGCTGATGATGTCGGCAAAGAGCAGCCGTCCCGTTTCGTTCAAGTACCGTTGTGAGGCGTGCAGCTCGGTCTCCATCGTCTTGAAGACAAAGTTGGTGGCGTAGACCTGTCCGTGGGGGTGTGGGTTGGATACGCCCACCACTTCGCCCTTGTTCTCGAAGACGAGCACGTGCCGCACCTCGGGGCGGTTGCCCAGGTCCAGCGTCTGGGCCTGCCATACCCGCACCACGTCCATGATAGCTGACTCCTCCATCTCCGCCAGCGTCAGGTCATGGCGCGGGCTGTAGCAGATTACGCGTGCCAGCCCATCGGCGCGGCGGCTCCGGTAGGGCGGAGGAGGGGTTTCTATCTCCACCGGCGCGTCTACCCCCACGCAAGGGAGGTCGTTGTCGAACACGAATGTGCCTTCATAAGCGGGGTTCCGCGCGCCGCTTACCCTGTGGTTGCCGGGGCATAGGTAGCAGTCGGGCGCGTAGGCGGGCGTGTCCTTGCGCTCGACCTGGACCGTGTCGCCGCTCCAGGGGCGGTGCTGGCGGTGCGCAGCGATAATCACCCACTCCTCGCGCAATGGGTGCCAGCGCTCCTCCCAAACAGCTTGTGCTGAGTTGCCTCCATTCGCCATGCTTGACGGCTCCTTAGATCCCATTCAAAACCTTGTAGGGGCAGGCCCCCGTGCCTGCCCTTCTTGGCAGGCGTGCCAGGCGTACAGGGTTACAAATCTCCAACATGGGCAGGCACGGGGGCCTGCCCCTACAACTCTATCATCAGGGTTTTTAGAATGAGTTGTTAGCTCCCAACCCTGGTGCTTTGCGTAGTTGGTAGCCAGACGAGCATCTCACCAGACCCACGATGCGCCCATGCGTAGTATGGTATGGCGGTGAAGTCTTGTTCCGTCAAATGGACCTCGCCTCCGTCGTCCCCTGTTTGCCGGAGCGCCCGACCTTTGAGTACAACAACGCCGTTCAGCAGGTCGGGTGCCCACTCAGCCGTCAGTGTGTTGTCGCCAGGCAATACCAGGTTTCGTACTGCGCCGTCCGGGTTGTCGGGCCACTCGACGCAGTAGACCAACGGGCCGCGTTGCAGCGCCACCCTGCCCCTGTCCGCCTCCACCCGCTCGTGGGCAACCACCCGGCGGACCGGCATCGGCAGGTCAAGCTCTATCACGTCGCCACGCTGCCATACTCGCGTCAGGGTTGCATATCCTCTCTCCATGTCGAGATCAACTGTCTCACCATTTAGCTTGATGGTGGCACTCTCCTCTACCCCATCGACAAACCCGTAGAGGTCGCCAGGCACCACTTCATTGCGCGCCCAGCCGGGAATGCGTACCTTGATGGTGAAGGGTGCTGCACTATCGGTGCTGACAGTGAGCCGCACTTTGCCATCCCACGGGTAGCGAGTCTCCTGCGACAGTTTCACAACCCGCCCAGGGCCTAGCTCGATTTCGGCAGTCCCTGCCACAAACAGGTTTACATAGATCGTGTCGTCCTGCCGTGCGTAGACGTAGCCGGGCAGCGTTGGGAGAAACCGGGCTACGTTGCTGGGGCAACAGGCGCACTCGAACCAGGGGCTGCGTTGGTGCATGCCGTCGGACTCAAGGGGGTTCTCGTAGAAGAACGCGGTGCCGTCGAGCGATATGCCTGCCAGGAGGGCATTGTAGAGGCTGCGTTCCAGCACGTCGATGTAGCGGGCGTCGGCGTGCAGCAGGAAGAGCCGGTGGCTCCAAAAGACGTTGCCAATCGCGGCGCAGGTCTCTGAGTAGGCGGTGAGGTTGGGCAAGTCGTAGGCCGGACCGAAGGCTTCGCCCTGTGCGGTCGCGCCTATGCCGCCGGTGACGTACAGCTTCCTGCCCACCACGTCCTCCCAGATGCGGCCCAGTGCCTCGATGTAGCTGCTTTCGCCGGTCGCCGCCGCCACGTCCGCCATACCCGCGTACAGGTAAGTGGCCCTCACCGCGTGCCCCACGGCTTCCGATTGTTCCACCACGGGCACATGCGACTGGTTGTACTCACGGCCGCTGCCTTCGTGCCCATCGGGGCCGCGTGAATCCAGCAGAAACTTCGCCAGCGCCAAGTAGCGATCATCTCCGGTCACGCCGTAGAGCTTCACCAGGCCCATTTCGGTGACTTCGTGTCCGGGCCAGATAGACTCTTTGCCAGGGCCGAAGGTGCGGTCGAGCAGGTCCGCCGATTTGAGGGCTACGTCCAGCAGGTCGCGCTTGCCAGTGGCGTGCAGGTGGGCCACGGCGGCCTCGTACAGGTGCCCCAGGTTATATAGCTCGTGGCTGGACTGGCGCTCCAGCTCCCAACGCTTGCTCCCCGCGTACGCAGGGGTCTTTTCCGGGTTGATGGTGCGTGCCGTGTAAAGGTAGCCATCAGGCTCCTGCGCCGCCGCGATCAACTCTACCAGGCCGTCCAGGTAAGCCTCCAGGGCCGGGTCCGGGCGGCTGCTCAACGCATAAGCGGCTCCCTCTATGACCTTGAAGACGTCCGAGTCGTCCCACACCAGGGCGGGCGGCGTTCTATCAGCGCCGGGAGTGTCTTTGAGCACTTCGGCGGCGCGGCGAAAGTTGTTTACGCGCCCCGTCTGCTCGCACTGCTCGAAGGCAAAGGGGATAGAGATGGCGCGGTTGGTTTCTATGCGTGACTTCCAGAATTCGTCGTCACAGCGAACGGCGGTAAAGGGTACCGGCTCTACCGGGTAGTCCTTCTCCAATTGGGCGTTTGTACCAGCAGGGTGCATATCGCTCCTCAGACTCATGTGGTGGCTTTCATGTGCATCCGTCCCGCCATTCTACCATCCGGGGAAGACACAATGCTGGTCAGCTCTACCGGCTTAGACATTCTGCTACTCGTAGCGGGTGCCTCATGCCACGGCGTAATAAGATACAGCAGTTACTAGATGGGAGTTATGCTAGATAGGATGGATTGACAAGATGTTCTCCGGTGTTGTAAAGGAGCAGTTGCAACACCAACCCCAAACAACCCGGAGAACAAGCTAATGATACCTGATGAGTGGTCGTTTAGCGACCTGTGCACCTGGATGTACTGGGATGTACTGTGTGGTGGACGATGCTTGGCAACAGCTTGCTCCTTTGTTTCGCAGACCTGGACCTGCACCAGTGTGCTCAGATAGTGAGTTACTGGCGATGTGCCTGATTGGTGAGTGCAAAGGCTGGGATGTGGAGACGGAGTTACTCTCAGAATGGAGACGAACAGACTCTGAGGTGCTACCCTTCTTTCCACGTGTGCCCTCCCAAAGTCGCTTCAACAGGAGGAGGCGCGCTCTCATGCAAGGATTGAACCTGGTGCGTAAGATCGTGCTTGGCAGTATTGATATAGCCGCTGACCGGCAGACGTGCATCGACTCGTTGCCCATTCCTGTGGTGAACTGCTACTATGCTCCTAATCCTCATGCCTGTAGTGAGTGGAAGAGCAGGGGAGCGAGCTTTGGAAGAGTGGCGAGTAAGCGCAAGGTGATATTCGGCTACAAGCTGCACATGCTCGTGACGCTGGGAGGGGTGATCCTCGACTTTGAGATGGCTCCTGCCAACCTCACCGACCTGGAAGTAGGTCAGGAATTGCTACATAGGCACCATGACCTCGATGCTGGGTTGACCGTTGTAGCTGACAAGGGCTACGTCTCCGAGCCTGTGGCTCAAGCCCTCCTACAAGGCAACAACATCTGCCTCCTGACGGTGCCTCGGGCTAACCAGAAGAGGCAACTTCCACCACAAGTAGCTCGCCGCCTCAACGGCATCAGGCAGATCATCGAGACGGTGAACGCCCAGTTGCAGGAGCAGTTCAACATCGAAAGAAACCATGCCCACACCTTCTGGGGCTTGTGCGCTCGCTTGTACTCTAAGCTTACTGCTCATACTCTGTGCCTGTTCATCAACCGTGCTTTAGGTAAGCCTCACTTCCTTCGTATCAAGCAACTTGCTTTTCCTATCTAGCATAACTCCC
>JALZHI010000227.1 GCA_030913985.1 Chloroflexota bacterium | reverse complement strand
GTACCGGCCTGCTCTTCGGGGAGGCTATTGACGTAGGTGAGGAAGCGTTCGGTGGTGGCGTGAAGGAGGGAGATGGCTTCTTCGATGGGGATGCCGGTCCAGCCGCCACCGCCGAGCATGTTGCGGTTCTTGCCGGTGGTGGATATGCCTTGCGGGGGGCGCGGGAAGTCGGGGCGGGGGTGTCCGAGGGCGCGGGTGATGCCCCACCAGTGGAAGGCTATGCCGCTCGCCAGGTGGGTCACGACCTGGGTGGCATCGAAATGCTCCTCATCGCCGCTGGAGTCCCAGCCTTCGGGTGGACCGGGCAGCCGGTAGGCGAGTTGCGCCGGGGTCATGGCGCGCACCGTGCGGGTAATTTCGTCCACGTTCTGCCGGAGGAAGGCGCAGAGGTCGGCGCGGCTGAACTCCTCGGCGGCGCTGTTCACTGACGTGTCGCCCGCCGCGAACAGGTCCACGTAGTGGTGAATGTCGCTGAAATGCAGTTCAGGCATTGCGTGTCCTCCTGTTGCCGATAGCTACTCCAATTATAGCAGCGTTGAACATGGACGACAGAGTCGGCCTTTGTCATTCTGAGCGTAGCGAAGAATCAGGTGGGTGGGCATGTTGTTGAACTGCTGGACCAAGCCCCGCCTTTGTCATTCTGAGCGTAGCGAAGAATCTCGTCCTCTACCGGGATGTTTCACCTTTCGCTTTGTACTCTGTTGCCATGAGCAAAGTGTTGCCTAGGTGCTGAGGGGCGAGATTCTTCGCTACGCTCAGAATGACAAGGGCGAGGCTTTGGGTGCTCGTCTCATCCATCTTCATGTCAGAACACTGCTATTGTAGTTCCCCTAGACGGTCCATTGTAACGGTCAGGGCGGCGACCGCCGCGGTCTCGGCCCGAAGTATGCGGGACCCCATCTTTACTACCTGCACCCCTTGTTCCCTGGCGAATTCTTGCTCTTCGGGCGAGAAGCCACCTTCGGGGCCGATGAACAGGGCTATCGTGCCGGCTGCGTAGGTAGTGCTGGCAAGCACTTCGCTCAGCGACCGCTCTCCCGTGACCTCGGGGAGCAGCACCAGGCCGGGCGTTGATGTTTGCTCTACCGCCTGGCGGACGGCTTGCTGGAAGGGTACGGGCATGGCAAGCGTGGGCAATATACCTCTGCCGCTCTGCTCGACCGCCTCCTGGATGATACGCTCCCAACGCTCGGAGCGTGCGGCAGCGGTGACGCTGCGGGCGGCGACTACCGGCACGAACTGAGAGGCCCCTAGCTCGGTGCACTTCTGCAAGGCCCACTCGAACTTCTCCGACTTGTTGAGCAGCGAAAGGTACATCACCACCTGGCACTGGGGTTCGGTGGCGACCTCGTACTGCTCGACTATGTGCCCGTAGACCTCGCCTTTGCCAAACTCGGCAAGGGTAAGGTGATACTCGCGGCCGCTGCCGTCGAACACGGCTATGTGGTCGCCGGGACGCATGCGGAGCACGCGGCGTATCTGTTCGTAGGTGGGGCCGGTGAGTTGGATGTTGCCATCTCGCGGCCTGATGTGTGGTACGTAGAAGCGGTGCATACCGGACATGTGCTCATGTGTAAGGTGTTAGTGGTCGGGTGTGGAGGTCTGCACGCCACGAGAGGCGCGGGTGGCAGGGTCTCCTGCCGGACCATCGCGGTCGAAGCGGCGACGGGATATGTATACGGCGATAGCTGCCAGCACCAGGGCCATCAGCACCATCACCAGCAGTTTGACCAGCGGCGACACGAAGGTGGTCTCGCTGTTGATCATACCCACCAGGCCGAACGTGCCGCAGAGCACCATGTAGATGAGCATGACCTGGCCGTGGCTCAGGCCCATGTCGTGCAGGCGGTGGTGCAGGTGCCCCCGGTCGGCGGATACGGGCGAGCGTCCGCGCATCAGCCGGTAGACGATCATGTAGAAGCTGTCGAGCAAGGGTATACCCAGCACCAGGAGAGCCGCCGCGAGCTTGGCCCCACCGATGAGCGAGATGATTGCCAGGGTGAAGCCGAGGAACATCGCGCCCGAGTCGCCCATGAAGATACGCGCGGGGTGGATATTATATGGAAGGAAGCCGAGCACGGCGGCGGCAAGCAGCAGGGGTACGTAGGCCAGCGTGACCTGCCCCACGCTCACCGTGAGCACAAACAGCACCAGGCAGGCGATTACGGTTACGCCCGCCGCCAGACCGTCGAGGCCGTCTATCCAGTTGATGGTGTTGGTCACGCCCGCTATCCAGACGACGGTGAAGATGACGGCGAGGGGCAGCCACAGGTCTATGGTCGCGTCCAGGGGGTCTCCATTGAGAAAGGGGATAGAGATGCCCCGAAAGGGATTTTGTATGCCCGTGGCGAGTATGCCCGCGCCCTGATCGTAGTGCACGGTGCCGGCAGGCTCGCATATACCGGCGCTGTCGCAGTTACGGCCTCCCGGCACGATCAGGCTGGGCACGACCATCAGGAAGGCCACACTCAGTTGCCAGGCCAGCCGCGGCAGGGGCTTGAGGCCTTTCACGTCGTCAACGGCCATGACGAGCGCGATAAGACCTGCCCCCAGCAGCATAAGCAGCACCCGGCCACCCTCGAAGCGGGCATTGTCGCCGGGATCGTAAGGGCCACGCAGTGGGAACACGAAGGTGAGGAGCACGCCCACCGCGAAAGCCACGTAGATGGCAAGCCCACCCAGGCGTGGCACGGGCACCGTGTGGACGCGGCGGGCCTCCCCCGGCCTATCCACCCACCCCACGCGCAACGCCGCCCAACGCACCAGGGGAGTAAGCCCCAGCGAGAGCGCGAGCGTCACGCCAAACAGCAATATCATTGTGGGCAGGTGGGACAAGAAGTTCTCCATTTGGGAATTAGGATTTCGGATTGCGGATTTAGTAGGTGTCCAACAAGTCCGCAATCCGAAATCCTAATTCCCAAATCCGTCTACGAGGTTCCGAACTGGCGGTCTCCGGCGTCACCGAGGCCGGGGACTATGTAGCCGACGTCGTTGAGGTGGGTGTCTACGGCGGCGACGTGGATGGGTACGTCGGGGTGCTCGCCGTGCAGGCGGTCTACGCCTTCGGGGGCGGCAATCAGGCCGACGAACTTTATCCTCTTCGCGCCCCACTCCTTCAGGATTTTTACGGTGGCGGTAGCCGAGCCTGCGGTGGCTAGCATAGGGTCGAGCACGATGCACAGGTCAACCGTAGGCTGCACCGGGAGCTTGTTGTAGTACTCAACGGGTAGCAGGGTGCGGTGGTCGCGGTAGAGGCCGATGTGCCACACCTGGGCGGTGGGTATCAGCTCCAGGGCGGCGTCCACCATGCCGATGCCCGCGCGCAGGATGGGCACGAAACCGATGCGGTCGGCAAGCTTGCAACCCTCCATGGTAGCGAGGGGGGTTTCCACGTCCATCGCTATCGTTTCGAGATCCAGGGTGGCTTCGTACAGGAGCAACGTGGTGATCTCCCGCACTACCTCGCGGAACTTCTTTGGCTCGGTTTTGACGCTCCGCATCAAGGCCAGCTTGTGCTGTATGAGCGGGTGGGTAGAGACATGCACCTGGTTCATTTGTTTAGCTCTCGTGGGTGGACGATGGACGACGGACGATGGTAACACGTAACACGTAACACGTAACACGTAACACGTAACACGATGATTGCTAGTGAAGATTGATACAAGCTAGAGCCAAGAGAGAAGCATGGACTTTGATAGCAAAACCAAGAGGCGTACGAGCA
>JALZHI010000096.1 GCA_030913985.1 Chloroflexota bacterium | reverse complement strand
CTGGGGGTAGAAGAAGACTAGCGCCAATTAACTTTGCTTTCCGGGAAGTTCTGCTTCTTCTTCCAGCATTATGGGGATGCCTTCGCGCACCGGGTAGGCCCGCCCGCACTGCTCGCACACCAACCGGTCGCCCTGCAGATTGACCTTCGCCTTGTCCACCGGGCACACCAGTATTTCCAGAAGCTCGCGGGGCACCGTCGCCTCGTTTGACATGGTAATCACTCCTCCGCCGTCTACCTGGGCACGTATATATTCTCAACGTTGCGCTGATCAAGTTTATAATTATCGCGCAGGGCCTGCAAGATTCCCGGCGAAACGTCCCCCGCTCCGGGGTTATCCTCAAAGATGTCGATGCGCAATATCACCTGGGCGAAGCCCTTGCGCTCAATCTCAGCGACCAGCTTGCTTTCGTCCCACCTGCCGTACTGAGTGGCGTGGGTCTGCGTATAAGGGTCCGTGGTCCAGAGCCGCTTGCGCGCGGTGAGCAACAATCCCACGTTGTCGGAATAGGCCGGACCGCCGTTGTTCGTGACGTACTGGAAGATTTTGTGCATCTCGCGCGCTATCTCCGGGTGCATTGGCCTGAAGGAACGCTCCAGCCACGCCGGGTTCGAGAAGAGCGACGGTAGCGCCAGTAGCACCACGAGAGCCACCCCCACCGCCGCCACCCTGATGCCCAGGTACTCCGCACGCCGCACCAGCCCCGCCGCCATGCCCAGCCCCAGCCCTCCCGACGCCGCCCAGTCGAGCAAGTGGTTGTGATTGCCACCCAGCGTGCCGGTGCCTATCGACACGAAGACGCTCATGCCCATGTAGGCCAGCAGCAGGATAGCACCCCGGTGCAGCGTATCCAACCTGGCCCGCCTTTGCGACACTCGCACCCACAACGAGCGCACACCTACAAGCAACAACGCAAGCATTCCGGGCAAGAGGAACACAGCATAAGTGGCAGCAAAGTTGCTGATGTACAGCGCGAAACGGTCCGGCATCCAGGGCAGGTCGTGTACGGGGCTGGGCAGGCCGGGTAATTCAAAGGTGCCCTGGTGGTAGTAATAGCCGCCGTCCGTCATCCAGGTGAGCAGCGCGCTTGGAACGAGCGCACCCACAGCGTACGCACCCGCAAAGCCAACACCCATACGAGGACGCATCACCAGCAGCCAGAAGATGCCAGCCGCAGCCGAGGCAATAGCCGTTTGCTTGGTGTAGAAGGCGAGCAGGAAAAAGAGCAGCGCCCACCACGCCTGCCGCTCCGGCCTGGCGAGCAGCCACCACAGCCCCGCGAGGCCCAGCGCCACCGCAGTCATGTCGGGCTTGACCAGGCTGCCCCAGAAGGTGACCAGCCCCAGCGACCACCAGGCAGTAGCGCCTATGGCACCCGCCAGCCTGTCCCGCGTGAGGGCGAACACGATCCCGAATATCGCTACGCCGACAAAGATGGTCGCCAGTATCGAAATTGTGCGCCCGACCTTGAAAGTAGGCTCGCTTCCCGCCAGGTGCTGTCCGGGCCACGCGAGCAGGTAGAACAGCGGCGGATAGGGGGCCGAGATGAAGAGGTCGGGGCCGGGCACGTCGAAGATGGGCACACCCTGGTCGAGCAGCATCGTCTCGGCAACGATCATACCCTCCGACTCGTCAAACTGGAACGGGTACGCCCACATCTGCGCCGACGTGGCCGCCGAAAAGGTGCTCTTGACCGCTAGCCCGGCGAGCAGCAGCACCAGGGCACCCGTGAGCATTAAGGAAGTCAGCCGCCACACTCCGGGTCTCTCGGTAGCGGAAGAGTTTTCTGCTCCTTTTGTAGCTTCGCTGTTCGTTACCGCTGACATCCGTTGGCCCTTGAGACCTGTACTCCCACCAGCCTGGGGTCGCTACCCGACACGACGAAGGCGTTCACCTGTACCTCAGGTGGACCCGTTTCTTCGGGTGAAGCTAGCCTCCTGATTGCCCAGTCAGGCGAGTTAGGCAGTCTTATCTCGAACCTTTCCGTTACCTGGGGGAAATGATTGATCACGCGGGTTAGCGTGACTTCAGCAACGGGTACGCCGGAGGGCCTCCAACCATTCCACTCAATCTCGCATATGCCTCCGGCTAGCCCACGCACCTCAGCAATATCCTTACTCCACCTGAAAGGCCTTCCACTCGCGTCCGTTTCCGGTCCGTGAAACCCTCTCACATACCCTACATCAAGACCGCTGCCTACATCGATGCTTTGCACCGCTTCGGGGCGCAGGTGGTCCCAGGCCCAGCGCAACGCCTCGTCACCCGCCACCTGGACCACCCTCGCATTGAAGAACGAGCGAGCATCATCGAGGTTGCCCCGCATGCGCGCCGCCTGGCCCCGCAGAATCGGCGGCTCGTAGCGGTCTTCAGGCTCGTTCTGCCTGAGCACCGACATGGCTTCGTCAGGCTTACCTTGCTGTAGGAGGGCGGCTGCCAGCCCGTAGCGGGTGTCGCCTACGTTCATGTCGGCTGCGCGGTAGCTGGTCACAGCGCCGTCAACATGTCCGGCCATCAGCAGCCGCTCGCCTTCCCGGTACGGGGCCTGACGCTCCCACGCCTGCATGCCATCGAGAGTGTCACCCAGCGGCACGTTCAGCACCACGACCACCACTATCGCCAACATAGCAGCGGCGGACGAGATGCGCCTGACTGTGCCGGTGGACCGCCAATCGCTCAGGCGCGGCAAAATCGTAATGCCCACGGCTGCCCACGGCAGCAAGGAGGCCACCACCGGCATGCGAAACCGGGTCACGGCGAAAAAGACGAACGACATCAGCACCCATAGCAGCACCCAGCCAAGCGTAAGCCACTTGAGTGGTGCAGGTTTCGACAAGGCAAGCCCCACCACCGCCAGCAGCAGAATAGCCATGTACAGCACGTTGTCGAAGATCAACAGGAACGAGAGATGCCATGCCGGAACCCTCCCGGAAGGATACCCACGCACCGCGTTCTCCTCCGCGCTGAGTAGCGGCTTCCACAGGTCTAGAGACTCCTTTAGTCCCTTGCCCACGAAGGCCGCCGGGTCCGCGCCAATGGTTTCCCAGGCCCGCGAGAAGGCGTAGTCCTGCCGCTCGGCCTGTCCCTGGATGCGCCGAAGCTCGTCCTGCATCCTCGGCTCGTCGCGCACTCCCAGGCTTGCCAGCCACAGGTTGTAGCCAGCTGTCGTGTCAACCGGGATGAAGCGATGATAGGCCGCGTAGTTGCGTACCGTCCAGGGCAGCAAGGTAGCCAGGCCAACCAGCACCAACAGCACGGCGGGGATGAACCGGCGTTGGAATGTCCAGGTGCGCGGTAGGCTGAGCAACAACCAGAGCGCCGCGATGAAGACGAACAGGAGCGCGGTAGAGCGGGTTAGGGTGGCGCAACCCAGGAGCAGCCCAGCACCCGCCAGCCACACATAGGCCAGCCGGGACTGCCCCTCCGCCACCAGCGCCTGCCGCCCCTTCCACAGAGCCAGCAGAGCGAAACCGAACAACAGCAGAAACAGCGACTCGGAGACCAACAGGCCCGCGAAGAGCACGAACGGCAGATAGAGCGCGCCCAGCGCCAGCGTCCATTGTGCCGCCGCCCTGCCCCTCACCTCTGCCGCCAACCACCCAAAGGGTAGAAGGGCCGCCGTGCTGATTAGCGACTGCACGAGCAGCACGGCTGGGTAGTGGTAGCTGCCACCTCCCAGCGCGAACAGCCCGCCCAGGAACAACACGTACACCGGCGGCCGTACCCAGATGAAGTCGTTGTAGAAGGCGAAGCCTCGCCCTTCGGCTAGCATGTGGGCCGCGCTGAAGTACTCGCGCTCGTCAATGACAAAATCGAGAGGTGTGTGTCCGTCGGTGTGCAGCGCGGCATTGTAGAACACGCGAAAGGCGAACGCCGCCACTACCAACGCCCAGATAAGCGGGTCTTTCCAGAACGAATAAGAGGTTGCGCCACCGTCGGGCGGGTCGTTCAATTGGGGGGTGACGGTGGTACCGTTACTGTGCGCCTTCAATCTGGTTTCCGGCGGCTTCAGAGTGCCGCTTGCTCTTGCGCTTGCGACCGAAGGCTGCGTTATAAAGCTTCTCGAAGGTGCGGGCGGTGGTGTCCCAGTTTAGGTCGTCTTCCACGCGGCGGCGGCTCGCCTCCCCGTACTGCTGGCGCAGGTCGGGTGCTCTCAGCAGTAGGTTGATGGCCGCCGAAAGCTCGCCCGGCTGCTTCTCCGGCACCACCAGGCCGTTCTCGCCGTCCTTCACCGCCAGCGGTATCCCCGCTACGTTGGTCGCAACTACCGGGCGCGCCGAAGCCATAGCCTCCAGCAACGTGTTGGGCAGACCGTCTACGTTGCCCTGCTGGTCCACCACCGAAGGCAGGACAAAGAGGTCGCAGCCGCTGAAATAGAGTGGCAACTTATCGCGCGACACCCACCCCGGCATGATGACCGACTTCTCGACGCCCAACTGCTTCACCAGGGATACCAGCTTGCTCTCCAGGTCGCCACCGCCCGCCAGCACGATCCTGGCGTTAGGATGCTCGCGTAGCACGGCGGGCACAGCGCGTATCAGGTACTCGAAACCCTTTTTGTAGACCATACGCCCCACCGCGAAGATGACAATAGCGTCCTCCGGCAAGCCGAGTTCCTTGCGTAGCAGCGGCCCAGCACCTTCGATCCTCGTGAACTGGCTGGGGTCCACGCCATAGGGCACGAGGTGGCAGCGGTTGGCGGGAGCGCCTATCCGCATGGCGCGCTGGCGCAGGTCGTCGCTGGGTGCGGTGATAGAGTGTGCGGCCCGGAACACCCTTCGCGCCGCCGAGGCGATGAGGCGGCTGTGCTCCGCGATGAAGACGTCCGAACCGTGCAGGCTGACTACGAGCGGAAGCCTTCGGAGCCGCGCCACCAACGCCGCCACGGGGCCGTTGGGCACCACCCAGTGAGCGTGCATGATGTCGAACTTGATTTCACGAGTAAGCTGGAGGAGCGACAGGAGGCTGCTGGCGAACACAACCGGGGTAAGGGGGAAGATAGCACCTTTCACCCGCACGTCGGCCTCCAGCGCCTCCGCGTAGCCCCAGATGTTGAGGTGCCGGAGTGGGGCGTACTTGAAAAAATGTAGGTGCACACCCTTCTCTATAGGCTCGCGCTTGAGGTCGGGGTGGTAGGGGGCGAGTACGTGTACTTCGTTGCCCCGCGCGGCTATGCTGGCCGCTATCGACTCGATGAACGGTGCGGTAACGTCTCCTTCGTACTTGGGATAGGAGCTTGTTACCATGAGGATCTTCATAGGTCGGGGTAGTTCCTACGCAGGATTGAATGCCGCCCACCATGTCAGGCACGCTGCCCATTATACAGCATATGCCCGCGACCCGCCCCCTACCTACTTCAGGCTCCGAATGTAGACCAGGAGGTTCTCTAGCTCCTCTTCGGAAATGTCCTGGTCGCTGAAACCAGGCATGCGGGACTCGCCATGCCGGACAACGTCGCGTACCTGTTGGTCGGAGAGGCCCGGAAGCTCGCGGATGAGGGACGGCCCCGCGCCCAGGCCCCCGCCGGGGTGGCAGACGTTGCAGTAGCGTTGGAACACCACCTCCCCGGACCGGGCAACCCCCGTGCCTGAGGTTCCACGCCCACCGCCGTTGTCGCAGGCGGCAAGGACTACGGGTACAAGCAGCGCTGATAGCACCAGCAGCGCGCCGAGTGCCAGGCGTGCCGGGGTGAGCGTTCTCAAGTTACGATTGAGCATGAAATGACTCGCGTGAGGAGAGGTGGTAGCGCACTGGGGCAATCAAGTCCTGGTGCTGCCAGGTGCTCCTGCGCCGCGCACATTGTACAGGTGGGGCGCACGACGGTCAAGCTGCGGGGGGAGAGTGGGTGATGTTGGACAGGCCACGGTCAAGCGGGAGAGTGTGAGGGAGGTTGGACATGGTCGCCAGCCGACGCCCGTCGATTGAAATCGAGGGCTACAGATTGCAAAGTCTGCCCTCCGGCAGACTGTTACATCGTAGAGAACATGAATAGGCCTTCTAAGATGCATCAGTCCCCGCAGGGGACTTTGCAACGTGTAGCCCGTGAATTCATTCACCGGGCGTCGGCTGGCGAACTGTATCATTCGCAGCATGCCTGGTGGCCTCACGGGCGTCTCGCTACGACAATGATCATTTTCCGTCTACAAGGCGACATCTCCAGAAACGCAGCAGAAGTTAGCAAATTGGCTGTAATGACTCCTATCCTTTGCTCGTGCGTGTCGTTATAACAATCGGAACGGCTTGATGAGTGCGCCCCTCATCTCTCCGTCAGGGCAGCCGAGGCCCATGCGCTTACGAGCGTATTTGCCTCGGCCAGCCCAGACCTTCTCCTCCCGCGTGATTACTACTATCATCAACAGCTTCTTTCTACTACGTCGCACCCGGTAAGAGGGTACTATCATGGACCATGAATCTATCGAACAGAATGTCACACATCACTTCGTAGGTTTCGCGGCCACCGGCTTCGGTAAGGTGGGTCTCACCCTGAGTACGCTTGGCCTGCTGGTTGGTGGCTTGCTCGTGTCGGTCTGCGCCGGGTAAGAAACGCGCCTACAATAAGCAAGAAGGACGACCTTGCGGTCGCCCTTCTTTTTATCCCCCAGCGTGATGTGACTAACGCCGGGCTACTCCCAGGCTGATCGCGGCCCCGCCGACTTGCTCCTCCTGGGTGAAGGCACCTTCCGGCGCTGCTCCCTCCACGAGGTCGTTCGACAGCGTCTCGGCCCGTATGTAGTCACCAAAGTTCTCCACGGCACCCTTTAGCAGGCTCGCATCGCCGTTAGAGCCGCCCCCGTTCAGCCGGAAGTAGGTCGTGATACGGTCGCTCACGTCGAAGTCCGCCGATTTGCGCATGTCGTTGATGACGCGCACGAGATCGCGGGCCATACCCTCCTGCAACAGCGGTTCGTCCAGTTGCGTGTCGAGGGCCACCACCAGGCCACCCTCCTGCGCCACCGCGAAGCCCTCGCGCTCGCGGGTCTCCACGACAAGCTCACCGGGCAGCAGTTCCACCGGCTCGTCCTCGCCGTCGAGGTAGACGCGCACCGGCAGCTCCTTCTCTACGGTCGCGGCCACCTCCGCGGGCTCAGCTTTGGCAAGCGCCTGCCGTATGGAGTTCAGGCGAGAGCCGTACTTAGGGCCGAGAGCGGCGAAGTTCGGCTTGATGACGAACGTGATTAGCTCGCCCACCTGGTTGGTAAGGGTGAGGTTCTTCACGTTCAACTCCTCAAGCACCTGCTGGACGATTCGCTCCACGCCATCCTCATCACGGCGAGAAGGGGCGCGTACAACCATCTCACGCAGCGGCTGGCGCACCTTGACCGCCGCCTTGTTGCGGGCCGCGCGCCCCAGGCTAACCAGGCGCTGGGCTAGGGCGGTGTCGGCCAGCAGTTCGCGGTCTATCAGCGACTCGTCGGCTTCGGGATAGTCGCAGTGATGCACGCTCTCCGGCTGGCCGTCGCGGTTGCCACCCCTCACCACGAGGTTCTGGTACATCTCCTCGGCCATGAAGGGCATTATGGGCGCGACCAGCTTCGACAATGTCACTAGCACCTCGTACAGGGTCGAGTAGGCCGACAGCTTATCGCTGTCCGACTCGCTCTTCCAGAACCGGCGGCGCGAGCGGCGTACATACCAGTTCGACAGGTCGTCCACAAAGGCATCCACCTGCCGCGTCACCGAGGCAGTATCGAAGCTGTCTAGCTCGTCCCGGCATGATTGTATAAGTTCGTGCAGCCTCGCCAGTATCCAGCGGTCGAGTTCGGCACGCTCGCGCACCGGCACAGCCGACGCCGAGGGGTCGAAGCCATCCAGGTTGGCGTACATCACGAAGAAGCTGTAGGTGTTCCACAGCGTGAGCAGGTTGCGCTTGACCTCCTCGGCCAGGTTGTAGCCGAAGTTCATGTTCTGGGTGATGTTGGCCCCCGCGTACAGCCAGCGCATGACATCGGCGCCCATCTTCTCGGCGGCCTCATCGAACCAGATAGCGTTGCCCCAGGACTTGTGCATGGGGCGGCCCTTCTCGTCGTGCACCTTCTCGTAGGTGAGCACCTGCTTGTAAGGCGCGGTGTCCTCCAGGGTGACCGACATGATGAGCATGGAGTAGAACCAGAGACGGATCTGCTCGCGCATCTCGCTTACCCAGTGCGCCGGGAACCACTTGCGCCAGTAGTCAGAGTTGGACCTGTAGTCGAGCGTGGAGAAGGCCACTATGCCCGCATCGAGCCAGGCGTCACCAACCTCCGGTATGCGCGACACAGTCTCGCCGCAGTGAGGGCACTTTATCTTGACCTCGTCCACCCATGGCCTGTGCAGTTCGGGCAGCGAGTCCACCACTTCGGGGTTGACCGCTTTCTCCCGCAACTCTTCTCTGGAGCTTACCACCGTCACAGTATCGCATTGTCCGCACACGTAGAATGGCAGCGTCAGGCCCCAGAACCGTTTGCGCGAGATGTTCCAGTCGCCCATGTTGACCAGCCAGTCGTCCATGCGCTTGCCCGCGTACTCGGGCGTCCACTTGACCTCGGAAGCGGCGCGGCGCATGCGGGGCCGTACCTCGTCCACGCTTATGTACCACTCGGTAGCCAGGCGGAAGACAAGCTCGGTGTGGCAGCGCCAGCAGGTCGGGTAGCTGTGTGTGTACTCCTCAAGGTTGTAGAGCAGGCCCTTTTCGCGCAAGGAGTCGAATATCCTGGGAGCGACCTCCGTCACGTGCTGGCCGCTCAACCACCCGAAGTTGCCCACGTAGTTACCGGCCTCGTCCAGGGGCACAATGACGGCAAGATTGTAGACCTTGCTTAGCTCGAAGTCCTCGGCACCGCAGCCGGGGGCTATGTGCACGATGCCCGTACCCTCGGCGTCCTGCACCTCGTCCCAGGCTATCACCGGGTGGTACACTCCCTGCTCGGCGGGCAGGTCGTCGAACGGCGCGGAATATGTCAGGCCGACCAAGTCAGCGCCTTTGACGGTGCCTACTTCCTCGTGCTCGCCCACCAGGCGAGCTATCGCCCCACGCGAGATGTAGTGGACCTCCTCGCCCTGCCGCACCTTTACGTACTCAAGCTCCGGGTGAACGGCGGCTGCCACGTTAGCGGCCAGGGTCCAGGGTGTGGTGGTCCATATCAGCAGGCTCTCACCTTCGTGTCCCGCTGTGGTCAGGGGGAACTTGAGGAAGACCGACGTATGGGTAACATCTTTGTAGTTATCGGTCAGCTCATGCTGGGAAAGGGACGTGCCGCAGCGCCAACACCACGGCATCGAGCGGGTGCCCCTGTAGAGCCAGCCGTTCTCGTGGCACTTCTGGAGGAAGAGCCAGATGTGCTCCATGTTGTTGTCGGACATGGTGTAATAGGAGTCGTCCCAGTCCATCCACTGGCCCAGGCGCTCCGACTGGCGGGTTATCACGCCGGCGTACTTGTTCACCCGCTCGCGGCAGGCGCGAGAGAAGCGGTCCAGCCCATACGCCTCGATGTCGCGCTTGGACTTGAACCCCATCTCCTTCTCGACCTCGACCTCCACCCATAAGCCCTGGCAGTCGAAGCCGTTCTGGTAGCGTTGGTCGTAGCCGAGCATGGCCCGGTACCGCTGGGCGATGTCCTTGAAGGTGCGCCCCCAGCCGTGGTGCACGCCCATAGGGTTGTTAGCCGTGATCGGCCCATCTATGAACGACCAGTGCTTGTTACCCTTGTTCTTTTCCTTCAGCTTCTTGAAAGCATCCGTTTCGCGCCAGAAATCGAGTATGGTATGCTCCATCGCCACGAAATCCGGCCTGCTATCTACAGGTTTGAAAGCCATATGTTCCTCCATTTGGGATTTTGGAATTAGGAATTCGGATTTAGTAGATATCCGAGCAAATCCGAAATCCGAAATCCCAATTACCAAATCAATGACCCAGCAGCTTCACCGACTCGTCTCTCGGGTGCCAGCTAATGGCCCAGTCCGCGAAGTGGGCCAGCAGGTCGGTTGCCTGCTCGTGCCGCTTTCGCAGACCGGCGTCTTTCACCTTGAAGTTGCCCAGTATCTGGTTCACCACCAGGTCACTGTCGGTTTTTATGTCTAGTTGCACCTGGTCGGGCGTGCGGCCCGTGGTGTTCAACCTCTCTATGATGTAGTTCAGGGAGCCTATAAGGGTGTCGTACTCGGCCTGGTTGTTGGTGTAGTTGTCGCCAAATTCGAGGCGCTTGATGACCGGCTTGCGGCCCGGTGCCTGCACGAGGAACGAGCCGTAGCCCTGCCCCGGATTGCCCCTGCTGCCGCCGTCGAAGACGACCTGTAGCTCCATCAGGTTAGCCTGCTCGGAGGCTTCTTCCTCCTGGGTTTCCTCGGCTGACGCGTAGGGTTCGGGAGCGTCTTCAGGCTCCGGCTCTGGCTTGGGTTTGCGGTGCTCCGACCTGGGCTTGGCTGTGACATCGGTGCCACGCTTCATGAGGCTAGATATATCGGTAGGCGGCGTGGTGGGTGTCTCTTCTACGGGCTGCTCCGGTGCGGCAGTCTCCTCCGGTTCTACCCTGCCGTTGGTCGCCTCCACAGCAGCCTCGGCCACAGGAGTCAGTTCGGTCGCTGCCTGCGTTCTCCTCTCGGTAGTGGCGGCCGCTACGGGCCGGGCGGATGGGGTCGCAGACGGAGCAGTGGAAGCTCTAACACCCAGCGCCCTGGCCGTGCGGGCCACCAGCGACGACGATACCAGCACACGCAGGCGCACATTGTCGGTGTTCCTTATCGAATACCCCTCGAACGGGTTGAGGGACACCACCGCGCCTGCCTTCACGCCCACAGTCGTGCCGTCCTGCGACAACTCGCCCGTGCCCGACACGACAAACAGCACCTGCTCCTCGCCGCTGCTCCTCAAGGGTGACTGGCTCCCAGCCTCCACCTCCAGCAAGTCAAGCGCGAGCAAGCCGCTGCCATCACCGGCATGCGGGTAAAGCTGCGTCAGCGTCACCCCCTCGGCCAACTGCTCCGAAAACCCTCTCAAGCTAGATACATCACTCAACTGCATGAATCACCCTCTCCTAACGGGCCACTCCGCCCGCGCTGACCGATTTGGAATTTCGAAATGCGAATTTCGAATTTAGAAGCTATCAAACAAATTCGCAATTCGAAATTCCAATTTCCAAATACAAAAAACCCATCCTTCACAAGAAGGACGGGCCAAAAGTTCCCGCGGTACCACCTTCGTTGGCGCACAGCACCCACTTGGTGAGGGCACCCCGCGTGTGGGGTTTTCCCTCTGCCCCGGTAACGTGGAGCGACTCCGGCCAGGCTTACTGTGCGGCACGAGACGTGCTACTGTTCAACCGGCGGCTCAGGAACGATTTTCAGCGGGCTTTCGGGACCGGTCGCACCTACCCCGGCCTCTCTGTGCCTACATGCACGCCTACTCTTTCCGTCATAGCCTGCGATAGATATAATGTAACATTTGTTAGGATACAGGAACGGGAAAGCAGTGTCAAGCGGTATGGGTAGTACAAACGTTCCGACTGGAGACGCAATCATAGTTGAGGAGTGAGGAGCTTGGATGGATAGCGAGAATGTAGAAAATCAGTTGCCGGTGATCGGCATAGGTTGCGGCGCGTTGGCGCTGTTTATGGTGTGCGTGCTGACGGCGTTGGCGATAGGGTTGTTCTGGATTATGCAACAAGGAGTTCCAGGAGCCGCCTAGACCAACTGCGCCTTCACCTCTTCTTGTTACGAGAAAAAGATACAGACTAGGCACCCTTGTTTTGGAGGTATAGAACAAGGATGCCTAGTCTGTATCTTTTTCTGAACCTTTGTTGGCGAACACCACTAGATATGTGAAGGGAAAAGCATGAATAATGACATATTTCCACCCATGCGACTATAGTTTTCCACAGTCGAATAGGCTCTACTTTTGCACAGTTCTGCAAGGTGTATAATAGCCGCGAAAGCAGACCAGGAGAGATAAGCAACTCGGGAGCTTTCGCAAGATCATGCAATAGCAAAAGGAGGTGAAAGACCGTGAGTGATGACCTGCAGAAGCCGGGGGAGACACCCAACCGACCGGGACGCTATAGAGAAGTGGGTCCACGAGGCGGGGAAGTTCCTGATCCGAACACCGCCACGATGGACCCACGAGATCGCCATCTCCCTCCAACTCAGGAGCCAGGACGCCGTTGGAAGCCCGTGAGGTCGCCTAAGCGTTAGGTCTCTTGACAGCGAACCATAGCGCTCAATTAGCACTTGGGTGCTATGGTTTATCTGGTTGTTAGGAGCATGGTCATTCTACAACTAAAGTTGCGGCCAGGCAATACTTTCCCACAACCATTATTGTGTAAGGGTTTTAGCGGTAACATTGAAGTGAGTCATAGAAGTACTCATTCCGAAGCGTTAAAATTATGTAATCCAACTTGACATCTCCCCTCCCCCCGGTTATAATGACCTGTCCAGGGTAATATTCCCCATTTATGACATACCGACAGACGCAAAAGTAACCCCCACCTGTCCCACGGCTGCCCACAACGTCGTGAGCCGACGGGAAGGGCGTTTTGCGTCTTTTGGCTGTCTTCTCTCGCGGCCCCTGGCGAAGCTGAGCGTTCAGGCTGATTCAGCACGTTCATGAGTTATAGGAGCAATGTATTTATGACGACAGCTATACGCCCGCAGAGCAGTCCCTCCGGTCCCCCCCTCTACACCGACGAACAGTATCAGCAACTGGTAGGTAGGCGCAACTTCGGCAGGATCCCCTCCGTTATGCCGATGCCCAACCTCATCCAGATTCAGATAGACTCGTTCGATTGGTTCAAGACGCAGGGCCTGCAGGAACTGTTCGAGGAAATCTCCCCGATCACCGACTTTACCGGCAAGAACATGGAGCTGCGCTTCCTCGACTTCCATTTTGGCGAGCCGCGCTACTCCGTTTTCGAGTGCCGACAGCGCGATATGACCTACGCCGCTCCCCTGCGCGTCAGGGTGCAGCTACTTATCAAAGAAACAGGCGAAATCAAAGAGTCTGAAATATTCATGGGCGACTTCCCGCTCATGACCGATACCGGCACGTTCGTCATCAACGGTGCCGAGCGCGTGGTCGTGTCGCAGTTGGTGCGCTCGCCGGGCGTTTATTTCACAGCCAGCGAAGACGCCAACACGGGCCGCCAGCTTTTCGGGGCCAAGTTGATCCCGAACCGCGGCGCGTGGCTGGAGTTCGAGACCTCCAACAAGGACGTGATGTCCGTCAAGGTGGACCGCAAGCGCAAGATCCCCGTAACGATCCTGCTGCGCGCCATCGGCTTCTCCGACGACGACCAGCTACTGGAACTCTTCAAGGAAGTCAACACCAACCCCGACCACAACTACATCCGGGCCACGATGGACAAGGACGGCATCCACGAGCGCGAGGGTAAGGACGCTCGCGAGGAAGCCGTGATCGAGTTCTACCGCAGGCTGCGCCCCGGCGACCCGCCTACCCGCGACAACGCCGATAGCCTGTTGCAGTCGCTCCTGTTCAACGCACGCCGCTACGACCTGGCTAAGGTGGGCCGCTACAAGCTCAACAAGCGCCTGGGCATCGACGTATCGCTGGACACCCGGGTGCTGACCAACGAGGACCTGCTCAAGATCGTGGAGCACATGGTGGTGCTCAACAACCGCGAGCTTGACCCCCTGAACCACGCCCGCCCGGACGACATTGACCACCTGGGCAACCGCCGCGTGCGCGCGGTGGGCGAGCTAATCCAGCAGCAGTTCCGCGTCGGCCTCCTGCGCATGGAGCGCGTTATCAAGGAGCGCATGTCGATCCAGGACCCTGAGAGCGCATCCCCGGGCGCGCTGATCAACATCCGCCCGGTGGTAGCCGCCATGCGCGAATTCTTCGGCGGCTCGCAGCTTTCGCAGTTCATGGACCAGACGAACCCGCTGTCCGAGTTGAACCACAAGCGCCGCCTCTCGGCCCTCGGCCCCGGCGGCCTCTCCCGCGACCGCGCCGGCTTCGACGTTCGCGACGTGCACGAGAGCCACTACGGCCGCATCTGCCCGGTGGAGACGCCGGAAGGCCCCAACATCGGCCTCATCGGCTCGCTGGCGACGTACGCGCGCATCAACGAGTTCGGCTTCATTGAGACGCCCTATCGCAGGGTGGTCAACACGGTGAACAACAACGTAGACGAGCTAGTGGGCCACGTGCTGCGCGAGAACGTAGTGGCGGGCAACGGCAAGGTAATGGCTGAGGCGGGCACCGTGATTGACGCGGCGCTGGCGAAGCGCCTTGCCGCTACCGACATTGCCCGCGTCAAGGTGCGCCCCAAGCTGACCGAAGAGATTGAGTACCTGTCGGCGGACGTGGAGGACAACTTCGTAATCGCCCAGGCCAACTCGCCCGTGGACGAGACGAACCACTTCACCTCCCGCTCCGTGACCGCGCGGCATCACCAGCAGTTCCTCCAGGAGCCTGCCGAGCGCGTGGACTACATGGACGTGTCGCCCAAGCAGGTAGTGTCGGTGGCGACCGCGCTCATCCCTTTCCTGGAGCACGACGACGCCAACCGCGCTCTCATGGGTGCGAACATGCAGCGTCAGGCCGTGCCCCTGCTCATGCCGCGCTCGCCTATCGTGGGTACGGGCATCGAGTGGCAGGCCGCCCGCGACTCGGGCCAGGTGGTGCTCGCCAAGCAGGACGGCATGGTGATACGTGCCGACGCTTCCCTGATCGTCATTCGCGACGACGAGGGCACCGAGCACGAATACAACCTGTCCAAGTTCGTGCGCTCCAACCAGGACACCTGCATCAACCAGCGCCCGCTAGTGCACTCCGGCACCCGAGTGAGGGCAGGTCACGTTATCGCGGACTCTTCGTCCACCGAGACGGGTGAGCTTGCGTTGGGCCAGAACATCCTGGTGGCCTTCATGAGCTTCGAGGGCGGCAACTTCGAGGACGCTATCCTGCTTTCGCAGAGGTTGGTACGCGACGACGTATTCACCTCCATACATATAGAGAAGTACGAGGTCGAGGCCCGCGAGACCAAGCTTGGTCCCGAGGAAATCACCCGCGACATCCCGAACGTCGGCGAGGACTCGCTGAAGAACCTGGACGAGCACGGCATCATTTACATCGGTGCCGAAGTGACCGCCAACGACATCCTTGTGGGCAAGATCACACCCAAGGGCGAGACGGAGCTTACGCCGGAGGAGCGCCTGCTGAGGGCCATCTTCGGTGAGAAGGCCCGCGAGGTGAAGGACACCTCCCTGCGCGTGCCCCACGGCGTGCGCGGCAAGGTGATCGACGTGAAGCAGTTCTCCCGCGCCAACAACGACGAGCTTCCGGCGGGCGTGAGCCAGATGGTGCGCGTCTCCATCGCCCAGAAGCGCAAGATCTCGGTCGGCGACAAGATGGCGGGCCGCCACGGCAACAAGGGAGTTATCTCCCGCATCCTCCCGATGGAGGACATGCCGTTCCTGCCGGATGGTACCCCGGTGGACATCATCCTGAACCCGCTGGGCGTGCCTCACCGCATGAACATCGGCCAGATACTTGAGACCCACCTGGGCTGGGCCGCCGACAAGCTTGGCTACAAGGTCGCCACTCCCGTGTTCGACGGGGCGACCGAGGAGAGCATCCACGACGAGCTTGAGAGGGCCGGTCTGCCGCGCGACGGCAAGGTGGACCTCTACGACGGCCGCACCGGAGACAAGTTCGACAACCCTGTAACGGTAGGCCAGATCTACATGCTCAAGTTGGCCCACCTCGTGGAAGACAAAATCCACGCCCGGTCCACAGGTCCCTACAGCCTCGTTACCCAGCAGCCGCTGGGTGGTAAGGCGCAGTTCGGCGGCCAGCGGTTCGGCGAGATGGAAGTGTGGGCGCTCGAAGCTTACGGCGCGGCGCACACCCTCCAGGAGATGCTCACCGTCAAGTCCGACGACGTCATGGGCCGCGTAAAGACCTATGAGGCCATCGTCAAGGGCGAGAGCATCATGGAAGTGGGCGTGCCCGAGTCGTTCAAGGTGCTCGTTAAGGAGCTACAGTCGCTCGGCCTCGACGTGGAAGTATTCACCGAGGACGACGTGCCGGTAGCCCTGAGCGAGGACGCCGGTGCCGACACCATGTCCGAACTGGAAGGCATCAACCTGAGCGGCTTCGAGGCCGACGAGCGAGACAGACTGTAGAATTATCAGTCTCAGGTTCAAGGCTCAGTTCAGAGAGAATATTGAACCTTGAACCTGAGACTGAGAATATGCCACTCGATCAACCAACCACGTAAGGAGTAGAAAGGTTTGTGCTACCGGAGGGTCTGACGCCAGGCGAAGAGCAAGAGCAGCGGATGCGGCGCTTGCTCGTAGATCAAGGTTATGAACAGCCCTACGGGACAACAGATGAGGAAATCAGGCAAAACCTTCAAATATCCGGCCCTTGCGCGGACTTCATAGGTTACAATCCTCAGACGGATAGGTGGCTCATAGCCGAAAGCAAAGGTAGCGATCTCTGGTCAGCCGAGATACAGTTAGCAAACACCTTGGTCGCTCTGCTGGCGGTACGACCCCTAGATCATCGAAAATTTGAACTACAAATCTACACCAACCCGTTGCAGTACAGCAGGCTAATCAAAGAGCCACATGGAAGCGGCGGCTACTACAGACAAGGAGATTTCCTGGGGTACAAGCAGAACGGCGACTTTTACTTCTCGACCATCCTTGACTACCCAGTACGCATCTTTGAGGTGACAGGAAATGAGACAAACTAAGTCGCACAGCATGAACAAAGACGCGGAGGCAGCGTTGCTACAGGAATTGTGGCGCGTCGACGGAAGAACGGAGGCCTTGCATTTTGCCTGGGAATGTCAAGGCGACTTAGCTCGGATCAAGACCAAGCTGCAAGAAGTGAAAGAGTCGGTTTACAACCCACCTGCGCCCTTGAAGGACCGTATGTCCGCTGGGGCCAGCACGCGAGAGTACCAGGAGGGGTACTTACAGGGCCTCACTGATGCTATCAGCATCCTGGAGAGCATTAGCAAGAGCAACGAGGTTACATCCACGAAACCCAATAAGGTTGTTGCGCGTCCGGCGTAAACAAGAGCAAACGTGAAGTAGAGACGAAAGAGCACGGAGGCGAAATGCTAGAAGTCAATAATTTCAGCGCGATAAGAATCAGTTTGGCAAGCCCGGAGAAGATCAAGGACTGGTCGCATGGTGAGGTGACCAAGCCTGAGACGATCAACTACCGCACGCTCAAGCCGGAGCGCGACGGCCTCTTCTGCGAACGCATCTTCGGTCCCCAGAAGGACTGGGAATGCTACTGCGGCAAGTACAAGAGGGTAAGATATAAGGGCACGATCTGCGACAAGTGCGGCGTGGAAGTGACCCGCTCCCGCGTGCGCCGCGAGCGCATGGGGCACATCGAGCTTGCCTCCCCCGTTTCGCACATCTGGTACGTCAAGGGCACTCCTTCCCGCCTCGGCCTGCTGCTCGACATCTCGCCGCGTAACCTGGAGCGTGTGCTCTACTTCGCTACCTATATAGTCAGCCACGTTGACGAGGAAGAGCGCCAGCGCCAGATCGAACTGGTGCAGACGGAGGGCGAGCGCCGCATCCAGGAAGTCACCGAGCGCACCGCTTCCCGCATCAACGAGTTGCAGGAAGGCTTGCAGGACGAGATCGCCGAGATCCAGGCCAGCGACCGCGACGCGCGCACCGACCTGGACGCGAAGCTCAAGGCTGCCAAGAAGGAGCTTGACTCCCAGCGGCGTGCTATCGAGCGCCAGCTTAAGAAGCAACTCAACCAGGACGCCCCGGAAGACGTCTACCTGGCGGGGGCGACCCGCCCCATCGTCCAGGCGGGCCAGACGATTACCGAAGGCACCCTGGAGCGCCTGAAGGACATAGCCGACGAGTACCTGTTCGACGTGCAGGAGGACCTCCGCCGCCAGTCGCAGCACTCGCAGGACCTTGCCGGTGCCACCCGCGACCAGCGGTCATATGTGGCCCTCCAGGAGAGCGAGCAGATACAGGTGCGCGCCAACCGCGAGGTTGACGACGTGCGCCGCCAGATGGAGGAGCGCCTGGACCAGCTAGAGTCTATCCAGGTGTATCAGCTTCTGTCGGAGCAGCAGTACCGCGAAATGTCCGAGGCCTTCCCCGGCGTGTTCCGGGCGGGCATGGGTGCCGAGGCGGTGCTGGAGATCGTTGACAAGCTCAACCTGGACAATCTCGCCAACGAGATGCGCCATGAAATCCAGACGGTGGGCGGCCAGCGCCGCAAGAAGGCCACCAAGCGCCTCCGCGTGATCGAGGCCTTCCGCAAGTCGGGCAACCACCCGTCGTGGATGATGTTCAAGCTGCTGCCGGTCATCCCCCCCGAACTGCGCCCTATGGTGCAACTCGACGGCGGTCGCTTCGCTACCTCCGACCTCAACGACCTGTACCGGCGCGTAATCAACCGCAACAACCGCCTCAAGAGGCTGTTGGAGCTTGGCGCGCCCGAGATCATCATCCGCAACGAGAAGCGCATGCTCCAGGAAGCGGTGGACGCGCTCATCGACAACGGCCGCCGCGGACGCGTGGTATCCGGCTCCGGCAAGCACCGCCTGAAGTCCCTGAGCGACATGCTCAAGGGCAAGCAGGGCCGCTTCCGCCAGAACCTGCTCGGCAAGCGCGTGGACTACTCGGGTCGCTCGGTTATCGTGGTCGGCCCCGAACTCAAGCTGCACCAGTGCGGTCTTCCCAAGAAGATGGCGCTCGAACTGTTCAAGCCGTTCGTAATGCGCCGCCTGGTGGCACAAGGCCACGCCCACAACATCAAGAGCGCCAAGCGCATAGTCGAGCGGGTGCGCCCCGAAGTGTGGGACGTGCTCGAAGAGGTCATCAAGGACTACCTGGTGCTGCTCAACCGCGCCCCGTCCCTGCACCGCCTGTCAATCCAGGCGTTCGAGGCAGTGCTGATCGAGGGTTCGGCCATCCAGCTTCACCCGATGGTCTGCTCGGCCTTCAACGCGGACTTCGACGGCGACCAGATGGCGGTACACGTACCGCTGTCCTCCGCCGCCCAGCGCGAGGCCCGCGAGCGCATGCTCTCTATCTACAACATGCTCTCGCCCGCGAACGGCGACCCCATCGTGTCGCCCTCGCAGGACATCGTGCTCGGCTGCTACTACATGACCGTTATGCGCCCCGGCACCGAGGGTGAAGGCAAGATATTTGCCTCCCCCGAGGAAGCAGAGTTGGCGTACAACAGCGGCATCATCAACTTGCAAGCGCCCATCATGGTGCGCATGCGTAATCACCAGGGCAAGTCGGAGCTTGTGGAGACCACAGTTGGGCGCGTCATGTTCAACAGCGTGGTCTACCGCTTCAATGAGGAGCTTGCTCCCGAAGAGCGCATCCCCTATCGCAACCAGGCGATGGACAAGGGTGCGTTGCGCGGCCTGATGGCCGAGGTGCACCTCAAGATGGGGTCGCGCCGCACCGCCGAGGTCGCGGACGTCTTCAAGCGGTTGGGCTTCCAGTTCGCCACCAAGTCGGGCATGTCCGTGGCGGTGGCTGACATCGAAATCCCGCACACGAAGACCGAGCGCCTGACCAAGGCCGACGCCGATGTGGACACGGTGGAGAAGAGCTACCGCCGAGGTATCATCACCGAGCAGGAGCGCTACGAGGAGGTCATCCGCATCTGGAACGAGACCACCGACGAGCTTACCTCCGAGCTTGAGAAGGTGATGGACCCTTACGGCCTCATCTACACGCTGGCTAACTCCGGCGCGACCAAGGCCAAGTTCAAGCAGATTCGCCAGTTGGCCGCCATGCGCGGTCTCATGGCCGACCCTTCAGGCCGCATCATCGAGATGCCGATCCGCTCGAACTTCCGCGAAGGTCTTACCGTGCTCGAATACTTCGTATCGACGCATGGTGGCCGCAAGGGTCTGGCCGACACCGCGCTACGAACGGCAGACGCCGGTTACCTGACCCGCCGCCTTGTGGACGTGGCTCAGGACGTGATCGTCACGACCGAGGACTGCGGCACCACGTCGGGCGTGTGGATAGCGTGGCCGGGCCGCGACGTTGCCGACAACCTGGCACAGCGCGTAATCGGTCGCTACGCCGCGCACCCTGTAACCCACGCCATCACAGGTGAAATCATCGTTGACGCCAACGAGGAGCTAACCGAGGAGGCGCTCAACGAGTTCATGCGGAGCGTCGAGGAGTCTATCCAGCCGCTGCGCGACAGGTTGCAGAAGGAAGGCCGCCGGGGTGACGAGCTAGACAAGATCGCCACCGCCGAGAGGGCCAAGTTCGGCATCATGACCCGCTCCGCGCTCATGTGCGACGTCAATCACGGAGTCTGCCAGAAGTGCTACGGTCGCGCTCTGCACAACAGCAGGGTTGTGGACCTGGGCGAGGCGGTGGGTATCATCGCCGCGCAGTCCATCGGCGAGCCGGGCACGCAGCTTACCC
>JALZHI010000095.1 GCA_030913985.1 Chloroflexota bacterium | reverse complement strand
TCGCGATGGGTGGCGCGCCCGCGGTAGTGAAGGTGGTCGGCGGCACCCCCGACGACGCCCTGAACTTCACCCGTTCGATGCACACCATCACCCTCGCTCAGAACCAGAACTGGACCATGCCTGCGCTTGGCTTCTCGGGCACCCCCACCGGCATAGACGTGCGCAAGGTGCTCGACACCAACACGCTGCCCATCATCAACACCGGCATCGCCCACAAAGAAGCAGGCGTGGGACAGGTGGGTGCGGGCCTCGTCCGCCCGCCCGTTCAGTGCTTCACCGAGGCCCTCAAGGCGCTGGCTGACACACTTCTGTAGGGACACGAAGCATAGCCCAAAGGTGATAACATGCAGCATTTCACGGCGCTATCGGCTGGACCGGAACTGGCGCAATTCGCAGGCAAACAGGGGCGGGTGTTGGCCGTGTTGAGCAACGCCGTCTATCTGCGCTGCGACGGAGGCCAAATCGTTGGTGTTACAGGGCAGTCTGCGGAAGATGGGCCTTTTACACTTCGCGTCCGTGATATTGACGCCCTCGTCCGGTTGCTGAAGGGTCGCGAGAGTCTCACCTTCGCCTGCACAGGGGCGTTCCTGGAATTGGAGGGCCTGGCAACGCTCGACAGGTCTAGCGCGCGGCAGTGGCATGCTAGCCTGCCGGGTGAGATAGCGGAGGTTGCCGGGCGCATCAGGGCGGTCAGGGCGCTTCTCAGCTTATTACAGGGAAGTTGGTGCAGCAACGGAGTGTGCGGCTTGCCGGCCTACCTTTTCGGGGCGCACCACAGCCTGCCGGTACTGAGCGAAGTGCCCCGGCTCCGGACCAAGGCTCAGGCGAGTGACATGCTCCTGCGCCGACTCGCGGAGAGGGTGACAAGCTTCCAGGTCGCGGCCACCGATTTGGAGGCTCACCCTGCGTCACAGGCTTTGGTCAGTCTGCTTGGCTTGGGTGCTGGACTCACGCCCTCCGGCGATGATATTGTGGCCGGTATACTGGCGATACTCGTTTGGCAGGCCAGGCTGGGCGCTATACCCGCTGACTTTGCCCGGTTCCAGGTGGAGTCCATACGGAACACGGCACCCACCAGGACCAACGACATCAGCGTTCGCCTCCTCTGGCACGCCGGGGAGGGCCTGCTGTACGCGCCCGCGATGGAGCTTGGCGCGGCCTTGCTCGCTGGCGATGCGAACTCGGTGGCGGACCCCGCCCGCCGCCTGCTAGCAATCGGCCACAGTTCGGGGGTGGACCTTGCGACCGGGTTGTTGGCGGGTGTCGTGGCCGGGATAGAGATCGAGTCGAGAAGCAAGGTGCCGAGCTACTGATGACCTACAGCTCCTTCGCCCAGGACAACGGCTCGCCGGACATCGCCTGGCGGCCCACGCCCGAATACACTGTGCGGAGCCGCCTGCGCCACTTCATGCTGCGACACGGTCTCCACGCGTTCGGCCAGCTAGTCGAGCGTTACAGTGCGGACCCGGCGTGGTTCTGGCAGGCGGTCGTGGAGGATCTCGGCCTGGAGTGGTACGAGCCATACACCCAGGTGCTGGACCTGTCGCGGGGCGTAGAATGGGCGCGGTGGTTCGTGGGCGGTAGCTACAACTACGTGCGTGATGCCGTGGACGAGCACGCTGTCGGCCCCCTGTCCGAGGCAACTGCAATCGCCTGGGAGGGCGAGGACGGCGAGGTCCGCAAGCTCACCTACGCCAAGCTCTACCGGCAGGTGAACCAGGCCGCTAACGCCCTGCGCTCGCTGGGAATAGGGCGCGGCGACCGGGTGGGCGTGTACATGCCGATGCTGCCGGAAACGGCGATTGCCGTACTGGCGATCTCCAAGATAGGCGCGATATACACCCCTATCTTCTCGGGGTATGGTGGCGCTGCCGTGGCTTCCCGCCTGCAAGATTGTGGGGCAAAGCTGCTGGTGACAGCCGACGGATTTTATCGCGGTGGCAAGTGGGTGCCCATGATAGCGGCCTCCGATGAAGCGGTTGCAGCCTCGCCAACAGTGGAGCACATGCTGGTCGTTAGCAGGCACGGCGACACGCAAGACGGAGGTGCAACTTGGACGCCCGGTAGAGATATTTGGTGGCATGAGTTGGTGGGCGGGCAAGCAGAAGAGTGCGAGACGGTCAGGACCGCCGCCGACGAGCCGTACATGATCATCTACACGTCGGGCACCACGGGCAGGCCGAAGGGCGTGGTACACTTGCACGCGGGCTTCCCGGTCAAGGCGGCGCAGGAACTGGCCCACTGCTTTGATTTGCACCAGGGCGAGGTGCTCTACTGGATAAGCGACATAGGCTGGATGATGGGGCCGTGGGCCATCACAGGCTCGCTTATGCTGGGCGCGACCTGCTTCCTGTACGAAGGCTCCATCAGCCACCCGCAGCCCGACCGCGTATGGTCGCTGGTCGAGCGGCACCGCATCACCCACCTTGGCATCTCGCCCACAGCCGTGCGTTCGCTGATGGGCCAGGGCGACCGCTGGGTGCAGGCTCACGATTTGAGCAGCCTCCTGTTCCTTGCCGGGGCGGGCGAGCCGTGGAACCCCGGCCCGTGGCAGTGGTTGTTCGACGTAGTGGGCGAGCGTAAGCGTCCCATAATCAACTACTCCGGCGGCACGGAGGTGTCGGGTGGCATACTTAGCTGCAACCCCCTGCTGCCCATCAAGCCTTGTGCGTTCAGCGGCCCCGTTCCCGGCATGTTGCCCGACGTGGTGGACACCGAAGGCAAACCCATGCGCCAAGCCGTAGGAGAGTTAGCCTTGAAGCTGCCCTGGGTGGGCAAGACGGAGGGCTTCTGGGGCGACGAGGAACGCTACATCGACACCTACTGGTCGCGCGTGCCCGGCATGTGGGTGCACGGCGACTGGGCGCGGGTGGACGAGGACGGCTTCTGGTACATCCTGGGACGCTCTGACGACACCATCAAGGTAGCGGGCAAGCGCGTTGGTCCCGCCGAGGTGGAGTCCGCCGCTGTGTCGCACCCCGCCGTGGCCGAGGCAGCAGCCATAGGCGTGCCGGATGCCCTCAAAGGTGAGTCGCTGGTGGTGCTCGTAGCCTTGCGCCCCGGACACGCGCCCGGCGAAGGGTTGCGGCAAGAAATCGAATCGTGCATAGTAGCTCACCTGGGCAAATCGCTCAAGCCGCATGCCATCAAGTTCGTAACCGAGCTACCACACACCCGCAACGGCAAGATGTTGCGCCGCCTGGTCCGCCAGGGCTACCTGGGCGAGCCTCCCGGCGACCTGTCGGCCCTGGAGAACCCGTCGGCGTTGGAGGCGGTGGCGTCAGCTTTCTAGCGCAGTTTGATAGATATAGGTGTGGGTAATGAGCACCCAAACCATACCTTGTTATTTCGAACAAAGTGAGAAATCTCGTCCTACAGCACATGGTCGCACCTTTCCTTCGGCCACTGTGTGACGCAAGAAAGGGGAAATACCAGGGTAAAGGACGAGATTTCTCACTTTGTTCGAAATGACGGGGGCCAACTCTGTCACGTAGTTTCGGCATGATTGTTCTAGCTTATGCGAACCATCCTGGACGCGGTCCGGTTGTCCTGCAATCACACACAAGGAGCGCCTAATGGAACTGTCCGGCACGCATACCATCAAAGCCCCACAAGCCCTCGTCTGGAAGGTGCTCACCGACCCTGAGACGCTACGCCGCACCCTCCCCGGCTGCCAACGCTTCGAGTCGCAGGAGGACGGCAGCTACAACATCACCATGAGCATCGGCATCGCTGCGATAAAGGGCACCTACACCGGTACCGTGCGACTGCTCAACGAGAAGCCGCCCGACTCCTACAGCCTAAAAGTCTCGGCCAAAGGCGGCGTGGGCTTCATCGACGGGCAGGGCGACTTCGTGCTGACCCCAGCCGAAGACAACGGCGACCACACAAAGCTATCTTATACGGGACAGGCGCAGGTCGGCGGCAAAATAGCCGGGGTGGGCCAGCGCCTGTTACAGGGTGGGGCTAACCTGGTGATTGGGCAGTTCTTCCGAGCGTTGGACAAAGAGGTCGCTCAGAGTGAGGGCGGCAAAGACTCGTAGGGGAAC
Source organism: Chloroflexota bacterium (assembly GCA_030913985.1). GTDB lineage: Bacteria > Chloroflexota > Chloroflexia > QHBQ01 > JADMIH01 > JADMIH01. The sequence goes on along the minus strand of JALZHI010000095.1, from coordinate 16,502 downwards.
ATGGCCTCCAACACACGAGATATCCCCAACAACCGCTCCTCGTCCCACCGCTTGCCCACTACCTGTATCCCAATGGGCAAACCCGCTGTGTCTCTACCGATGGGCACCACCACGACCGGGTGCCCCGTAAAGTTGAAGGGCGCGGTGTGGCCTATGGCGCGCCAGTAGTTCACCGTCTCGCCCTCCACCTCTAAGGGGGTGTTGGTCGGACAGTGGGGAAAGGCAGTGACCATGCACACCGGGCAGAGCAGCGCGTCCCATTCCCCGAAGAAGTCTTCCCAGGCGCTGATAATGGCATCGCGGCGGTGGAGGGCGGTGTAGAGTTCCGGCACAGATGGGACTTCCTGTGTAGGCGCTTCGTCATAGTTCATCACTTCGGAGAGCACGGTTCTAGTCCTTGCAATCTCACCGAAGTCCACGCCCGGCAGTTTCTCCTCAACCTGCGCCCCGGCACGCTCTAGTCCGGCAGCTACTTTGTGCAGCGCCTGCCGTATCTCCCCGGCAACCGGCACGCCCGGAAAGGTCGGTGCCCAGGCGATGCGGAGTTCCCCCGCTACGAGGTCCGGCACCTCTCGCAGAGGGATTGGGGGCACGGCGTGGTCGCGTCCGTCCGGCCCGGCGATGATGCGGAAGGCAAGCTCCAGGTCTTCAACGCTGCGCGCGAGCGGGCCAATCGACCACATGTTGCGGTGGCTGCGCACGACCCCCGGCACGTCGGGGATGTGGCCGTGCATCGAGACCCGGTACTCGGTCGGCTTTAGGCCGTACACGCCGCAGAAGTGCGCCGGGATGCGTATAGAGCCTGCCAGGTCGCTGCCGATTTCCAGGGGAGTCATACATGCAGCCAGGGCCGCCGCTGCCCCACCGCTCGAACCGCCCGACGTGCGTTCGAGGTCGTACGGGTTGTTGGTGCGGCCAAAGAGGTCGTTATGAGACTGGATGTCGCGCAGGCGAGGCGAGACGTTGGTCTTGCCGGTGATGATCGCCCCTGCTTCCTTCAGCCGGGCCGCTACGGTGCCGTCCTTGGCGGGGACGTAGTCTGCGAGGGGAGGGTGGCCCGACGTGGTGCGCATGCCCGCTGTAGAGTGCCCATCCTTCAACGTCATGGGCACCCCGTGGAGCGGCCCCCGCAATTCGCCACGCGCCAGGGCAGCATCGCTCTCCGCCGCACGCCTGCGCGCCCCCTCCTCATCGAGCGTCACAATTGCGTTCAAGGCAGGATTGCGCTCGGCTATCCGTGCCTGGTAAGCCTCCAGTACTTCGATAGAGGAGGCGCGGCCCTCGCGGATGGCGAGGGCCAGTTGGGTGGCTGTGAGAGAGGTTAGGTCTTGCATGTTTTAGGAATCAGATGCACGAGTGGCGGTGCATGTTCGCAGGGGCAGTCAATGCCCTGCCCAAGTAGACAGTTCTCTGCCTCGTCTTACAGGGCCGAAGCTCCACCCTGTCATCCTGAGCGCAGCGAAGGATCTCAGATATTACTTCTATCTCTCTGCCGAACCATTTGCACCCTTGTACCACTATTCAACGTTAGCAATGGCCGCGTTCTTGAGATCCTTCGCTGCGCTCAGGATGACAGGGTGGGGCTTTGGTCCAGAACAGGGTACAGAGGGGCTACCTACCACGGCACAATGCACGTGTCCCTACAGCGTGGGGCCACCAGCCGGGCGATTCTGCCTGGCTTCTTCCACCAACTCCCACAATCTGCTGGGACTCAGCGGTATCTCCCTTATCTCCAGCCCCACATCCGCAAAGGCGTTGTCCAGGGCCTGGGCGTATAACGGACCAACGGGGATGGCCCCCGCCTCGCCCGCGCCCTTGACGCCCATCGGATTCAGCGGCGAGGGGGTCTCTTCGTGCCCGACTTCGATGCGCGGCACGTCCGTGGAGGTGGGGAGCAGGTAGTCCATGAAGGAGGCGTTTTGCAGTTGCCCGCTGCTGTCGTACACCAGTTGCTCGAAGAAAGCGTTACCGATGCCCTGGGCCACTCCCCCGTGCACCTGCCCCTCCAGGATGAGCGGGTTGAGCACCGTGCCGCAGTCGTGCACCACCACGTAGCGGTGCACCTTCACGTCAAACGTCTCAGGGTCCACTTCGAGGATGATGGCATGCGCGCCACACGCGGTGGCCTGCATCGGCGGCCCAAAGTAGGCGGTGGCCTCTAACCCCGGCTCCGTGCCAGGTTTGACCGCACCGCGCAACGGATTGGCCTTCGCCGCCAGTTCCGACAGGCTGATCCTGGCACCCGGCTGCCCCTTGACCTGCGCGTAGCCGCCTTGCAACTCGATGTCGTTGTCGGCGGCTTCCATCATCTCGGCCGCCAGCCGCCTGGCCTTCTCCGCCACCATACCGGCGGCGGCGTGCACGGCGGACCCCGCCACGGTGGCCCCACGGCTGGCGAAGGTGCCCGTGCCCCAGTTGAACTGCACCGTATCCCCCGTCGAGACCAGCACGTCCTCAAGCGGCACGCCGAGCATGTGCGCGGCTATCTGGGCGAACACGGTGTAGTGCCCCTGCCCCTGCGTGCCCACGCCCGTTACCACCGTCACCTTGCCGGTAGGCTCCACCTGTATCCGCGCGCCCTCGTAGGGGCCGATGCCCGTGCCTTCCACGTACATCACCAGCCCGATCCCCACCCGCTTGCCCTGGTCGCGCAGCCGCTGTCCCTCTCCCCGCTGGAACTCGTCCCAGCCTATCATCGCCTTGGCCCTGTCCAGCACTGGCTCGTAGTTGCCGCTGTCGTAGGTCAGGCTGGTGAAGTCCTGGGCGATGATGACGTTGTTGTAGGGGAACTGGTCGGGCTGGATGAAGTTGCGGCGGCGCAGCTCCAGCGGGTCTATGCCCAACTCTTTGGCCGCCGCGTCCAGCAGCCGCTCTATGACGAACACGCCGTGCTGGCGGCCCGCGCCCCTGTATGGCGTGACGATAATCTTGTTGGTGAACACCGCCTTGAACTCGGTGTAGTAGCTGGGCACGATGTAGGGGCCGAGCAGGTGAGTCTGCGTGTTGAGGGGCACGGTCAGGCCGTAGGGGTCGTACGCGCCGTTGTCGTGCAGGAACACGTCTTTGACGCCCAGTATCCTGCCGTCCCTGGTGAGGGCGATCTCGGCCTCGTGCACCTGCCCGCGCTCGTGCGTCATGGCGAGGAAGTTCTCCAGCCGGTCCTCGATCCACTTGAGGGGCCGGTTGAGCTTAATCGCCGCCCACGGCACCAGCGTCTCCTCGGGATAGAACATCATGATCTTGGGGCCGAACCCTCCGCCCACGAACGGCGCGACTACCCGCACCTGCCGCTCAGAGAGGCCCAGCATGCCGGCCAGTCCGTTGCGTATCGGTATCGGGGCCTGGGTGGAGTCCCACACGGTAAGGTGGCGGGCGAGTTGGTCCCACTGCGCGACCACCCCCCTCGTCTCCATAGGTGCCGCCGTGCCCCGGTCGTAGTCGAAGTGCCTGGAGATTACCAGGTCGGCCTGGGCGCGTGCCGATGCGTAGTCGCCTTTGGTCTGGATCACGTGGGCCGCCAGGTTCGAGCCGACGTCTTCATGCACCAGCGGCGCGTCCTCGTGCAGCCCGGTTTCCACCCTCACCACGGCGTCCAGCGGCTCGTAATCTATCATGACGGCATCAGCCGCGTCTTCGGCAAGATAGCGGCTCTCGGCCACCACCATGACCACCGGCTCGCCCACGTAACGCACTTTCTCCCGCGCCAGTTGCCCCGCCGTCCGCTGGTTGAACACCACGTACTCGGCAGGGGGAGGCGGCACCAGCAGGGGAGATGGTTGCCAGTAATCGCCCAAATCGGCAGCCGTGTAGACCGCGACTACCCCCGGCATATCCTGCGCCGCCGACACGTCCACGCTCAACAGCCGCGCATGGGCGTAGTCGCTCCGCTTGAATGCCACGTGCAACATCCCCGGTATGTGCACGTCGTCCACAAACAACGCCTGCCCCGTCAGCAGCCGAGGGTCCTCATTCCGCTTCACACGCGCACCAATCATGGTCCCTCCTTTGGAGGGAATTCTTAATTTTTAATTTTTAATTCTTAATTGACGTTCTAAGCGGAAGCATCTTTGTCGCCAAGATAGAGACTAAACGCCTAATTAAGAATTAAAAATTAAAAATTAAGAATTCCTACAGCATTCCCGCTTCCCCTTCTACGTCGGCTTCCTGGGCGGGGGTGGTGATACCCTCGCGGCGTTTGGCGGCGGCCAGTTTGACGGCGTCTACTATGTGCTGGTAGCCCGTGCAGCGGCAGATGTTGCCGGAGAGGGCCAGGCGTATCTCCTCTTCGGTGGGGTCGGTGTTTTCCTCAAGGAAGGGCAGGAGGGTCATCAAGATGCCGGGGGTGCAGAAGCCGCATTGGAGGCCATGGGCTTCGTGGAAGGCGGCCTGGATGGGGTGCAGGTCGTCGGGGTCGCCCGACAGCCCCTCGACGGTCATCACGCTATGCCCGGTTGCCTGCACCGCGAAGGTGAGGCACGAGCGCACCGGCACCCCGTCGAGTAGCACCGTGCAGGCCCCGCACACCCCGTGCTCGCAGCCTACGTGCGTGCCGGTCAGCCCAAGCTCGTGCCGCAGGAAATCGCTGAGCAGCAGCCGCGTCTCGACCTGGCGGCTGTAGCTCTGGCCGTTCACTTCTACGTCAACAACATGGTTCATGCTACTTCCTCAAGAGAGGTATCTAGTTCAATTCGGCTACACCAGGAACGGTGAAAGTTCTATATCAGGGCTTCTATGAAGCCGACTCGAGTGTCTTCTTGAGGCTGGCAAACTCAGCTTGGAGGTCCTTGCGGGTTGAGCGGTCTATCACTGGCAGGAGCAGCCGCCAGAGACCTGAGGCTTGCATATGCGCGGTCAGGCGCACCCTTGAGCCGCCTTTCTCAGGGAGGACCTCCCACGAACCCTTCGTCCCATGGAAGGGGGAGTCCAACATGATGTCAGTCCAGCGGCGCGACTGCTCGTTCATTTCGGTGATCTCGAGCGTGAACCGCTGCTTGCCCCCGCCCGCGCGACGCACCTTGCGCACCCGTGTACCTACCCGCGCAGGCCCCGGCGGTTCCACTGTCACTTGTGAAACGTGTTCAGACTGCCACTTCGCCTCGTGAGAGTAGTCGCGTAAGTAGGCGAATACCTCCTCCGGCGGACGGGCGATGAAGGTCTCAACGACTACTATACCCATAAGTAGCCTCCTGTGCCCCTACCGCAACTGATCGTCATGTTCTGCAATCTGCTATTGGTTGCCCTTAGCACGCTGTACTGAGCGCACCAGGGTCCGTCGCGCCAGCACCTTGCTGAGGTGCATCCGGTACTCAGCCGTAGCATGAATGTCCGCCTGCGGGTCGATCTCGGCTGTGAGGGCTTCGGCGGCGGCACGTATCGCTTCTTCGCTAGGCTGTTGGCCCCGGAGGACCTCTGAGGCTGACGCTGCCACAACGGGCATGTCACCAACGGACAGGAACACCAGCTTACACTCTGCCACCGTGCCGTCATCCCCCAGCGTGACCACGGCAGCGGTACCTACCAGCGCATAGTCGCCGTGCCTGCGGGCGAACTCCTCAAATGCGGTGCCCGTCCTGCCCGGCAGGGGCGGTATCTCCACCTCCACCAGCATCTCGTCAGGCTCAAGGGCGGTGGTAAACAGGCCCAGGAAGAAGTCGCTTGCCGGTATCCAGCGGTCGCCGCTCACGTTCTGCACCCGCACCTGCGCGTCCAGGGCTACAGCCAGGGCGGGCAATTCGGCTGCGGGGTCGGCGTGTGCCAGCGAGCCGCCGAACGTGCCCCGGTTGCGTATCTGTGGGTGGGCTATGAACGGCATCGCCTCGGCAATCAGCGGCGCGCGCTCGGCCACGATAGGGCTGCGCTCCACCGTGCGGTGCCGGGTCATCGCACCCACGAGCAGCCCGCCACCCTCAGCCGGTGTGATGCCAAACAGGTCGTCCACGCCGTTGAGGTCCAGCAGGATAGCGGGCTGGGCGAGCCGGAAGTTCATGCTCGGCACCAGGCTCTGCCCGCCCGCCAGCACCTTAGCCTCGCCCGCATACTCCGCCAGAAGCTCCAAAGCCTCCTGCCGGGTGCGCGGTGCGTAATACTCGAATGGAGTGGGTTTCATGGGAGTAACACGTAACACGTAACACGTAACACGTAACACGTAACTCGTGACGATTGCAGATCTTACGAGTTACGCGTTACGTGTTACAAACCTACTTCTCTTCCACAAAGGCCACAATGCGGGCGAACGCCGCCTCACCGCCCTTGAAGCGGAAGGGGAAGCAGCCTAGCCACACACGCTGGTCAAGCACCTCGTCCACCTGACCGCCTACGTTCTCGGCGTGGAAGACTCCACGGGGGAAGAGCAGCGTGTGGGTGCACTGGTAGTCTTCCATCCAGGGGAACGCCTCGTCCATGCTCATGCCGATCTTGGCCTCCACCTCCGGTACGAGGTCGGGGCGGGCCACGCGTACCTTCGTGTTGAACGGGTGGTCGGTGGAGATCGCGTCAATCGCCATCCAGCGGATGCCCCGGTCTAGCACCCAGTCGCAGAACTCGCGGCGTGGACCTGGGTGGCGCAGGAACGAGCGGGGCAGGTCGGGCGGCTCGTTGTTGTGGACCTTGTACCAGTCCTCGTTGTAGTAGTGGTGGTAGCCTGTGTGTATCACCAGGATGTCACCGCGCTCTATCTTGATGCCCGTGTCGCGCTCCCACTGCTCGAAGTGCTGCGAGCCGTAGATGTCGTAGTCGCCTATGCCATACTTGCTGAGGTCCACCACGCAGGCAGGGCCGAAGAGGGTGTCTATGGGGATGCCCGCTATGTCGGGTCCGGGGTCGAAGAAGTGGTAGGGCGAGTCGAGATGGGTAGCGATGTGGTTGGTGCTCGAAATGTGCTGGGCGTTCACACCCTCGAAGGCGATCTTCTTGACCCACTTGATGGTCGGCCCCTCGTAGAAGGCGAACGGCGGCGAGTCCATACTGAAGTTCTGCGACAGGTCCAGCACTTTGACCTTGCTGAGATCGTAAGGCACGTACATTAGGCACACTCCCTTGTGTAGTCATCTTAAACAGGCACACGGCCCGCATGTAAGCGGCAGCGGGCGGCAGAATGCGCCTATTATACAACAAGAAAGCCCCATATGTAACATAATGTTTGCTCTGAAATGAGGCTATTGTCTACATTCTCGGCAGCTTCGCGATGCGGACCATGAGCCTGCATACCTGCGTTTCCCACTAATCCTGTAGAATGTATAAGAGTAAACCCAAGTTAGAGGGGAGACAAATCAGATGGCAAACGAGCAGCATGACCAGACGACGGCCAGGACACCCTTACCCATAACCCAATTTGGCGACCCGGTCCTTCGCCTGCGGGCCAAAGAGGTAGACCCCGCGGAGATCGGCTCACCCGAAGTCCAGGACATCATAGAGGACATGGTAGCGTCCCTGGCCGCAGCCGGTGGTGCGGGGCTGGCGGCCCCACAGATCAGCGTGTCCCGGCGCATCGTCATCATCAAGTACCCGGCCATGAACCGGGTGGGGTATGGAGAGATCGAGGAAATGCCCCTCATGGTGCTCATCAACCCTGAGATCGTCTACGCCTCCGAGGAGACCCGCCGGGCACCGGAAGCCTGCCTGTCGATAAACACCGCCGACGGCGCTAGGTACGAAGGGGTGCTGGAACGCCCGGATAGGGTGCGGGTCCGCGCCTACGACCGCACGGGCAAAGAGTTCACGGTAGAAGCCGACAAGTTCCTGTCGAGGGCCTTGCAGCACGAAGTCGACCACCTGGAGGGCATCCTCTTCACCGACCGCATACGCGACCTGAAAGACCTGCGCATCGTTCGCCCCGTCGAGGCGGGTGACCCGGTCTTGCAGGGGAACGTGCATCTTTCGCAGGTGCCGGTCGCGCTGTAACGACACTCTGCAACCCGGTGCACGCACAAAGAAGGCTCTGACAAATACCTGTCAGAGCCTTCTTTGCGCGTATACTGTGGCCGGGCGCAGGAAATGGTCCTCACCTTGCCGGTGCGGAGGAAGTGTCAGATCAAGGGCATTTGCCTTACTTTGATGCATAGCATCCAAGGAGCGTGCGCGCTATGTGCCTGGAACGTACCCACCTACTTATGGTGTCTGGATGAGAGCCTTAGCGGCCGCGCGCTTGGCGGCAGCCGCACGCTGCTCAACTTGCTTCACCAACCGGTCAAGCGTGTTCAACCTGATAGCAGCAGCTACATAGACACGATCGGCTTCAGTCTTTGCGGCAAGCGCCTGATCGAGGCTTCCCCTGGCGTTGCGCCATTCGCTTTCCAGTTCAGCGCGAGTCATGTCTTTGGAGCCTGCGATGATAGTTTCTCTTCTTGTGAGGGTTATCATTTGGTATCCTCGCGCGCCGGGCGCTATATAGCTCAAGAGACACAGCATCATACCAATGATGGCTGCGACCGAGATGGTTTGTCGATTTGTAGAGATGGTGAGGCGAACTATCATGTTACACCAGGTGAAGTCTGGTGCATCGAGGCCGCGTGCTCAGTAAGTGTATCCTCTAGAGTGGTGGTTTACTAGAGACCCAGGTCCCCGATTAGACAGACAAAGGTCCTTAGCCCCATCACCCACTGTCGGTCAAGCCGCTTAGTCTACCTCCCCCTTGAGTATCAATGTCTCTCTGTCGCGCACTGCCCAGGTTGTTGCAACACAACTGTGCAGGAAATCGGGGAGGCTTGTAAAGCCGGGGCCGGAAAGTCCGGCTGGGGTGTCTTCAGGTGGGGTAAGCGTTTGCACATCTATCCCTAAGAAAATATCCACCAACTGAGGGTCGAACTGCTTCCCACGCTGGCCCCGGATTTCCTCGACTGCTTTGTCGAGGGGCCAGGCGTCCTTGTACGGCCGCTTGTGAGTGAGGGCGTCGAATGTGTCTGCGAGAGCAACAATCCTGCCCACCCTGGGAATCGACTCTCCCTGCAACCTGTGAGGGTAGCCCGTGCCATCCCAGCACTCGTGATGCGTCAGGGCGATGGTTTGCGCCATCTTGACCATATCGGAGTGTCCCCCGGACAGAATTCTTGCGCCAATAATCGTATGGGTCTTCATCACCTCAAACTCGTAAGGTGTCAGCTTTGCCGGCTTGAGAAGTATGTCGTCGGGAATGCCAATCTTGCCCAGGTCGTGTAGAGGCGCGACACGCTCAATCAGTTCGACTTCGTGTTGGGGTAGACCGGAGGCCCTGGCTAGCAGGGTGCTCAGGTATCCTACCCTCCGTGTGTGCTGGCCCGTTTCATCGTCTCGGTACTCCGCTGCTACCGTCAGGCGCTCCAGGATCTCGAACTGCGCTTGCTCCAACTCCCTCGTGCGTTCTAGCATCTGCTCTTCCAGGGCCTCATTCCGTCCCTGGAGTTCCAGGTAGAGGAAGCGGGTCTCCAGCAGGTTGTTGATGCGCAGTAGAACTTCCACATCGTCCAATGGCTTAGTGAGAAAGTCTTTTGCACCCAGCGCCAGGGCCTGCCTCTTGGCTTCGGGCGCGATGTCCGTTGTAAGCACCAGGATTGGAAGATAAGTTCCACCGGTGAAAGTGGGGGTGAGCTGTTGCATTACCTGGAAGCCGTCCAGGTACGGCATCGTCAGGTCCAGGAGTATCAGGTCGGGCTGGAGCATGTCGCAAATCTGAGACACTTCGCGAGAATCCGCCGTGACCACAATATGCGTGTAGCCCGCCTTGCTCAAGATTGCTTGCAACAGGCGGAGGTTTGCCTCCTGGTCGTCCACGATCAGTATCTTGGCTTTGGCGTAGATGCTACGCTCGCTATGTGCTACTTTACCTTGCATAGGTTAGCTGCCTCCCCTCTACGACAGCAATGAATTGCTCTACGCGCCACACTGTTCTTATCAGCGGCACAACTGTAGGTCCAGTGTGGAGGAGGACACCGTTCGGCTGCGCCCGCTCCGCTTGGCATGGTAGAGCGCCTGGTCGGCTGCCGCAAACAGGCTTTCAGCCGTGTAGGCACCCGCACTTGCGCAGGCCACTCCGATGCTGACAGTGGGACAAAGCCCCGGCAGTTGCCCGGCACGCTGCTCGGTGGTCAGCACAGCGGCGAAATCGTGCGCTGCGACGGCTAGCTGCATGCGCTCGGCCACCAGGAGGCTACCACTCTCGGCAGTTTCCGGCAGAATTACGGCCAACTCGTCACCCCCATAGCGCGCTATGCTATCGGTCGACCGGAGCTTTTCAGCAAACATGCGTGCAATCGAGCGCAGCACATGGTCCCCCGCGAGGTGGCCGTATGTGTCGTTTATGGACTTGAAGTTATCTATGTCCAATATAATCAGGGACAATGGGTGGTTGTAGCGCCGGCAACGATTGACTTCCTCTTCGAGTAGTCTGTCCATCTGGCGGCGGTTGTAGAGGCTGGTCAGGTCATCTCGTATCGCAAGGTCGCGTAGCGCGTCCAGTCTGCGGGCGTGCTCGGAGGCATAACGTACCGTGCGCTCCAGCAACGAAGAGTCGGTCCCGCCCTTCACTAGGTAGTCTGTGGCTCCTGCCTTCATCACTTGCAGATCGACTTCACGGTCCTTGTATCCGGTCAGTATGATCACCGGAGAACGGAGGCCCTGTTCCACCGCCCACTCCAGCAATTCCAGCCCGGTATGCTGGCCCAGGTAGTAGTCGAAGATGTAGACATCGTGTCGCCTCTGGTTCATTCGCTGGAGGGCCGTATCGTAATCGGTTACCCATTCCAGGTTTACCAGGCCACCTTCAGTCTCGGAGAATAAATCTCTCGTGATGACGTAATCATCTTCGCTGTCATCAACAAGAAGCACGTTGAGCAGACCGGACATCTTAGCCTCCACCGGCGTGGCTCTCGATTGGGAGCTCGACAATTTCAAACCAGTACTGCCCCAGGGCCTTCATCGCTTCAACCAGGCCCTCAAAGGTGACCGGCTTGCTGACGAAGGAGTTGGCACCCAGGTCGTAGCCCCTGTAAACGTCCTCCTCGGCCTTCGAGGTGGTCAATATCACCACGGGTATACGCCGCAGCACCGGGTCTTTCCTGATCTCGGTGAGCGCCTCGAACCCGTCCTTCCTGGGCATGTTCAGGTCGAGCAGGATGACGCCGGGACGTGGCGAGGTGCCTGGGTCTTCATAGTCTCCCTTGCGGTTCAAGTAGTCCATGAGTTCCTGGCCGTCAGCGACCAGGAATAGCTCGTTAGCCAACCGGCTCTCAGCGAGGGCATCCCTGGTCAGCATACGGTCGTCGGCATCATCGTCCGCCATCAAAATCGTTATCGGTCTGCGGTGTGCTATCAATAGCTTTCTCCTTCTTGTGGAAGCACGATAGGACGTGCGATGGGGGGTTGAGCTGCCGGAAGCGTTACGATAAAGGTCGCGCCCTTACCGACCGCGCTTTCCGCTGTTATGCTTCCCCAATGTGATTCCGCGATCTTGCGGCAAATCGCCAGCCCTATACCTGTGCCCTCGAACTCGTTACGCCCGTGCAGTCGCTGGAACGGGGCAAAGATGCGGTCCAGGTACTTAGCATCAAAGCCGATACCCTGGTCTTGCACCCTGATTTCCCAGTGCTCCGTTGCCGCCAGGTCGCTCAAGCAGGGGTCTGCGGAGCCTTCGGCCAGGCGTGCGCTAACCTTGATAGAAGGCCGTACGCCTTCTGGAGAGAACTTGAGAGCGTTGCTTATCAGGTTCTGTAGCAGCCTGCTCATCTGCATCTCGTCGGCTTCAATCGTGGGTAAATCCCCGACCTCCACCCGCCCCCTGGACTGTTCTATTTGTTGGCCCAGGTCCGACAGCACATCCCTGCACAGCGCCCCCAGGTCTACTTTGACGTAATGCCTGCTCTTGATCGTCAGTCGTGAGTAGTCCAGCAAGTCGTCAACCAGGATGCGCATGCGGGCCGCGGAGGTGAGCATACGGTTCAGATAGTCGCGGCCATCGTCATCAAGCGAGTCGCCGTACTTGACCGACAGCCGGTTGCCGAAGGCCTGAATCTTACGAAGTGGCTCTTGCAGGTCGTGAGAAGCTACAGTGGCGAATTCCTCTAGCTCGCGATTGCTCCGCTGTAGCTGGATCGTGAAAGCCTGTAGCTTTTCCTCCATGAGCTTGCGCTCGGTGATGTCGGTATTGATCTGAAACGTCGCCAGAGGCTCTCCCTGTGTGCCGCGCAGCAGCGTCCAGCGGCTGGATATTACAATGTGGCCGCCGTCGCGCCCGGTCTGTACCAGTTCCCCCTCCCAACGTCCGTTGTTGAGAAGCTCGGCTGTGATGTCCGCTAAGGGCTGGGGGAACTGTGTTTGCAGAAGTGCGAACGAAACCCGGCCCAGGGCCTCGGTCTGGCTCCAGCCGTACAACTCCTCGGCACCTCGGTTCCAGAAGATGATGGCATCCTCCATGTCGCGCAGGATAACCGCGTCGTGGATGAGGTCGAGGAGTTGGGCCTGCTCTTGCAGCCTGGCTAATTGCAGCGCCATATCCTGGCGCTCGCTCACCTGCTCCGGGGCATCGATCTGTAGTTGTAGGCTACCGTGCATAATATCTCCTAGTCACTTTAGAGTACCTTCACCGGCGCTTGCGATCTGCGCCTCCTCGCCAGCAGCGCGGCCACCGCGAGCAGAAGCACGCTCAGACCACCCAATGCCAAGGCCCACATACTTGAGCCTTCTTGTGACTGTGCGGTAGCGGACGCCTGGACGTTTGAGGGGCCGGCCACGTTGCCGTTATTTCCCGCACCACTTATTGTTCCGGGCTGTTGGGGCGCGACCGCGCTGTTCTGCACTGCCTTGTCCGTGCCTATCTCCAACTCGCTCGTATATGTGGCCTGTTTGTTCGCACCGTAATCAACCGCGACTTCCACTTTGTAAGTACCCTGGGCCAACTCGCCCGACCATTTGACCGGATACAGTATCTCCGTGCCGGGGACGAACGTGCCCAGGTGGATAGGCTGTTCCAGTATGCGCTTGCCGCCCGCGTCAGCCAGCACGAATGTGCCGGAAGATTTGAACAGGGTGTCACCGTCGTTCTTCATGCGGACGCCGATAAAAGGCCCCGATGGCTGCTGCACCAGGGCAACAGAATCTATCTTCATGGAAGGAGTCCAGGCACCCTCGACATCGACCTGCACGGCTATCACGTAGCGTGTCTGCACGGTCACGTTCGCGTCCATTTTGCTGCCGCCCTGGTTTACGACAGCGGTTGCCGGGATGTTGGGAGCGTATGCGGAGATGCCCGCGAGGTACTGACCGGGCCTGGTCGAGGCCGGCACGTTAACGGAGAAATCGACTACCTGCTGGGTGCCCACCGCGAGAGTCACGCTCGACGCCGCGAACTTCAGCCATGCGCCGGTGGCCCTTGTCTTTACGTCTCCCGTCTCAAAGGCGCTGCCGCCTGTCTGGGCGGTGATGGCGTCAACAGCGGCAAGCTCAACTGTAATGGCTTCGGTGCCTGGGTTCTTGAGCAATACGCTGCCGGTCACGCTCGCGCTGCTCTGTACTTTGTAAATAAAATAGCCCTTCGCCGTAACTGCAGGGTCGGAGGCGGGGACAGCCGACATGGCGAAGCCCTGCTCGTCCGTGAGGGACTGGCTAGAGGCATACAATGGGAAAGAAAATATAAGATAAAAAATTGCTAGTATCGAGACGAGAGTGGAAAAGCGCATTAATATACTCCTGCCCTGAGCGAAGGGGCCACTTTTTAGAGGCCCCTTTAGCCCCTGGCTCAGGTTAGGGAGCGGTTACGACGCTGATGGTAACCGTGCTGGCGTAAGCGTCAGCGTACACATCGGCGGGGAGGGCTAGCGTCAGCGTCGTGGCGCTGAAGTTGTAGATGCCCATACCTTCATCAACGTCGGCGCTGGCGATCTCCACCGCGCCGTTGTCGATTGTGTAAGAACCCGCGGCGACGGTAGGGTCGGGCGACGTGGTGTTGGGGGAGGCAACCGTAGGCTGTGACATCGAGAGCGAGCCTGCCGCGAGAGAGTGGTTGGCACCGGTGAACGTAGTGGCCTGGGCCGTTACGTGCCAGCCATCGCCGGAGCCTGTGAGGTCACTCACGCTGAAGGCATCCAGCGCCGCAGTGGTCGTCTGGTCCGCGCCAGTGACGCTGCGCCCGGCGAAGTCAGCCGCCAGGGGATTGGTGATGGTGAGACTGCCGCCCGTTACCGTGGCGGTGGTTCCATCAGAGGCGAAAGCCGCCGGGGCCATGATAGCCATGAGTCCGAGGGCGAGTAGAGTGGCCTGAACCTTTTTCACGAACATTGTAGAACTCCTAGGAAGAATAAGGATTTGAGTATTGCAGAAGGTCCTTTGGCACGGGTCGGACGCCTCTTTCGTTGTTTAGTGATACCCGGTCATCGTGCAACCACTATGTTGGCATTATGTCGGTTACCCCGTTGGCGCGTAATAGACTATGGTCCCGATTGGTAGCCCGCAAGGTCCCGTCAATCAGGCGACCATCGTCGAAAAGCCGCAGCCTGGTAATTGTCATTCCGCCATCCAGCCTGGTGGCGGACAATGCCACGGTTGCACTTTCTTCATATATAGAAGCGAGTCACACAATATTGCGCGTGGGGAAACAGCCTCAACACACAAATCGGCCTTTATCAGGATGGGAGCAAAGTTGAACCGAACGCTGAGAATTCTTGACGTCGAAGGTAGCGTAGCCGACGCGCCACGGGTGCGCGGTGAAGCCAGGGGCTTGCTTGGCGGGAAACGCCCGCTATCCTGGGCGGTGTGGAAGCCAATCTCTCCAATGTCAATCTGATCGAAAGCATCCTGGAGAGTTGGGGAGGAGTAAAGCTTCTCGTTGCAGTGCAGGGTAGCCTTGCAACCTCGATTGCCCAGCAGCAACCCGACCTGATTCTGCTCGACTTACACCTTCCTGACATTAGCGGCGACCATGTACTTTGGAGGCTAAAAGATGACACAGAACGCGTTCTATCCCAGTTGTGATAGCGAGATGAACGCGCATGTTATGGCGTCTTGACTAGCGAGATTGCGCGAGGCGAGTGCGCGAGACTATCTAACCAAGCCGCTGTCCATCAAGAAACTCCTGCTGATCCTGGACGAGATGTTCAATAAGGCTGCGTAACGCAGAGCGATGGCCGGCTGCACCGCGGTGCGATGTTGTTTACCTGATCCTGTAGGGTATCCGCCACACTAGACTACCCCGCCGCCGCACAACGACCGTGCGGCTCACTCACGTACCTGCCAGTCGCGATCCGGAAGGCACGTACCAGGGCACGTGGGTGTGCTGGTGCCGTGGCGTAGAGTAGGTTAGTCCCCCTCGTAGCGGCTGACGCTGAACACCACGTAGTTGTACGGGATCATCTGCCCTCTGGTAGCAGCGTCCACTATCTGGCCGTTGGACTGGTTGTACACCCACTGGCTCCAGTCCCACACTGTCTGTATTTTGTCCGGTATCTGCACCGCTAGGTATGACCCCTCGGCCAGCCTCGCACGAGCAGCGATGCTGCTGAAGTCCAAGCCCATGTAGAAGTCCTGCACCGGCACGTTGCGATTGCGGGAGGCGATGCTCTTGGTCAGGCCCAGGGCCATCTGCGACAGCGGGCCGATGGCTGGCTGCACTGTCTTAGCCAGCTTCAGCCCCTCCTTGAACACGTCCGACTCCAGGAAGCCCAGGAACGCCTCGTCGCTGTCGTTCTTGACATTGACGGTAAAGCACTTGAAGGCCACTCCCTCGCTGCCCACGTTGAGACCCACGAAGATGGGGTATCCTATGATGGCCGCCTGCTGCCCCTCCATCACCCGGTAGGTGGCGTTGAAGTGCAGGTGCTCCACACTATCCGGGCTGCCGGGTAGCTGGTTCTGGGCGTAGAAGTCGAACAGCACACGGTGCGTTCCGCCGCCTGGGTAGTCGGCCACGCGCAGGCGGTCCAGGGTGATCTTGATGCGCGAGTTCTTGAGCGATGGGTCGGCCTCTATGTTACCAGCGTGGCGGATGGGTAGCACCCCATCGCCAGGAGAAGCAGGTGCGAGGTAGCCGAAGGCGTGGGCGGTGTACTGCCAGGGGCGGTCCTGGAAGGGCCACCAGGCGGGGGCGCGCCCAAAGGTCTCCAGGCCCCGCTCCTGCGCCTCCGCTTCCGCGTCTTCCAGCGCGCCAGCGGCTTGCTCCTCCCCCACCTCGCGGAGCCTGCTGGCCGCCTCCTGGGGCGGCAGCTTGCCCAGCACGGGCAGGTCCTCGAACCAGTCCGATGTTGGCATGTGGTTAGCCTCCCTCACGCTGTTTCTTGAGGAAGTCTTCAATAGCAGCAATCAACTCCTGCGTCCGCTGCACCTCAGCCGCCGCCCCAGGTCCGAAGTCTGTGTAGTTACGCACTGCGGCTCCGGCGTACAGCAGCGCCTCCTCGAAGCGATCTCTCTGGGCAAGGGCACGGGCCATATTGCGCTGGGTCAAGGCAACGCCATACAGATTGCCCTGTGCCTCTTGGTACCGGATAGACTCCTGCCAGTGGTGCAGGGCACGGTCAAAGTACTCATCGCTGCCCGTAGCGTTGTTG
>JALZHI010000094.1 GCA_030913985.1 Chloroflexota bacterium | reverse complement strand
TAGTCAATCTTAATCTTGGCGTGGTTCTTGGCGTCCTTGGCGTCTTGGCGGTTCCGTCTCCTGATGACGTGTGGTATGGCGGGTGTGTATAATGATATAGAGACGAAGAGGGAGGAGTTTTAGAGAGATGCCCGTTCAGGTGAATGAAAAGGCTTGTATCGACAGGGAGCATTGCTTCGCGGCGGCAGCGTGCCCCTATGACGCCTATTTTCACAACACGTTGCGCAAGACTTGGGAGACGGACCCCACCATCTGCGGCGACTGCCCCGGCCCTTGTCTCAACTTCTGCGACAAGGACGCGCTCCTGTGGGGTGACGACCTGGTCGATCTGAAGCTGGTCAAGGCAGAGGTTGACGGCAAGATGACGCACGCTGAGGTGGTGGAGGCCCGCGCCAAACACAAGAAAGAGCTTATAGACGCCGCGGCAGCAGCCCAGGCAGCCCAGGCAGCCGCCGAGGCCGCCAGGAAAAAGAAAGAAGGTGCAGTAGTGGACTTAACAATTCGCAATTTTGAAGAGGAAGTATTGAGGTCGGACGTACCGGTGACGGTAGACTGCTGGGCCGCGTGGTGCGGCCCCTGCAAGCAGTACTCGCCCACTTTCGAGGCCGTAGCCAAACAGTACCAGGGCATCGTCAAGTTCGCCAAGCTCGACACCGACGGCGAACCGGCACTAGCGCGCGGCCTGGGGGTGCAGGCGCTGCCCACGACGCTCATCTTCTACAAGGGCCAGCTTGTGAACGCGGTCGAGGGTGCCTTGCCCGCCGAGCACCTGCAACAGTGGCTCTACCAGACGCTCGCCGTCATACGCCAGTACGCCACCCAGCTGGACGCCGAGGCCGAGGACGCAATCGCCGCAGCCGTCAAGAACCTCAACCTGATGGACGCCGACGGCAACGTGCCACCCTCAGCCGGCGATTTAGCCCCCGAAGTGCCGCACGCCCAATCGGGCTACACCGCCGACACCCTGGACCCCCGCAACATGACGCCCCAGCCCCCCAGGAGAGACGACGATGGTCCAGGCAAGCGCACGGCCAGCGGTCTGTACATTCCGTAGGAGGACGATGGACGATGGACGATAGACGATGGCAGGACTCTTATCGTCCATCGTCTATCGTCCATCGTCACGTTTACGTTTCCCGCCTGATTTGGTACAATCACTAGCATGTCCACACCCAGGAGAATAGACCCCAAGACGGCGTCCAAGCGCCGTGCGGCCCGCCGCAAGCGGACTCGCGAGACATTGGGGCGCATCGGTGTTTTAGGCATCGTGGCTATACTCGTTATCAGCACGATATCCACAGTGATACTGCCTACTACCGTAACCGCGCCCATCGCGCCATCAGCTACCGTGGCAGCAGGCATTCCCACACCCACCCAGGCCAATTTCTCCGCTATCGTCACCGAGGCTGACGAAGAGGCGAGCAAGGGCAACTGGAATGACGCGGCCAGCCTGTATAGGGCGTATCTTGCCCAGGACGCGGATAACGGCGAGGTGCATTTCAAGCTCGGCAAGGTCTACCTCAGCATGCAGCCGCCCAACTACCTGGACGGCCTTGCGGAGTTGCAGCAGGCGCTGAACATCAACCCCAATGCCCCTTACGCGCAGGAAGCCCAGTCCCTCATAGACCAGCACAAGGACAAGGCGCTCACACCCGTCACAACAGTCGACGGCGGGACCGAAGTCCCCAGCACCATCACACCGGTTATCACCGTCACAGGTTCCGGCACCGTGACCAGCACGACCGTCGTAACGGGCACCAGCGCGACAGGCACCGCCCCACCAGCGACCACACCAGCAGGGGCCACACCAACACCTTAGGACTCGGTAACGGGTAGAACCGCAAAGGCGCAAAGAGCGCAAAGGACACCATTGATTAAGGTGGTGTCGTGATCAAAAGGACCAGGGTACATGATGACGTACCCTGGTCCTTTTTGCACTGTGCAAGCAATAACATTCTTTGCGCGTCCTTTGCGCTCTTTGCGCCTTTGCGGTTTCACCTACATTGGTGGGCAGAGTAACACAGTTGCAAAGGCGGCACCGTGGCGGTATAGTAGGAGGCAGCTAGAGGTCGTGAAGGCGCTCAAGGGCGAGCGTACTGGAGGAAGTGAATATGAAGGCTGAGGAGATAGACTGTACCAAACCCGGCAATGAAGCCGCGGGTGACCGGGCCATCCGGGAAGCGTTTGCTCGCGACCCACGCGACCTTATAGTCGGCGGGCACACCCTCGTGCCTACCCTCGACGGCACGCTCCGCCCCTACGTCAACCTCGACAGCGCCGCCTCCACACCCATCGCCCGCCCCGTCAAGGACACGGTTGACAACTTCCTCGAATGGTACGCCGCCGTGCACAGGGGCAGCGGCTTCAAGTCGCAGCTATCCTCCCTCGCTTACGAGCAGGCCCGCGAGCGACTCGCCCACTTCGTCGGGGCCGACCTGACAGACCGCTGCCTCATCTTCGTCCGCAACGCTACAGAGGCGATCAACCGCTGCGCCAACCGCATTTCCCTATCGGAGGGCGACGTGGTGCTCACCTCCCTCATGGAGCACCATTCCAACATACTGGCCTGGCGGCGGCGCTGCGCCCACGTCGAAAGCGTCTCGGTTGACCAGTTTGGCATGCCTGTGCTGGAAGACCTGGAGAAGCGACTGCGGGCCAACGCGGGGCACGTCAAATTGGTGGCGATTTCCGGCGGCTCGAACGTCACGGGCGTCATACCCGACGTGAGGGGCATCGCCCGCGCCACGCACGCAGCAGGGGCCATGCTGCTGGTGGACGCCGCGCAACTCGCCCCCCACAGGCCAATACAAATGGGTGCGATGGGCGAGGCGGAATCAATCGACTTCCTGGCTTTCTCCGGGCACAAGATGTACGCGCCGCTCGGCTGTGGGGTGCTTATCGGGCCGCACACGGCGTTCGAGGGCGGCATACCGGACCTGGTGGGCGGGGGCACGGTGCTGTTCGTGTCGGAGGAAGAGGAGATGTGGGGAGGGCCACCCGACAGCGAGGAGGCGGGCAGCCCCAACGTGGTGGGCGCGGTGGGCATGGCGGCCGCCGCGCGCTTCCTGGCGGACGACCTGGGCTGGGACGCGGTGGTGCGGCACGAGCGCGAGCTTACTTCATACGCGCTGGAGAAGCTCAACGAGATACCCGGCCTCACCATCTACGGCCCGCGCGACCCTGATATCAAGCATGACCGCCTGGGCGTGATAGCCTTCAACCTGGAGAAGGTGCACCACCAGCTAACCGCCGCCATATTGAGCCACGAATACGCGATTGGCACGCGCACGGGCGGCTTCTGCGCCCACCCCTACCTGATGCGGCTGTTCGGCATCGGCTCTGAAAGCGTGCTCACCCTGCGCGACGAGGTGGTTGGGGGCGACCGCCGCAACATGCCCGGCGCGGTGCGTATGTCGTTCGGCTTCTACAGCACTCACGCCGACGTAGACGCCATCATACAGGCGCTCTGGGACATCCAGAATGGCAAGTGGCGTGGCGACTACACGCAGAACCCCAGGAGCGGCGAGTACAAGCCCACGTCTGAGCAGACCAGCCCCGTTGGGTGGTTCAGCATTTAGGGCGTTGAGCTACTCCCGAAGCGCCAGCGGGTGCAGTCCTCCGGGAACTTGGTCCAGGCAAAGACGACGCCGGGGTGCACGGTATAGAGGCCACCACCCTCCCAACTTTCGGGCTTAGGGTGATAGTTGTACTTCGGCCCGTACTTAGCGCCAAAGGCCTCGGCAAGCCGTTCCACGAGCGCACCATCCGGGTTCGTTATATGCTCGGCGGTGCCCTCCAGGATCACGACATCGTCACCGCGCTCGAGGTGCACCACGACAGCCGGGTTGGCCTCGAGGTTGCGGCCCCTGCGCGTGTCCGGCCCTCCCTCGAAGTAGAACCGCTCGCCTACCCACACACCCCACACCGGCACGGAGTGCGGCCTGCCATCGGGGCGGGTGGTGCCTATCCAGTAGTTCATGCCCGAGCTCATCATTTCACTGACGAGGCTCCAGGGGAGTAGCCCCTCGGTGGTCCTGGGTATGCCATAGCCCTCCGGCATCTGGGGGCGGTCGGCCTGTGGTTCTTTGTGCTCGATGTCGCTTTCACGCTGCAACATATGGAGTCCTCCCTTGCCTGGCTTAATGTTCGCATGCGTAATATACACGAGCATTCCTGACACCTTTTGTCAGGTTGCTGATAGGGTGCGGTCATTCTCGGCGGGAGCGATACAAGACGGGATAGCAGAGGCTAGGAATGATATAGGTTGCGTGGTAGACGCCCGTCGATTGAAATCGAGGGCTACACCTTGCAAAGTCTGCCCTGCGGCAGACTGGTTCACCTTGAGCATCTATAAGGACCTAATGAGATGCTCCAGTCCCGTAGGGACTTTGCAAAGTGTAGCCCTCGACTTTAGTCGATGGGCGTCTCGTGGCGAGAATGATCACACTCTGGGTTGCCGCAAACAGCCCCGCGATGGCCCAAACTCTGCTTATACAGCTTGTGAATGGATGCGTCTTCTATGCCCGTCCCTAGATAATTGGCAAATCCGAACAGGCAGGTCTACAACGATGAGCAACCTATCGATTTCTCGCAAGCACGGTCTATCTGTGCGGCTACTCCTGGTGGCGCTGGTGCTTCCCCTGGTACTGGGCGCTTGCAGCCTCAGCAGCGTCGAGAGCAGGCGACCCCCCACGGCGACCCCTTCGGCCAACCGGCAGCAAGCCACCCCGGTAGCTTCTCAACAGGACGACTCGCAGGGTCAAAACGACCAGGGCAACAACAGCCCCGCCGGTGGCAACTTCAACGCCCCGGTGGAGCAGGAGGCCGGAGGCTCGTCGGGTGCCGCGTGGCAGATACCGGCTGAGCAGCAGGCGGTGGTCAAGGTGGTCGAGCAGGTAAACCCGGCGGTGGTTACGGTGGTCAACAGGCTCGACCCGCGCCAGAGCGGCTACAGCGGCGAGGCCCGAGGCTCCGGGGTGGTAATCGACGAGGAGGGTCACATCATCACCAACTACCACGTAATAGAGGGCGCGGCCCAGGGCGGCTTGCAGGTGATCTTCCTCGACGGTACGATAGCGCCCGCCACACTGACAGGGGGCGACCGGGGCAACGACCTGGCCGTGCTCAAGGTAGATGCCGAGATAAACGCGGTGGCTACCCTGGCCGACTCGAGCAAGGTGAGGGTGGGCGAAACGGTTATCGCCATCGGCTCGGCGCTGGGCGACTTCACCAACACGGTGACGGTGGGCGTGGTCAGCGGCACCAACCGCGACCTGCAAGGCCTGGATATCGAGTTAGAGAACCTGATCCAGACCGATGCCGCCATCAACCACGGCAACTCAGGCGGCGCGCTGCTGAACCTGTCGGGCGAGGTCATAGGCATCAACACGGCGGTCGTGCGCGGGGACGGTAGCGGTGCCGGCGCGGGCGACGTGGCTGAGGGGCTGGGCTTCGCGATACCGGCCAACCGCGTCAGGACGGTAGCGGGCCGCATCATCGAGCAAGAGGGCAGGCCAAGGCCCTTCCTCGGCGTGGCTACCGAGCCTGTGACCCCGCAACTCGCCTCCTACTATGACCTGCGCGGCCCCAACGGCAGGCTGCTCAACAGCGGCGTGCTCGTAGTCGAGGTGGTGCAGGGTAGCGCCGCCGAAGAAATTGGACTCGCGCCCGGCGACGTGATACTCAGCATAGACGGCACGGCCCTCAACGAGGATAACCCCCTGGTGGACGTGCTGGCAATGTACGAGGGAGGCCAAACAATCAGGCTCCAAGTGGTGCGCAACGGTGAAGCCCAGGAAGTAGACGTGACGCTCGGAAGCAGGTAGGCTAGATTAGCGCCGATGGTGCTGACATGCAATCAAGGGCTGTTGCCACTACCATATAGCGTGATTTTGTGTGCTATAATGTGTCAGGAGGTACAGAAGTATGGACATCCTGACTGTGGAAGAGGTAGCGCAACGCCTACGGCTCAACCCGTTCACGATCCGGCGTTTGCTGCGGGAGGGTGCGCTTCGTGGCAGCAAGGTAGGCAAGCGACAGTGGCGCGTCCAGTTGCGTGATTTGGAAGCCTACCTGGGCCAGGGCAGCAACGGTGTAGCGCATCATGCTCAAGGTAGGCAGCCGTACCCGCAGGACTTCACTGATATAGAGGCCGCAGACCTGGATGCCATGCTGGCACGGGTTACCCCGGAGAACCGCCACGAGCTGGTGGACTGGGGTGCGCCCGTAGGCAACGAGGTCTGGTAAGGTGACTCCACCCACCCAGCCTTATGTACCAGGTCGTGGGGACCTGGTCTTTCTGGACTTTGACCCTGTAAAGGGACACGAACAAGCAGGGGTACGACCGGCCCTGGTGCTATCACCTATAAGTTATAACTCCAAAGTTGGCCTGGCGCTGGTCTGTCCTATAACGAGTCGGGCTAAAGGTTATCCTTTCGAGGTTGCTTTGCCGGCGGGTCTAGCTATCGGTGGAGTGATACTGACCGACCAGGTAAAGAGCATATCCTGGCCCCACCGCAACGTCTCTTACCGGGACTCCCTGCCCGTAGAGGTCTTCCGGCAGGTGGTATCTATCGTACTGGGGCTGCTGACGAAGCGATAGCTTCCGTCCATCGTCCATCGTCCATCGTCCGTTGTGCTACAATACCACCGATGACCAAGCCACGGCCAAACACCCTATCCTGGGCGTTTCTTCTGCACGTCCTCATCGTCTTCGCGGTGGCACTGGGCGTGCGGCTGGCATACTGGCAGGACGCGCGGGCTTACGCGATTGGGGCTGACGAGCCTGATTACGTGCTCCCCGCTCAGACGCTGCTGAGGGACGGGCGCTACGTAGACACCTTCATAACGCCTGGGCGCACCTGGACCAGGGTGCCCCTTACCTCGCTGCTGTTCGCCGGGTCGTTCCTCTTCGTGCCCGACGAGGCCGCTAAACACGCCGCCGGGGACGATGCCGCCCTCATGGAGCCGCGCTACGATGCCCTGAACCTGGTACAGATAGCGGGGAGCCTCCTGACCGTGGGGCTTATCATGCTGCTGGCGGGGCGCATCTTCCCGCAACGGGGGAGGCATGCGGCGGTCGTTGCGGGGTATATAGCGGCGCTGTATCCACCCCTCGCCAGCAGCCCCGCCCAGCGCGCCCTCAGCGAGCCAACCTCGATCCTGTTCGTGGTGGCGGCCATTTACGCCTTCTCCTGGTGGTCGCCACACGGAGCGATGAGCAAGAACATGTTGGTGGCGATAATAGGCGGCGCGCTGGTGGGTTTTGGGGCGCTGGCCCGGCCTATCGCACTTACCTTCCTGCCGTTCATACTGGTGTGGCTGTTCGTCACCTATAGGTCCGCCCGCAAGATTTCCGATACCGGGGCCGAGGAGAGTAGAAAGACTGGCGGCGACCAACCCCACAAGGCAAGCTTGCTCGCACGTTACCGCAAGCCGTTGCTTGTGTCACTCGTGGCGACGGTGGTGGCCTTCTTTTGCATCGCGCCCTGGACTCTGTACAACTACCGACAGTACGGCCGCTTTCTGCTGCTCGACACGGCCAGCACCACCGCTTACTGGAACTACCACAACTTCCGGGGCGAAGACATCACGGCACGCATGGCGGCACTCCCCAACCCGGCGGACCGGCTGTCGCTCATCATCTCGGAGGGCACGGCCAACATCTTCGAGTACCCCGACCAGGCGGTGGGCAGCGTCGTGTTCGCCTTCTTCTACTTCTGGCACCTGGAAAGCAACTCCGCGGTGCTGCTCAACCCCTGGGACATGACCCAGCGCGAACCCGACGTGCCCGACCTGCTGCACGCCGACGCCGCCTTCCTGCTGGTGGGCCTCATGGGTGTGTGCGGACTGGCGGGGCTGGGCTTCCGGCGTCCTCACGACCGGGCGGGGCGCACCCTGCTGCTGTCGAACCTGTGGCTGCTGTCGATGCTGCTGCTGGGACTGGTGGTGCCCTACGATGGCCGCTACCGTTTGCCCGCCGTGCCCTCGTTCATCGTCCTGGCAGCCGGGTTACTGGTCCTCACAAACTGGCGGGCCGTCTTCTCACCGCTGCGTGCCTGGCGCATAGTGAGAGGTCACGTGAAGGTGGGAGTTGCTGCCTTGATGTTGTGCGCGTGGGTGGTGGCAGGAGCGTACTCGCCCAACATACCGCCTCTGCTGCATACCCTCTACCAGAGCTGGCGGGGCGACCTGGCGCTGCAATTGGGGGATGTATCTTCCGCGATTGGGAGGTACAGGCTGGCGCAACAGGCGTTCCCCGATTTCTTCTACGGCTACAGGCGCGAAGCCGACGCTGCCCGAATTGGGGGTATGGACGACGTGGCCCGCCAGGCCTACGCTCGAAGCCGTGAACTCGCCCCCGACGACGCTTATAACATCCTCGGTTTTGCCGACCTCGCGGCCCGGCACCCCGAATGGGAGCTTACCGCCGACGAGCGCGACTTGCTGTTGCGGGACGAAGCGGACTGGCGCGGCAACCCCTGGAACAGCTTCCGGCCCTCACCTACGACTGCGATAGACGTAGGCAGAGGCGGCGACAGCGTCTATATTCGCGGCTTCCACCGCCCCGACCAGCCATCACCCGACTTCAACTACCGCTGGAGCCGTGGCAGGGCCATGCTGCGCATTCCTATACCCGCAGGCACGTTCACCGCTGTACGCCTGCGCATGTCGGCACCCAGTATTGGTCCCAATGAGCCTATGCAGGTGAAGGTTGTATCGAATGGCTCGCAGGTTACAGAGTTGCGGGTAGCTCCCGGCTGGGCGGATTTCGATGTGCCACTGCCGTCCGGTGCAGCACAGCCTGGGAGCACGTTGATGTTAGAACTAACCAGCCCAACGCGCAAAGTGGCCGACTACGTGCCCCACACCAGCGACCCTCGCAGCCTGGGCGTAGGCATCGATAGCATTACCCTGGTGGAAGCCCCTTAGCCGCAAAGTTGCTACGTTCCGGCCAGCCTAGATGCTGTACAGGACTCCCTTCCCCTTTGTCATCCTGAGCGTAGCGAAGAATCAGCCGCCCGTGTTTGACTCTTGGCATTGAGGCACCCATGAGCCTCTTTCTAACATCATCCCCAATGTTGAGGACTCTAGACTACCCACCTGATCCTTCGCTACGCTCAGGATGACAGGGGGAATCTGGTCCTGTACGTTCGACACAGGGGCTACATGAGGCCGCGATGCATGGTGCCTCTATAACTGCAAACAATCCTAATCTTTGCGCGTCCTTTGCGTTCTCTGCGTCTTTGCGTTTCCGTACCTTATGACAGGTCGAACCGCATCTCCATCTTGCCGAGCAGGATGCGGTCGCCTGTGCGCAGGGGGTGGAGGGTGTATGGAGGTAGTTTCTGGCCGTTGACTACCACGCCGTTCATCGAGCCGAGGTCTTCGACGTAGACCTGGTCGCCCTCGCGCTTGAGACGGAAGTGGCGGCGCGATACGCCTAGCTCCAGGCCGCCGTAGGGGTTGAGGTCCACGTCCGGGTAGCTATTGCTCTGGGGGTCGCTGCGGCCCACTATCAACTCGGGGCGGGCGGGCACAGGGATGGTAGCTGGGGGCGGGGGAGAGGTCACTATCAGGGCGGCCACAGCCTGCCTGCCTGGCGCGTACCCACCCGCAGACGGGCCGTTCGCGGGCGCGTTGGAGTAGGAGGGTAGCGGCGGCGCATACTGGGGCTGCGGTTGCGGCTGGGCGGGCGCGCTTTGTTGTGCAGGCAAGGGCATATAAGCGGTGGGTGCCAGCAGCGAGGCCCCACAGTTGTCGCAGAAAGCCTCACCAGGCAGGGCCGCCGCCCCACATACCGGGCAGGCCGTAGAGCCGATGCCCGCCACCTGGGCAGGCGCTTGAGCCTCAGGTGCCGCCAACCCCTGCCCCTGGTTCTGCCCCCTCAGGGGAGTGCCGCAAGCATCACAAAAAGCCACCCCATCGGGCAACTCCACGCCACAGTTCGGACAATAAATCGCCATTCCTACCCTCCGAGTTCCGAGTTCCGAGTTCTGAGTTCTGAGTTCCGAGTTCCGAGTTCTGAGTTCCGCGTGCCAATGCTACATTAGGGTTTGGTACGCTGGGTATTGCGTTGCTTTTCTATCGAGACTCGTAAGCCACTCAGGACACGGGCTACTTCTTCGGCTTGAGACATTAGTGCATCAAAGCGCGCTTGTTGTAAATACCCTACGTCAAGAGCAACATACAATTGGGAACGCAACTCCGCACATGATGCCTTAGCAATGATCAGAAACTGTGAAAACTCTCCAATACCACGCTGCTCGAAGCCTTCCGCGATATTAGACATGACGGAGACGGCTGCCCTCTGTATCTGCCCCGACAGGCCGAAATCCCTGGCAAAAGCCTGCTCTCGGGTAACTTCATACACGTTCCGGGTAAGTACTCGTGCTTTCTGCCAAGCAATAAGGTCCTCGAAGCGCTCTATACTACTCACCTGGAATAACCCTCCCAAGTCGACGCATCCTCACTCGGAACTCGGAACTCAGAACTCGGAACTAACCTTGTCCCAACCTCACCGTCTTTCCGCTCTCGAAGCGGATCGTCTTGCGGCCTTCGGGGGACATTACTCGGCCCTTTTCGAGGTTGCTCAGTTCCTGCTCCACTACCCGCGCAAGCTCGGTGTCGCCCTGATTGAGCAGGTGGGTGAGCGCGCCCTTCAGCTTCTGCGTGGCGGCAGGGATATTACCCGCCTCCAGGTCTTGCAGGGCGCGGGTCTGCAACTTGAAGGCGCTCACCTTCTCCACGAGGTTCATCACGCGGGGCTCGGGCGACGAGATCACCGCCGGGTCGTGCGAGTAGCTCAGGACGAGGTCCAGGTTGGCGCGTTGGGACGATAGCCCGTTCTGCGGCACGTCGTACTCGGCCTCTAGCTGCGCGATGCGGTAGGTGCCCGCCGGGCGCGAGGGCACCACAAACTCCACCAGCAACGTCTGGCCGTGTCCGCGCTCAAGCTCGCCGAGGGGCACGCGCAGGTCGCCAGCCGCCTGTTCGGGTGCGAGCCGCGAAATAAGAGGGTGCACCCTGAAGAGGCTGCGCACCTCTATGCCCATCGCCGGTTTGATAGCCATGGAGAGTCGCTGTAGGGCCACTGCCTGCATCTGCTGCACCGCCCGCTGGAAATGGGAACGGATGCGCTCAGGCGAGGAGATGTAGTCGGCGTCACCGGCGGTGCGGCGTCCGATCTCCTCCATCAGCTTGTCGTTCCAGTCTTTGCCTATGCCTAGCGCGGTAACCGGCACGCCGAGCCGGGCGGCGTTGTCGGCCTGCTCCAGGCAGCGCTTCTCCTTCTCGGTTATGCCGTCCGTGAGCAGCACGAGGCGGTTCACCATCGCGCTGGGAGCGCCGGAAGAGGGCAGCGGCATCTGCTTGCGAAGCTCGACCAGCCCCGCCTCCATCGCGGGGGCCATGTTGGTGCCGCCGTCCGCTTTGAGGCGTGAGATGCGGCTGTGCAGGTCGGCCCGCACCGCGCTGTTGCTTATCTGCCCGGAGAAAATAACCTGGTTGCGGCTGTTGAAAGCCACTATGGCGATGTAGTCCTGCGGCGTGAGCATGTCGAGCACCAGGTTGGTGGCGTCGCGCAGGTTGTCCATCTTCGAGCCGTTCATCGAGCCGCTGTGATCGAGCACCAGGCACAGGTTGAGGGGCATGGGCGCGGCGGACACGGCTTCGGCGGGCCGCATCTCCAGCAGACAATAGACAAGCTGCGGCACGTTCATCACGGGCACGGTGGGCCGCGAAAGAGTAGAGACAATGTTCAACTCGCCTGGCATAGTGCTCTCCGAACTAGGGTGATGCGGTCCAATCCGGCCGCCCAATCATTATAGTTCTACGTTCGGCACCCGTCAAAGTTGCACCATCCTTTAGAGACGGAACCGCCAAGACGCCAAGGACGCCAAGAATAGCGCCAAGATTGATAGGATTATTCACCGCAGAGACGCAGAGGTTACATGGAGTACGGTAGGAGTACGGTAAGGGTTTAGCGTCTCCACTCGGATGCTCAGTATACTATTCCACCCTGTCATCCTGAGCGTAGCGAAGGATCTCAGATGCTGATTATCTCACTGTGTTGAACGCTCGCTACCTCTGTTCGCACTAGTTCAACAGCATCCCTACTCACCTTCTTGAGATCCTTCGCTACGCTCAGGATGACAGGGTGGGGCTGGTTCCTGGTAGCGGGGCATAGGTGCCAGCCGCCTCTTCCTCCACACCCTCATCATCTCCGCGTAATCTCCGCGTCCTCTGCGTCTCTGCGGTGCAACACGAACGGGACTATAAGCACTATGCCGCAAACAGGGTGTCGGAGAGGCCCTGGGCGCGCAGGTAGTCCATTACGCGGAGGACCGCCAGTTCCTTGGCTTTGGCTTCGAACATTACGTCGAAGTGGAGGTCGCCGGCTCGTTGAAGGAAGGCCAGGAAGGCGGCGGGGTCCACGTAGTCGGCGTGGGCACCGGCTGATGCTGCCTGGGTGCGGGTGCCTTTGCCTTTGACGCGCACCTGCACGTCTTCCGTGCGCTGGTCCGAGTAGTGTATCTTGGGGCGCTGGTGCGCGGGCCACGTTTCCAGGCAGAGGCGGAGGGCCATGCTCTCGTCAAGCGGGGTATCGCCGCCGGGGAGGGTGCTTGGGTTTACCCGGTGGTGCAGGTTGTCGAACACGATAGGCACGCCGGTGTGGCCGCTCACGTAAAGCGCGTCGGCTACGTTGAAGATGGTGTCGTCGTTCTCTATCACCACACGGGCGCGGACGTTTTCGGGCAGAGAGGGGTACCGCTCGATCCAACGTCGCAATGCAGGCCCCTTGTCGCCGTAAGCCCCGCCGATATGCACTATCACCTTGTTGTCCGGCGGCATGCCCATGTAGTCGAGCACGTCCGCCGCGTACTGAAGCTCGCGCACGGCGGCATTATAAGTGGCTTCGTTGGGCGAGTTGAGCACCGTATACTGGCCGGGGTGCATGCTGAGGCGGATGTCGAGACTGCGGGCCAGCGCCCCCACGTCCGCAAGCTCCTGCCGCGACTCCTCAAGCTGCCTGCCGAACTGCGGGCGGTTGGGGTCGGTATAGTAGGGCGCTATGTTGGAGCTGAGGCGGTACATGCGTATGCCCAGGCCGTGGGCGTAGCGCAGTATCTTGCCGACGTTCTCCAGGCTCACGGACAGGTGCGGGTTGTTCTGCCACTTACGCGTGTCGTGCGCCCTCACGTCCAACCCCATTACAGTACAGGCGAAGCCGAGACGCATTTCTTACTCCTTACAACTTATTCCACGACCTGGGTACATGCAATGACAGCTTCCGTGACACGCAATAAAGAAAGAGAGGGGAACAATCTCCCCTCTCTTTGTACGCGTTGTGTAGTTGCCTGGTTCTGCTCAGGACGTTAGGGCGTATGGCAGTTAGGGAAGAAGGTATTGGAGACAATCTTCGCCACCTGGCCGCGAGTAGCGTTGTCGTTGGGCTTGAAGTTCGGTAGGCCCTCACCTGCGGGATAGCCGCTGATGACGCCCCGGCTGCTCAGGCGGTTCACCACGTCATAGAAGGGGCTGCCCGGCGGCACGTCTGCGTAACGCTGCGCTCCGGCGGGTTCGTTGAAGCCCGCTGCGTTGGAGACGATCTTCGCTATCTGGCCGCGCGTCGCGTTGGCGTTGGGCCTGAAGTAAGGGTGGGCGGCAGGGTCGCAAGGCTCGCCGGGGCCGCCGCAGGGATAACCGCTGATGGCTCCATGCGCCACCATGCGCTCGATATATACATAGAACGGGCTGGTAGAGGGCACGTCCTCGAACGTCTGCCCTATGGGTGTGTCAGCGAAGCCCGCCGCGTTAGCCACCACCTTGGAAAGCTGTCCGCGGGTGATGTTGACGCCGGGGCGGAACGTGCCGTCCGCGTAGCCGCCTAGGATACCACGGCAGGCGAGGCAGCGCACGAACTCGTAGAAGGTGGAGCCTTGCGGTACGTCCGGGAACTGCACCGTGCAGGGTCCACTCGCCTGAGAAGTGGCGGTAGGCGTAGCGCTTGCCTGCCCCGAGACCTGCGTAGCTGTCCTTGTAGCCGTAGCAGTGGAGCCGGAAGGTACCTGCGTGGCGGTGCGGGTGCTCGTAGAGGTGGCTGCAGGCGCGGTGCTTGTAGAGGTAGAACTGGCGGGTATCTGCGTGGCGGTGCGGGTGCTTGTAGAGGTAGCCGCGGCGGTGCTTGTCCTGGTTGCTGTAGCGGTGCTTGTCCTGGTTGCTGTGCTCGTCCTGGTAGGCGTACTGGTAGGCGTCGTGCCTGGATCGGCGCAGACCGTCGAGTCGGTGGTGCCGATGAAGTTGAGGTTTGGACCTTCAAGGACCACCCTGTAGCAGCCGTTGTCTCTTACTCCGAACAGGAAGCGCACGTTCATGCTCGCCCCAGGAGCCAGCGGCGTGGCAAGGGTTATAGCGTTTACCGATAGAGTCGAGTTGAAGCCACCGCCGTTCGGCTGCGCGGGGGGTTGTTCCAGCGTGGTGCCTTTCACTTCGGCACTGCCCCCGCCGAATGAGACCACCAAGTCCGAGGAGGTGCGCGCTCGCAGGTCCGCCGTCGGGTTGCGGTCGGGGAAGGTGGTGAGGTCAATAATCTTGAAGCGGAGGCGGCTGATCGGCTGACCCGTATTGTTGGTAATCTTGCGCCGGAAATCTATCGTGCCGAAATCGGAGTTGCCATCCGTGTCTGGGGTGGTGTTTCGCACCATGTTGGGTGCCACGTTTGCAGCCACCGACGGGTCGAGCAGGCTCACCGCGTAGCCATTGGCGGAATTCAGCGTGCCGTTCAAAGGCGAGGTAGAGTTCTCAGGGCCGGGCGCACCCAGCCTCTGGCCTGCGCCTGCCGAGTTGCCGTTGGTGTCTACAAAGAGGAAGTCCGAAGCATTGCTGTTGGTGTCCACGGGATAGATGTTCTGCGGGTAAGTGTTACCCCCGGTAGGCTTCCTGTAGAACGCCCACTCAACCTCAGGCCGTGTGATATCGTTGTAGCCGGTGCCTTCTTTGTAAAGGACGTTGGCCTCGCTTGCGCTGCCCACGGCGTCAAGGCGGTTGGCAAGCGAGAAGCTGGCGGGGTTGGCGGTCTTGAACAAGGCGATACCGGCGTTCATCGGGATGTCGGTCTGGTAGGCTACGTCGGCGGTTGCGGTGGTGCCGTTGCCCGCGGGGTAAGCGGCCAGCGAGAAGCCGTCAGAGTTGACTGCGAGATAGTGGCCTCGGCCCGGTATGAACGTCCCGTTGGGGATTGTGAACCTGATCGCTCCGTTAGAGGAGGCAAGCGCGAACCCCGCAGAACCGTCATAGGCGTTCACCGTAACGACGGAGTCGCTGTTGTTGTAGATTTCTACGAACTCATCCTCGGTGCCGTTGGGGCCTGCCAGGCGAAACTCGCTGATGATGAGGGGAGTCGGGGGAGGGGCGATCACGTTGTAGCTGAATATGGTGGCGCAACCCGTGGCCGCGTTGGTGCAGGAGAAGCAGCCCGTGCAGGTGCCGCTATTGGCGAACACCTCTGAGCCGCCCCCGCTGTGCCATGCGCTGAGTATGTACTTCACCGTGGTACCCGCAGGCTGTGGCGGGATAGTGCCGCTGGCTATCTCCACCGTCTGGCAGCTCTGTGTGCTATCGGCGTATGTGCAGGTAACGCCCGCGACGGCTACTTGCGTGGTGCCGGCCGGGGTGCCGAAGCTGCCGGAAGGGTTGCTGCCATCGGTCGTGTAGTAGATGCGGAACTGGTTGGTCCAGAACTGGAACTCTACCTTGTAGCGAACCTGGTAGGTCTCGGGCGAGTAGATTTGGAAGCCCGCCGACCCGCTCCGGTCGCTGTTCTCCAGGTACCTGCCGCACGACGAGTTGGTGCCGTTGTTGGGGCAGGTCGGGACCGCGACGAAGTTGGAGGTCTGCTCGTGGTAGACGAAGTTAGCGTTCGCCTGGAGCGCGGAAGGTACCGATTCGACCCTGGTGGGTGTGGCAGAAGCCCCCGTGTCCGAGGCGGCCCCTGCCAGTCCCGCCGTCATCAAGGTGACTGTAAGGACCACGGTGAGGGTGAGCACCGCCGATACGCTTAAACCAAAAAGCCGCTCTAATGTGCGCGCGCCATGAGACATTGCCTTTGCTCCTTTTGAATATACCTTTTACTGTAATGGTCTCTGTTTATTAGATAATTTTGCTAACTTATGGCCGGAGTTTATATATGTCTTGCCTGTTGAGCTAATTATAGATGGGATTTTGCCTCGGTGGGTGTGACAATTACTTGCACAGAAGGTATACAAAAGGGCGGCGGATGTAACACTTTCAGGAGAAAGCGTATATCCGCCGCCTTATTTCTTGCTAACTGCCGGGCGCAGACCCTTCGCTACCCTAAGGTCGGGCAGCCGACTGGCAGTTGGGGTAGAAAGTATTGGCTACAATCTTCGCTGCCTGCCCCCTGGTAACGGCGTTGCCCGGGCGGAAGTAGGGTCTGTCCTGGTCGTCGCAGGGGCCGCTGTTGAGGTCGGCGGTGCCGCAGGCGTAGCCACCCATCACGTTACGCTGCGTTAGTCGCTCTATGTAGACGTAGAAGGAGCTTGGGTCGTTGCTCTGCGGCACGTCGGCGTATGTCTGCCCTGACACCGCGTCTTCAATCAAGGCGGCATTGGCTACGATCTTGGAAAGCTGGCCCCTGGTCGCCAGGTTGTTTGGTCTGAAGTAGGGCCGGTTGCCCTCGCCGCAAGGCTCCCCCGGCCCATCGCACGCGTAGCCACCCATGTAGCCCCGCCGCGACAGGCGGTTGATCCACTGGTAGAAGGGCGAATCGGGAGCCACGTCCTTGTATATCTGCCCTTGAGGGGCCTCCGTCAACTCCGCGCTCTGCGAGACGATCTTGGCTATCTGCCCCCGCGTGATGTTGTTGCCCGGCCTGAAGTACGGGTTGCCGCTGCCGCCGCATGGCTCGCCTGGGCCTCCACAGGGATACCCGCTGAGCACGCCCTTACACGCGAGACAGCGCACGAAGGGATAGAAGGTGCTGCCCACTGCCACGTCCTGGAACCGGACCGGGCAGGCGGTGGATGTGGGAGCCGGGGTATTCGTCACCGTGCTGGTTGGCGTGTTGGTCGGCGGGGTGCCGGTTACGGTGTAGCTGGGGGTGGCTGTGTTGGAGGGTGTGGAGGTGCTGGTGGCCGTTTGCGTCGGGGTGGTGCTGGGAACGGGGCCGTTCGCGTCGAACCGCTGGGTGAAGCCCGCCGACTCGGGCCCGCCGGTGCTGTAGTCATACCCACCGATGGCGTACAGGAAGCCATTGCGGGCCGCGTACCCGAAGTTGCGCGTGGGATAGGTCAGGCCGATAAAGGACCTCCACGCGCCGTCAGGGTCGCCTATAGACGGTGGCTCGAACATATAGGCCAGAGTGTTCGGTACGAGGTAGTTGCTGGAATCGGGCGGGTTTGAGTGGCCGCCCGCCACCACCAGATTACCCGAAATGCCGTACCCGGTGCCAGGCTCGTAGGACCACGCACCCAGGTCGCCCTTGCCTTCGGGCAGGTCTGACATACGCTCCCACATGCCGACGGTAGGGTTCAGCCGTTCCACCACGTTGCTCGGTACAAGCCTGCGCTGGGCGAGGTCAACGTGGGTCTGCCAGATGTCACCACCGACTGCGTAAACGTAGCCGCCGAGGGCCACCCCCGCTATGTAGGCGCGGGGCGTGGAGAGATTGCCCGTAGGGGGAAGCTGCGACCACCTGCTACCCGCAGCGGCCATGGGGTCGAACACCCACGTGTCGCCGTACGTTGTGCCGTTGCCGCGCGGATCGAAGCCACCGAATATGTACAGCTTGTTGTTCAGCACCGCGTAGCCGCCCGGTATCCTGGCCGGGTTTGCGGGCCAGGGGTCAGTAGTCAGGTACGTGACGGTGTCACTTACAGGGTTGTACCTGAACACCCTGTTGGTCGGGACGCTGCTGACGTTGCTGCCACCTACCCCGTAGATGGCTACGCCGTTGGTATCGGTCAGAGTGACGACGGCCATGTTGGAGGTATATCGCTCGCCGGGGCACTGCACGGACGAACTTGGAGGCACATTGGAGGGACAGGGATCAATATCGGCCGCTTTGCGCGTCCAGGTGCCGGGGCCGCTATCGCCCACAGCGGGCGTGTACTCAAAGATCCACGTGTACGGCGGGAGGTATTGTCCCGGATTGGTACCGTTGTGGTTGTTGTACGATATGGGGTTGTCCATACCATCAAGGCCCATGCGGCCGCCCAGCAGGTAGATTTTCCCGTTAGGGTGGTAAAGCGCCGCCCCCGCACGTTTGATGCTCGCGGGCCTCGGATCAACCACTTTCTGGCTCGGAAATGGCACCTGGACGTTAGGAAAGCCCGACATCAAGTCCCAGCCACCGCTACCGGCAGGTTGAGCAGGGGCATGCCACTGTTGCGCTATAGAACCGTTCGACCCGCGCTCCAGGTTGGGGGGTGCCGCCGCGAGAGCCTTAGAGCCGGGGCCAAACACGAAGAGGCTGGCGAGCACAAGGCCAAGCAGTATGACCAGTATAGACGAAGCAAGCCGTCTGCTCATTATGACCGACCTTCTATCAGCACGTTAGTTGGATACCGGCATTGGAAGGGCCGAATACCGGGCACAGCCACAAGACCACACGGTAGCGGTGGTGGCCGTGCCACAATCGCAGTCGCAGCAGGTCCAATACACCGCACTGCTCTGATCCATAACGGTCCAACAGCCCACAGAATAGCCCCAGTTGTAAGAGAGGCGGCAATTCAATAGCTGGTCGTTATGTTTGTGCTGGAAGCAGTAGGCACCCTGGCAGCCGTCGCTCGATTGCGGGACGTTTATGCTGCAAAAAGTGTTTTGGGGAGCAAAACAGGGGCTGGCAAGGGGGCTATCAGGTCTCCCACGCCTCGGATCGGTCGAGGGATCGTACTCCCCACCTTCCTGCTGCGCCGACGCAGTGTTCCCCAGCGTGCGGCCCGCCGCGAGCGTAGCCACACCCGCGAACACCGCCGTACTCACCTGCGTGAGAAACTTGCGACGGCCAATAGTGCGGGCCAGACCTTCCGTCAATAGCCTTACCTTGTGGTCAAACATAGCGCCTGCTTCCTGCTGTCGTTTAGTAGTCCGCTTTCCTATTGCTTCCCAACGCGCCCTCGCGTCAACCGGCCTGTTGCACGGTCAATCCCTCTGCCCCGGACGACGTTAGCTGCTTGTAGTACATGTCCAGCGCGTCCCTGGTGTTGGCAAGCCCTTTGGCCCGCACGATGCCCTGCTCGTCCAGGAAGAAGAGGAAAGGCGTCACCCGCACCTTGAAGCGCTCCACCACCCCATCGGCGGGCGTGTGCGCCGACATCGGCAGGGTAGCCCCCATCTCCGAGGCGTAGCGCAGGTTCTCCTCGGGCGAGGCCAGGTTGAGCCAAACGACCCCGACTTCCGGGTGGTCCGCCGCCCACGAGTGCAGTTCGGGCAGCAACACCTTACAGGGACCGCAAGTGGGAGAACCGAACAGGAGCAGAAGGGGCCGCCCCCGGTAGTCTGCCGAGCGCTGGAGGTTGCCGTAATGGTCGGTGAGGGCGAAGTCGGGGGCTTGCGCGCCCAAATCGAGGCCGTCCCGCGACACCCCTTCCGCGCTCCCCAGGTACATGATGCCTAGCTGCCGGTAGAGCAAAATCACCAGCACGAGCAGCACGAGCACCACCAGCCACAGCACGAGGTAGCTAACCAGCCAGATGCCTTCCATAGGCGCGGAAAGGTCCCGCTCCTACCGCCCAAGCACAAGAGCTATAGACGGCAAATAAGCCCCAACCATACAGGCCGGGCCAAGAGCCAAACCGGTCCCGCGTCGCCCCCTTCCTTTCGCCCAGTATGCGGCATTATAGGCGTGGGGCAGGGGTAATGTCAACATGGACGATGGACGATGGACGATAGACGACGGACGATAGGAGACGAAAACGCCAAGATGCAAAGACGTTAAGAACGCGCCAAGAGGATGACAGGTTAGATGTATGTCTGCAACTCAGTCCTCAGTCCTCCTATCGTCTATCGTCCATCTTCCATCTTCCATCTTCCATCTTCCCCCTACGGCTGCGTGAGGGCCACGTAGAGCATCTTGGAGAGTTGGCCCCTGGTGGCGTGGTTGGAGGGTCGGAAGGTGCCGTCCGCGTAGCCGGAGATGATGCCGAGGGCGTGGGCGGTCTCGACGTAGGGGTAGAAGGGCGAGCCGGGGGGCACGTCGGTGAAGTGCGGCTCCGAGGGTGACGCGAGCGGCCGTTGCCGTGCCAGCACCAGGATCTTACAGAGTTGCCCGCGCGTCACCGGGTTGTTAGGGCGGAAGGTGCCGTCCGCGTAGCCGCCTATGACGCCGTGCGACACTCCCGCTTCTACGTAGGGATAAGACCAGTCGCCGGGCCGCACGTCGCTAAATGTGGGCTGCTCCGGCGTGTACAGGGGCCACTCGTGCCCGAGCACCACCATCTTGACGATCTGGGCGCGGGTGGCGGTGTTACCGGGCCGGAAGGTGTTATCCGCGTAGCCCGACACGATACCCCGGCAGGTGAGCCAATCAACCGCCGTGTAGAAGTACTGGTTGGGACCTACGTCGT
>JALZHI010000093.1 GCA_030913985.1 Chloroflexota bacterium | reverse complement strand
GGCTCTACGGACACAACGGTTGCTCTCTTCTGCGCTCCTTCCAACCTGTATGACCTTGTTTCTGTGCCTAAATCTACCCGTTACCTTTATTAGACACCCTCTGAGCGTAGCGAAGGATCTCAAGAAGGTGGATAGGGATGCTGTGGAACACTCCGGCGCTGGGTGCTATCGGTTCAACTGCTCTACAAGGGCAACATCCGAGATCCTTCGCTGCGCTCAGGATGACAGGGTGGGGCTTTGGTGCTTGCATTTGTCACTTGGAACGAACCTGGCATCGTGAAGACATCAGACCCCAAAGGCCGGGCAACAGTGCCCAGCGTACCTTTGACACTGCAACTGCCCCTTGCTACAATGGCCTGACGCAACTCCGCACTTGAGGTCGAGAAATGTCAATGTCTCTCCCTGGCGGCAGGTATAAGAGGCTGTCGCTCGTTGTCGCCCTCAGCCTGCTCCTGGTGCAAGCTACCAGCCTATCCAACAATGCGTCCGCCCGTGTGGAAGCGCAGGCAACGTGTGGCGCGTGGGCCATTGTGCCCACTTCGGGGACGCCTGTAGAAGCCGGGCGTCTTGAGGGGGTGGCCGCTACTTCCGCCTCCAACGTGTGGGTAATTCGCACCGCAGGAGAACAGAGCGACAGAGTGGCACGTTGGGACGGCACGAGATGGGGCGAAGAACCCCACCCACAGCCCGGCACCCTGTTCAACGACTTCCAGGCGATTGCTGCCTCACCCGATGGTGACGCCTGGATCGTGGGCGCGTACTCAAGCTCCCGCGTGACCCGACCCAGCATGGCCGAGACCTCGACGCTCACTGCGCGGCTGCAAGGGGGCAGGTGGAAGCTTGTGCCCAGCCCCAACCTCCCGGCAAGAGCGCAGAGCTACCTTGTGGGTGTTGCCCCTATCGGCCCTGACGACGTGCTGGCGGTGGGCAACGCCGGGGGCGAGGACATCCTGTTGCGCTGGAACGGCACGGAGTGGGGCCTGGTACCCGGTCCCGGCACGGCGCAGGGAGGGTACCTGTTCGACGTGGCGGGCGCGGCCTCCGACGACGCCTGGGCGGTGGGCGCGCACACCACTGACCGGGGCCATGCCGCCCGCATCCTGCACTGGGACGGCAGCCGGTGGGAGCAGGTGGCTAGCCCGGACGTAGCTTCAAGCGAGTACAACCTGCAAGGGGTGGCGGCCCTGTCTGCAACGGACGCGTGGGCGGCGGGCACCCGAAGCGAGAATGGCAGGACCCTGACCTTGATAGAGCACTGGGATGGCAGCGATTGGACCGTGGTGCCAAGCCCCAATACTTCTCAGCCGGAGAACGTACTGCACAGGGTCGTCGCTGCCGCCCCTGACGACGTGTGGGCGGTTGGGCGCAGCGGAACCGGGGGTGACGCACAGCCCTTGATGCTGCACTGGAACGGGTCGGCCTGGAACACCGTCGCACTGCCGCGTGTGAGCGCCCGGTTTGCCGAATTGGTGTCAGTAGAGGTGGTGCCGGGTAGCGGTGAAGTGTGGGCGGTTGGGGCGTCCGCGGACCAGCACAGCCACGAGCGTGCCCTGGCTATGCGGTACGTGCCGTGCGTGGCCGGAGAAGGCTCAGGGGGAGGTGTCATACCCGGTATGCCCAGCACCGGAGCCGAGGGAAGTAGGACACCAACGGTGTGGTCTATAGTCTCTTTCTTCTATGACGTTATAGGCGCTATTTCAGCCCTGCTCAGGCACTAATAGAGCGTTTTCAGGAATTGAATGCTAATCGGTGAACCATCCGGTACCCACCTGCGTAAGAAATTGAGAGCTATCTTTTCAGGTAGTTGGTCGTTAGTTAAAAGGGAGTAAAGGTTTGTCAATAGATAACACTTTTGTACTATATCGGATTGACTACCTAGACGCCCTATCCTATAATGGGGAAGCATCGCTTGCACTATACCCGCGCATGTGATTCGGTCTGCATGTGGCTACTAAGCTACTGGAGGCAGCCCTGTTCGCTTCCCGGAGCACGAGGAGCCTAAATGACGAAGAAGAACGGAAACGGCGCATCGCCCAGCACCACAAGCGTACTTGAAGTCGATATTAAAAGCGGCGTTATGAAGAATGGTCCCGATGGTGAGGTAGACTCCTCTGTGACGACACAGCCCAGCAACAGTGCCGAAAAAGACGGTGCCGCTCTAGGCGGACGCCAGATACTGGTAGCCGATGACGACAACGCCATCCGGCAGCTTTTGAAGACTTTCCTCGAAGAGAGCGACTATACAATAGCGGAAGCTACCACAGGCCAGGAAGCCCTGGACGGCCTCAAATCAGGCAATTATGACCTGGTGCTCCTAGACATGCGCCTGCCCGGCATGACCGGCATAGACGTGCTCAAACAACTGCGCGAGAAGACGGGTGAGGTGCCGGTCATCTTGATGACCGCTTACGGCTCGCCCAACATCGCCATTCAAGCCTCGTCCCTGGGTGCGTACAGCTACATCACCAAGCCTTTCGAGCTTGACGATGTGCTGCACACGATCAATCTCTACTTCGAGCGACGGCAACTCAAGGAAGAAGTGCGCAGCCTCCGCTCGCAGATAGAGCCGCGCGACCCCTCGGAGCGCATCATCGGCTCGTCTACGGCGATGCACGACATCTACCAGGTGATTGGCCGCGCCGCGCCCACCGAGGCCACCGTGCTGATAAGCGGCGAAACGGGCACCGGCAAGGAGCTTGTGGCGAACGTGATCCACACCTACTCCAGCTACCGCCACGGGCCGCTGGTGAAGGTGAACTGCGCGGCCCTGCCCGAGACGCTGCTGGAGAGCGAGCTTTTCGGGCATGAGAAGGGTGCCTTCACCAACGCAATTACGCAGCGCAAAGGCCGCTTCGAGATGGCGCACAAAGGCTCTATCTTCCTGGACGAAATCGGTGAGATGACGTTGAGCACCCAGCGCAAGCTGCTGCGCGTGCTCCAGGAGCGGGAGTTCGAGCGCGTAGGCGGCTCAATACCGATCAAGGTGGACGTGCGCGTGATCGCCGCCACCAACCGCAACCTGCGCGCCGAGGTAGACGCGGGCCGCTTCCGGGAAGACCTCTACTACCGCCTCGACGTGGTGCGCATCAGCATGCCGCCCCTGCGCGAGCGCAAGGAAGACATTCCCCTGCTCGTGGAGCACTTCCTGGACAAGCACCGCTACAGCCAGACCTCCCCGCCGGGCCGTATCTCGGAAGAGGCAATGCAGGTGCTGGTGGACCACGACTGGCCCGGCAACGTGCGCGAGCTTGAGAACACGGTGCAGCGCGCGGTGGTCATGTCGCAGGGCGGCGTGATTACCAGCCACCATATCTTGCTCTCGAACCTGGGCGACCGGCAGATAGTCGAGATCGGGCGCATGGTGAAGGAAGCCACCCCGCTCCACGAGATCCTCGGCCAGATAGAGAAGATGGCCCTCACGGAAGCGATGCAACAGGCCAAAGGCGACCGCAGCGAGGCAGCCCGCCTGCTCGGCCTTGACCGCCCGACCTTCTACGAGAAACTGAAGGAATACGGCCTGACGTCGTAGTGTGCTAACGGCAGGGCCATTCCAAGATAGCAACGTTCTAACCGCCGGTGGTGCCTATACTACCGGCGGTGACCTGTTGCCAACGTCAGTCGGAGATATGGAACCAAACCCCTACTTGTCATTTCGAACGCAGTGAGAAATCTCGTCCCTCACCTGCCAAGTAGCATCTTTCCTATTGAACCATACTGGTACAAGAAAGGGGCAACATCCAGGTGAAGGACGAGATTTCTCACTGCGTTCGAAATGACAAGACAGTCGCTCTTGTCATGTAGATGTAATACTACCGCTTGAAGTGTCCCCGCCAATTTGTGCCCATGTGACGACTTATGGAACAGCAAGTGACTCTACCCGCCCATACCTACCTTGAGGAACGGGGCATCCCCTACCAGCGCCTCAGCTTCCCGGCCACCACCGAAAAAGGAGCGGCCAACGTGGCCCACGCCTTAGGCTACCGCGAGCGCCAGATGGTGAAGACCCTCATCTTTGAGATAGACACCGGCGAGCGAGTGCTGGTGATGCTCGGGGGCGACCAGAACGCCATATCGGGGCACTTGAAGAAGGCGCTCGGCTCGCGCAACATACGCCTGGCAAGCCCAGAGGTGGTGATAGAGACAACCGGCTACGTGATAGGCTCGATACCGCCCTTCCACTGGCAGCCGGAGGGCTTCCGCTCGTTCGTAGACGCGGCCCTCATGCAGGAGCCGGTCTTGGGCGTGGGAGCCGGGCAGTGGGGCGAGGAGATTATCATCACACCCGAATTACTGGTACAAGCGAGCCGCGCCCAGGTGGTGAACCTCACCGACAGAGAAAAGCCGGTCGTGGACGATGGACGATAGACGATGGACGATGGTAGGAGTTGCTGCTGTCCATCGTCTATCGTCTATCGTCCTTTGTAGGAAAGAAGTACTACAAAGATTAATGAGCCAGTGGAGGCATATTGGCCCAACTCTTGCTAATTTGTTGAGTGAGAGTGCCACTTAGAAGCATAGCGCCCTGCACCAGAGCTTTATGTCCGGGGATATTTTTGGGCGCGGCATTCCCATACATAAGATAGTTTCGTACTAACCGCTTTCTTGGTTATCGATTTGCGCTTAGGCAGGAAGGGATGGGAAAGGCGTTCTCCTAACGAGCACGCCCTACTGTAGCATTATGAGCCACATACTGATCGTTGACGACGAGCCTACGATTGTCGAGCTGCTAGAGGAGCACCTTCGCAGCGAGGGGTACGACACCGTACACGCCTACTCGGGCGAGGAAGCCCTGAAGGTGCTGGACAGGACCGTGCCCGACCTGGTGATACTCGACCTCATGCTGCCCGGCATGGACGGCTACGAGGTGTGCCGCATCATGCAGAACGATGCCCGCCTGAACCACATCCCGGTCATCATGCTCACCGCCAGGAGCGCCGTGCCCAACAAGGTGATGGGCTACGAGCGAGGGGCCGACGACTATATAGTCAAGCCGTTCGACCCCGACGAGTTGAGCGTGCGGGTGCGCGCCCAACTACACCACCTCTACCATGACACCGTGGACGAACTGAGCGGCCTCCCCGGCTCGCTGGCGGTCGAGGACAAGATCACCCAGACCATGTCGCAGAGTGACGCGGCCTGGGCCATCATGTACGTCAACATTTCGGACTTCACCGAGTACAACGAGGCCCATTCGTTCCTCGAGGGCGACGAGATGATAAAGGTGGCGGCGCGGGTGCTGGTGGAGGCACGAGTGGATGCGAACGTGCCCGACCTGTTCATAGGCCACATGGGCGGCGACAAGTTCGTGGTGATAGGCACGCCCGGCGATGTGAACAAGATCAAGGAGGTAGCGGGCCGCGCCTTCCACGAGAAGACCCGCGAGTTCTACTCCCCCTCCGACCGCGACCAGGGCTACTTCGTCACCATCAACCGGCACGGCATGATGGCTCACGTGAACCTGTGCGCGCTCGACTTCGATGTGGTGAGTTCTGAAACGTGAAACGTGAAACGTGATGAGGTTTGCTAGGGCTGGTTCGTGAAAGCGACCAGCCTTCTTTATTGGGGTGCTGTTCCCCCTGTCATCCTGAGCGCAGCGAAGGATCTCAAGAAGGTGGAATACGGACGATGTCGAGAATACAGACAATGATGCTGAAGGTCCGCCATCTCACCTCAACCACCATTTGAGATCCTTCGCTGCGCTCAGGATGACAAGGGGGAGCAGGGTTCTGTACATGAAACAGGGTCGCCTCAAGCAGCGAGGCGACCCTTTCTAATTTGCGTACAAGACTACACTTACCGCATCACGTTTCACGTTTCACGTTTCACGTTTCAGCTTACCCGGCTCTTGCGTCCAGCAAGCCCAGGCCGAACTCCAACCTGCGGGCCTCTTCGGCCTCCAGGATGCTTTGCAGGCTGCGGAGGGCGCGATACTGGAGGGCGCGTATAGCCCCTTCCTTCTTGTTGAGCATCTGCGCTATCTCCGCGTTGTCGTAGCCCTCAATGAACTTGAGGGAGACCACCTGGCGCTGCTCGTCGGTGAGTTGCGCGATAGCCTCTTGTAGTTCCGCCGCGTCCAAGGAGAGGTTGAGGGCCGCTTCGGGGTCTATGATAGGCTCGTCGGAGGTGGAGAGGATGTCGTTGAGGGGCAGGGCTTCACGCCGGGTGCGATAGTGGTCCACCACGAGGTTGTGGGCGAGCTTGTAGAGCCAGGAGGAGAAGGGATAGCCGCACCATGTATAGCGGCCAATCGCCTCCCAGGCTTTGAGGAATACCTGCTCGGTCAGGTCTTCGGCGTCGGGCGCGTTGCCTACCTTGTAATAGACATACTTATATATCTTTTCGACGTAGGCATTGTAAAGCTGCGCGAATGCCGCCGGGTCGTGCTCCGATGCACGCTTCGCCAGATCGGCTTCATTGCATATCATGATGTGGTAATGCCTCCTGTACACACACGCGCGCCCACGTCATTCACCCGCTAGATTTGCAAGAAATATGCCATCAACGCTTGCATATGCTCAACAGGGTGCGTATAATGTGCAGAAGGTGCGGTTACCTGGGCTACCGGCAATAACGCCTATATAGCTACGTTTACAGATTACGCGTATCTGAGGAGGAGGTTCCTTGGACCAGAACATGCAAATGGTCCCAGAGCAGGCCATGAAGGTGTCGCCCACCTTGATCATGGTCAACCAGTTGCTAGCCCTATCTTCCCTGGAGCTGCAACACGCAGTCCTCAACGAGCTTGAGGACAACCCCGCTCTTGAAAGCCTGGAGAGCATAACCTGTACGTCGTGCGGCGCGGGCACCACCGGGCGATATTGTCCGGTCTGCATGCAGCCGATCCACGCTCCCAACGCCCTGGAGGTACTGCGCGCCAAGACGGTCGATTACGGCGGCGGCTCCGGCGGCGAGGACTACGACGACACGGAAGACTTCCGCCCCCGCGAACCCAAGGCGGTACTCGGCGAAGACGACTTCGACCCCCTCACCCTGGTCGCCACCGAGAGCAGCATGACCGAGCAGCTACTGAGCGACCTGGCCGTTTCCCTCCCCGCTGAAGACTATTTCCTGGCCGAGTACCTGGTGGGCAACCTGGACGAACAAGGCTTCCTGGGCTGCGAGCTGGCGCAATCGGCCCGCGAGCTGGACGTGCCGCTGGAGAGGCTGGAGCGCGTGCTGGAGATACTTCAACGGGTCGCCCCG
This sequence comes from Chloroflexota bacterium, assembly GCA_030913985.1. Classification (GTDB taxonomy): domain Bacteria; phylum Chloroflexota; class Chloroflexia; order QHBQ01; family JADMIH01; genus JADMIH01. The sequence continues at coordinate 13,563 of JALZHI010000093.1, read as the reverse complement.
GTGGGAGTGGGCGCGCGCAACCTGCGCGAGTGCCTGCTGTTGCAACTGCACAACATCAAGGACCGGGGCTATCCTGAGATAAGCCCTCACGTAGAAGAGATTATCAGCCGGTACCTGACCGAGCTTGGCGAGCACAAGTTCACCATCATAGCCCAATCGCTGAGTATCTCCTATGACAGCGTGGTGGCGGTGCGCGACTTCATCAAGAAGCACCTCGAGCCGCGACCGCTGCAAGAGCCGCCCCGTGGCCGCTCGTGGCGCTCGCCCTCCCCTACCCGCTTCGTCATGCCCGACGTGATCATCCACATGCGGGAGGACCACCTGGAGCCGGAGGTCGTGGAGGGCTACCGCTTCAGCCTGCGCGTGAACCCCCTGTACCAAAAGCTGGCGACCGATGGGCACGCCCCGCAAGGTCCCAGGAAAGACCTGTCGGACGGCGAGAAGGACCACATCAAGCGTTATGTCAACAGGTCGAAGCTCTTCATCTCCAACATCAACCAGCGCCGCGAGACGATACGTCGCATCACCGCCTGCCTGATTGACTTGCAGGAAGAGTACATTCGCTACGGCGTGCGCTTCCTGAAGCCCCTCACCAGGGCGCAGGTGGCCCAGTACCTCGGCATCCACGAGAGCACCGTGAGCCGGGCCACCGCCGCCAAGTACGTCATGCTGCCCGACAAGCGCGTGATCCCCTTCAGCGACTTCTTCTCGGCATCTCTCTCCGCCAAGGACGTAATCAAAGAGATCATCACCAAGGAAGGCCGCCCCATGACTGACAAGGAGATAGTCAGCCGCTTAAGGGAGCAGGGCATCCGCGTGGCTAGGCGCACGGTGACGAAGTACCGTAACCAGTTGGGGATATTGCCCAGCACGTTCAGGTAGTTCTGAAACGTGAAACGTGAAACGTGATGAAGAAGGCTGGTGACACTTTAGCACCAGCCTTCTTCATCATGTGCTGTGTATTCGATCTGAAAAACTGCTATTGACCGGCTGGATTGGGAGGAGACAGTGGCTCAAGCCGCTGCCTTTCCTCGTTCAGTTTCCTGTCTCCCTCATTATACTTCCTGTACATATAACGCATATGGACTATAAAGCTAAACAGTAGTGTGAGAAGAGGTAGTAGTATTTCCAGCCATAGATAAGGCGGTAGTGTGCCAAGAGGTAGTAGTGTTTCCAGCCACAGATAAGCAGGGAGGTAGAATTCCCGACCTGGCATTTGCATAATAAGGACTGCTAATGTGCTTATAAGGACACTATTTACCACTGCAATAGGGGCGGGGAGTGAGGTTAGCCTGGCATTAGTGCGTATCTTCCCCGTAGCTACCGCAGGTAGAAGGAGATAGCGGCTAGCTATAGCAGCGCCCATCTCCTCTACAAAGAACTGCTTGATCCACCGTACGCCTTCGGTTAGCCTTTTCATCTCAATGTCGGCCTTTACAGCGCGCATGAATATCATGATTCCAATGCCAAGTAAAGCTACAAGCACACAGAACCCAGTTGCCCGTAGCGGACCAGTGTCAGCCGTGGTTGTCGCAAAGTTGCTAAAGTCATCTCCCGTGATTAGCACGATAGCGGCAGCTGTAATCGTGAGGTAGAACTGAAAGCGCTGGTTCACCAGCCCGTTAAGAGTCTCGCGACGTGCTTCCAGGCGATTAAGTTCTGCTAGCATGAACTGAGCGGTGAATTCGTCCTTCTGGGAGTCAGGTTTCATTGCCATCGTAGTATCAGCCTTTCTGCTCTGCACTAGAGTAAGACAATCATCAGCCGCAAACAGCAGCACAATCACGGTATAAGGATGCCGAGTTTGTCTAAGCCTCCGCAAGCTGAACACACTAACACAGTCAAGTATCTAAGAACGTAACCGGCAGTATATCTATGTGACATTGAGGTAGTATTTTCAAGCCGAAAGAGAACGTATTTGCGCGGAGGTGTGAAGGAGATTATCTTACCTTCGACAGACCTGGGGCTGGGGGAAGCTTGTCCACGTCTACGCCCTGGCAGTTGGCGCAGAAGTAAGTTATGCGGCCAGCGTCCGGCCCCTGGCGGCGCTGCTTGATGGGAAAGCCGCACATCTTGCAGGGCTTGTTGGTCTGGCGGAAGACCCAGTGCCGGTCGCTCCAGCGAGGGTTGGGGTTGTTGGGGTCGGAGAGGAGCACCTGCATCACCTCGTCGGTGACCGTCTGCCCTCGGTTGTGGCGGGCGCGTTGCGAGAGAACAGGGGTGACTTCGGCCAGGGAGGCTTGCTGCTCCGGCGTCAGTTCGCCCACCAGCGTCCAGGGGTTGATGCCGCACTCGAAGAGGATGTCGCTCTTGAGGTAGTTGCCAAGACCGGCTGCCACCGTCTGGTCGAGCAGCACCGGGGCTATCTCGCGGTCGAGGTTGTCGGGACGGTTTAGGCGCTGTAGGAAGAAGTCGCGGTCGAAAGGCACGGCGCAGATATCGGGTCCAAGCTCGCGCAGGGTGGTTATCTGCTCGAACGGGTCGCCCACGCCGATGTCGAACACCTGCCCGTTGACGAGCACGAACTGGCGGGAGGTGGTGACGATGTGCGCTCGCCGCTTGGGGTCGGGTGGGAGGCGGTAGCGGAGGGTGTAGGTGCGCACCTTGCCGAACATGAGCAGGTGGAAGCGGAAGTAGATGCCACCCTCAAGCTGCCATAGTAGGTTCTTGCCCGCCGGGTAGATACGCTCAATCTCCCGCCCTTCCAGCATGCCTGGGTGCATCTCCAACCAGGTGCGGGCCTTCTTCAGCCGCGTATCGATGGCCGCTATCCGGCTACCCACCAACTCCTCGGTGAGCTGCGCAGACAAGCGGTGTATCTCAGGGCCTTCCGACATGGAAGTTAGCTTTGCAAGTTCGGTACCAGGGGGATCCTGAAACGTGAAACGTGAAACGTGATGCGGCTTGTGTTATTTGGTACGTGAGTTCCAGGCGGCGGGTGTCACGGGACCCCCTTCCCCATGTCATCCTGAGCGTAGCGAAGGATCAGGTGGGTAGGCGAGAGTCCTCAACGTTGTGGATGCTGATGGTAGAAGGAACACTGTTGCCTCAATAACAAGAGTCAAGAACGGGCTACTGATCCTTCGCTACGCTCAGGATGACAGGGGGAGTGTGGTCCTGCGCTAGAAGCAGCCTCACACTTACGAACCAAATACCGCAAGCCGCATCACGTTTCACGTTTCACGTTTCAGAGCTTACCTTACCACCGGTGTCTCGACTACTACTTGCTTGTTGTAGTCGGTCATGTTGATGGTGCGTACGATGTCCTCAGGCTCGCCCTGGAAGAAGGGGCCGGTGAGTTGGACGCGGCGCAGCAGGAAGTCGCCGGAGCCTATCCACAGCACGGTCTGGAGGTCGCCGGTGGCGTCTACTACCGGGGCCAGCTTCTTCAGAGCCTCGGCGGGTACGCTGCCTTTGAGACGGTAGGAGTCAGAGCCGTCGACGGTCTCGTTGGGATCGGCTTGCAAGTCCTTTACGCCGCCTAGAATGTCTCCTACCCCATCGGGGTTGAAGTACTCCGCAACGTTGAGCATCGAGGACGTAGCGGACCACTGGCCGGAGGCGGGGTCGGTCATGTATTGCTGGTCGCCATCCACCACAATCTTGATCTCAACGGGCATGCCGAAGGCGAGCGCGCTTACCTCCCCAACCATCTTGTCGGGCCGCACCACGTCGCCGTCGGCCCTGGTGACGAACAGGCCCGGTTGGGGCTTGTCGAGCTTGCTCGTTTCCAGGTTGAAGTGGAACGAGTTAGCGTTTTGCAGGGCCGGTATTGCCTTTTCGATCACCTGGTCGGGCGTGAGATTGGGCTTCTCGGGGTCGCCGCAGCCCGCCGCAGACACTACCAGCACTCCGACGGCCAGCGGAGCGAGGTACTTATTCAGCTTGTGAAGAGACAAGAACATATATCCCCCTATCTAAGCTAATAAAGCCCCTTTAGCATAACACAATCACTATGGTTTACAAGTAGTTTGCAGTAGTCAGGGCAGGTAGTAACACAGTCAGCGGGAGGCGGCAAGGCCAAAACCCATCCTTGTCATCCTGAGCGTAGCGAAGGATCGGGTGGCATGCTAGAGTCCCCAACGTGCTGGATGCTGGTGGCAAGAGGACCATGTGCCTCAATTAGGAAGAGTCAAACACGGGAGGCTGATCCTTCGCTGCGCTCAGGATGACAGAGGGGAGCCATAATCCCGCGTTGCCACGTTAGTGCAACCGTGCCACGTTCGAGTTGGCACGTTCAGCAACACTGGTGTGGAAACGGAGGGGAGTGGGGGCGTGCGGTGCTATAATGCTCAGCCATGAGACGCAATTTCCGCGCACCCCACGCGGGTGAGGTAAAGCAAATGAGCAAGAAAAAGCGACCGATGAACGACGGCAGCCTGGCCCTGGACCGGGCCTACGAGGTCGAGCACGAGGAAGAGCTGGAAACCAGTCCCCTGCGTAGCGGCAGGCTGAAGCTGGTGCCACGCCCCGCGCCAGAACAGGAACAGGAACAGGAGCAGGATGCCGATGCTACCAGCAACCTGTATGACCCCTCCATAGACACGACGCCCCGGCTCAGGGAGCATACCGCAGCACCCGCCTCAAACGGTGCGCCCATCACCGACAAGCTTGACGACGCACCCCTGAGCGCGCACCCGGCGGGCATGGGCGAGCATGCAAGAGCGGTCCGCATGGTGCCAACCGTGGGGGCGCGGGTGAGAACGGGCCTGAGACGTAGCACTTTACTCGTGCTGTTGGCGGTGACGGTCGCGGGGGCTTTGGTGGCGAGCGGCTACCTGCTGGCGACCACGCCGTGGCTCGGCAACCTCACCGGAAGCGCCCCGCCTGCTGTGGAGAACGGAGCGCCTCCGGCCACGAATAGCGCCCCCATGCAGCCGGGGCAGACCACTGCCAAGGACGACCAGCTACTGCACAGCGACCTGCCCGCCCCGCAACCTCCCACCACGGCTAACAGGGCGGCCAGGGACCGGGCGCTCGAAGCGTACAAGCAAGGCGATTATGCGCTGGCGGTGCAGTTGTTCGAGAGCTACGTGCTGGTGAGCGGTGACGATGCCGAAGCCTACTACCACCTGGGGATGTCGTACATGGCGCTGGCGGGCCGGGAGCACTCTATGTCGGACGCGGAGTTGGCTTTCCGCACCTCAATCTCCCTACAGCCCGATTGGGCCGCGCCGTACCAGGGCCTGGCGGAGAACCTGATGCGCCGAGGGTCCTACGAACAGGCAATCGCCCCCGCACAGAAGGCCACGGAGCTTGCCCCGGCCGCCACGGAAGTGTGGCTCACGCTGGGGAGGGCTTACCAGGGCGCCGGGCAAGAGACCGAGGCCGCACGGGCCTTCGCGCAGGCATCGTATCTTGCGCCCGCGCCGCCGGTACCTTAGAGGGTTACGGGACTAAACGCCAAGACGCCGAGACGCCAAGGACGCGCCAAGTAGGTTAAGGTTTGGAGAGTACAAGAAGGAACAGGGTACATGGTGACGTACCCTGTTCCTATTTCTTGAGTAACAATCCTTAACCTTGGCGCGTCCTCTGCGTCTCGGCGTCTTGGCGTTTGAAAAATGTCGTCTCGCTACTGCCGCCATCCCTGTAGCTTTTGTGGTATAATACGGCACTTTTTGTCACCCGGTGTGCGGAGTTGCTCTTATTCAGGGCAACCTTCCCCGTGCCGTTTGTACCGCGAGACTATGATTGGTCCCGTCGTTAGACAACTCAGGCAGGAGCGCCACCTGAGCCAGGAGACGCTGGCCGACGCCGCGCACGTGAGCAGCGGCTACCTGTCCAAGCTGGAGAGGGGGCTGTATAAGTCGCCCTCCTTCGAGGTGCTCAGCCGCATCGCTGGGGCGTTGGGCTTGCAGACGGTGGAGCTTTACCGCGCGGCAGGCATAGAGCACCTGTTGGACTCCATCGACCCCAAGCTGGAGCCGCTGATGGAGACTTTCACTCCCAAGCTGGAAGACCTGCCCAAGCGCGACCGCGACCTTATCTTGTCCGAGATACACCGGGTGTTCCGCGAGGAAGAGGAGGGCAGGTGAGCACCCTTACCGACGAGGTACTCGACTCGATTGATTTCCTGGTGCATCGCTACCATCTGCACTCGCGCGTACCGGTGGACCTCAGCCCCATACTGGAGCGGTTCGAGATCAAGAAGCACAATTTCACCCCTATGACGATGGGGTTCGTGCTCGTGCGACCCAAGCAGATTCACATCGGCGTGAGCAAGAACCTGGACGTGGCGTGGCACCGGATGGCACTGGCCCACGAAGCGGCCCACATCATCGCCAACCAGCCCCACCAGCTTTTCGTGTGCAAGACCGGCGACTGGTCCCGTGAGAACGACGAGCGCGAGGCCCAACTGATTGCCGCGTGCCTGCTGGTGCCGTTGAAGGTGATCGAAGACAGCTACCGTGTGGAAGCCGCGCCGCAGTTGGGCCGGATGCTCAAGGTGCCCGCCGACCTGGTGGACCTGCGCTGGTCGTTCGCCCGCGTGCACGGGGACATATAGGCGTGCCGCCCGGCGAAGGGGTGCCCACCCGGTACCGTAAAGCGGTCGCCTACATCACTCGGGAGAGAGATGGTCGCAGGCAACTGCTGGTCTTCACGCACCGCGATTACCCAGAGGCGGGCGTACAGGTCCCGGCGGGCACGGCGCACGACGGCGAGGAGATAGAGGCCACCCTGTTCCGAGAGGTAGAGGAAGAAACGGGGCTTACGGGCCTGCAACTGGTACGCAAGCTCGTGCAGCGCGACTATATCCACCCGGACACCCACAACATCCACGAGCGCCATTTCTTCCACATGCTCGCACCGTCTGACACACCCGACGCCTGGTTGTGGATAGAGACCAGTGGAGGCGAGGTGCCGGACGAAGAGGGATATGTCTTCAACTTCTGCTGGCTCGACCTGGAAGGCGAGATTGAGTTGGTAGGTGGGCAGGGCGACTGGCTGCACCTATTGATTAACACGTAACTCGTAACTCGTAATTCGTAATTACCTCACTCGTCACGCCTGCGCCCGCGCTACCGTCGCTATGTAGATGCGCCTGGCACCCGTAGTGCGCACCACTGCCACGCACTCGCCCAAGGTGGAGCCTGTGGTGAATACGTCGTCTATCAGCAAGACGGAGGGGTAAGTCTCCTCCCCCTGCCACGCGAAGGCGTCACGCACGTTGTCGGCACGCTCGTGGGCGTCGAGGCCAACCTGCGAGCGGGTGTGCTTCAGACGCTTGAGGTTGTCAGCCATGTGCCAGCCGGTGAGCCGCGCAAGCTCGCGCCCGAGCAAGTGGGCCTGGTTGTAGCCCCTGGACCGCTGTTTCTCCTTGTGCAGAGGCACCGGCAATAGGGTAGGCGCGAGACGTTGCAGGTCGGGCCAGCAGGGGCTGTGCTCCAGGGCAGCGTGCATTATCTCGGCCAGAGGGCATGCCAGCGGAGTGTCGTTTTCGTACTTGAGGTTGTGGATGGCCTGTCGTAGCGGCCCGTCGAACTCGCCCGCGCACACCAGGCCGTGCACGCCCACGATGCTGTGCCCCTGCTCGTGGGGTGGGGCTATCGACTGGCGGCAGGAGGGGCAGAACCAGTCGCCCCGCCTGTCGCACCCTCCGCAACGGGGCGGGTAGAGCAGGTCGAGTATGACGTTCCCTATTTTCGACCTGATGGGACTCGCCAGCATACCCCCACCTCGATTTGTTGGCGTGCTCAGGAAATTAACAACCTGGTGCGGTAACGAACAAGGTTAGTGCCTTCCCTTGTAGAGGCAGGCTAACCACGTGCTAATCTCCTACGAAGGCAGGCACGGTGGCCTGCCTCTACAACATTGTTATTTTCGTGTGTTGTTTGTCTTCATCAGCACGGCTGCCTGTCAATAACTCTCCGGCCCCTCCTGCTCGTGTACCAGCTTGCCGTTGACGTAGACCCTTACCGGGTGCTGGTAGATGTCGAGGGGATCGCCCGACCAGATTGCCACGTCGGCGTCTTTGCCCTCGGCTATGGAACCTATGCGGTCAGCGACGCCCATGATCTCGGCGGGGTTGATGGTCACGAGGCGCAGAGCCTGGTCGCGTTCCAGGCCGTGCTTTACGGCCAGGATAAGCTGCATCGGCAGGTACTGCACGGGCACTACCCAGTGGTCGGTGGTGAGGGCTACCTTCACGCCCTCGCGCACTAATATGCCGGGGGTGGTGAGGCGGCGGCCTTTTACCTCCGGCTTGTACCTTCCCGTAAGGGTGGGGCCGACCACTGCGGGAATATTGCGCTTCAACAGTTCGTCGGGTATCAAGTGGGCCTCGGTGGCGTGGTCGAGCACCATGTCGAAGCCGAACTCGTCGCGGATGCGGAAGGCGGTCAGTATGTCGTCGCTGCGGTGGGCGTGCCAGCGCATCGGTATCTCCCGGCGCAGCAGCATGCCCAGGTGCTCCATCTTGATGTCGCGCTCGAAGGGCTTGGTGGGGTCGTTCTGCATCTCGGAGGCGTCCCGCTTGAGCAGGTAGTTGCTCGCCTTTACCAGGTTCTCGCGCATGAGGGCGGCCACACCCAGGCGGGTGCTGGGCATCTTCTTCTGCTCGCCGTAGCTCTTCTTGGGGTTCTCACCCATCGCGGACTTCAGGCCGGAGGGGTTCCTTACCACCATGTCGTCTATGCGGTCGCCGTAGGTCTTGATCAGCACGGTCAGGCCGCCAATGACGTTGCCGCTGCCGGGCATGACGTTCACGGCGGTAATGCCAGCGGCCAGGGCGTCCCGAAAGGCAGTGTCGCGGGGGAAGGTGGCGTCGATGGCGCGCACCTGAGGCGTTACTGGGTCGGTGTTCTCGTTGGTGTCCGAGCCTTCCTTGCCGATGTCCATTTCACCGATGCCCACGTGGGTGTGCGCGTCGATGAAGCCGGGCACTACCACCTGGCCGGAGGCGTCCACCACCTCGGCACCTTCGGGTATGGTCACATCGTCTACCGCGCCGACGGCGGCGATCTTGCCGTCATCGCCCAGCAGCACTGTGCCCCGCTCCCACACTATGTCGCGCCCGTTCTCGTCCTGGGCCATGGTCAGCACGCGCCCGCCCTTTATTGCGATCATGAAGCTACCTCCCGGTGTGCGTAGTACGTAGTAAGACAGTCCGTTGTACCACTCCTGGCTGGTGTTGTCAAAGCTGGTGCCATGTCAGAAAAGCTCACAGAAGTGGTGGGGCCGCCCCAATCACCAGGACCAAAGCCACACCTTGTCATTCCGAACGCAGTGAGGAATCAGGTGGCAGTCGTACTTCGTTGCAATCCAGTCCACGATGCCGTAGACGCAACCAATTTAGCGCCGCCAGCCAGCGTGCTCAATTGCATCCTCATCCCTACCCACCTGATTCCTCACTGCGTTCGGAATGACAAAGTGTGGCTTTGGGTGCCGTGCAATAGGGCATGCTTCATGCTTATAGGCAAACTACCGGCGCTAGACATAAATGCGGGGCGTATGGTCGCAGGTCATTATCAGGGCAGGAGAATCAAAATGGGCAACAGCAAGCAAGGGAAGGCTCAGGAAACGGCAACATTACCGGTTGTGCCCACCGACCCGGTGCTGGCTCACCTGAGGCAGGCCGAGGAGCAGTACCAGCAGTTCCGGCAGCAGTGGGCGCGGCAGGCCGAGGAGCTTACCGAAGCGAGGTTCCAGGTGGGCGAGTTGGTGGCGAGCACCAGCAGCCTCCAGGCAAATTTGCAGACCAGCCAGGAGCAGACGGAGCGTCAAGCCGCGCAGTTGCAGGAGTTGCAGGCCCAACTGGCCCGCGCGCAAGAGGCGGTCTCCCGGCTGGAGGCGAACCTGAACGAGGCCCAGCAATTGCGAGAGCAAGAACACCGGGCCGCGCAACGCTCGCGTGAGAGGGCCGCGCAGATGGCCGAGGGCTTCAAGCAGATACACCGCTCCCTGTTCGAGGGTGGGGTGTACGGCCTCATCCTGAAGGCGTGCCTTACGATTACGGGGGCCACACGCGGCCTGTACGTGACCACGCGGGGTGGGGTTGACAACCTGCGCATACGCGCCGCCGAGGATATAGACGGCTACCCGGAGTCGCCCCCGTCCGAGTTCATCAAGGCTATCTGCCGGAGGGTGCTGGAAGACAACGACTCGCTAGTGTGCAACAGCGAGCAGGAGCTGGCCGACCTTCCCAGGCCGGAGCGCCCCGGCGAGCGCTTTCAGAACATGGTAGCGACCCCGGTCGTGCTGCTCAAGAGCCTCAACGGTATCGTCATCGCCGCGGACAAGCTCAACGGCGACTTCGAGGAGGACGACATTGAGACCCTGTTGAGCGTGGGCGATCAAGCGGCGGTCGCCGTGGAGAACCGCCACCTGCAACAGGCGCTACAGAACTCCTACGTTGCCACCGTGAGCATGCTGGCCGACGCGGTGGAAGCCAAGGACCCCTATACGCACGGGCACTGCGACCTCGTGTCGCGGTACGCCCGCCTCATTGCCGAACGCATGGACTTGGAGCAGCAAGACCGGGCGGTCATATGTTACGCCGCCCTGCTGCACGACGTGGGCAAGATAGGCGTGAGCGACGGGGTGCTCAACAAGCCTGGGCCGCTGCTGCCCGAAGAACGCGAACTGATGCGAGCGCACGTGCGGGTGGGACACGACCTGCTGTCGAAGGTGCCCGCGCTTTCCAGGGTGGCGGACGTGGTGCTGCACCATCATGAGTGGTACGACGGCAGCGGCTATCCTGACGGCCTGAAGGGCGACGAGATACCAATTGCCGCCCGCATCGTCTGCTGCGTGGACGCTTATTGCGCCATGATTACCAAGCGCAGCTACAAGGAAGCCTACAGCATGGAGCGGGCGCGCGATGAATTGTCGCGTTGTGCCGGCACCCAGTTCGATCCCAGGGTAGTGCAGACCTTCCTATCGATCCTGGACGAGACCGGCGGCGAACTCATCTTCGATGAAGGCGAGGACGACGCAGCCTGCGGCGTGCTCCCCGGCTTCTACAACATCCACGAATGGAGCCAGGCGGTAAGTTAAGGGACGGAAACGCCAAGACGCCAAGACGCCAAGGACCACGCCAAGTAGATTAAGGTTTGGAGAGTACAAAGAGGAGCAGGGTACATGTGTCGTACCCTGCTCCTCTTACTTGAGTAACTATCCTTAATCTCTGCGCGTCCTTGGCGTCTTGGCGTCTTGGCGTTTAGCTCTCCGCTACGACTCGGGGGAGGCGGTGGGCTTCATGAAGGGGGATTTTCTGGTGCGGCTTGTAGTGGCCTCCACCTTTCTTACATGAGTCGCTTCCTCGGCTTCGGACTCGGAGGAGCGGCGACCGAAGCGGCTGCGTAGGCCGTCAAGCAGGCTGTAGGCTACGGGGACCACGATGAGCGTCAGCAGGGTGCTGGTGAAGAGGCCGCCCACGACCACGGTGCCGAGTTCAGCCGCGATGATGGAGCCTTCGCTGAAGCCTAGCACCAGGGGCATGAGGGCTATCATGGTAGCCACGGCGGTCATGATGATGGGGCGCACGCGGGTACGGCCGCCCTGCACCAGCGCGTCATAGGTGGACATGCCCCGGTGCTTCAGTTGCTCCACCAGGTCGAGCAGCACGATGGCGTTGGTCACCACGATGCCGACTAACATCAACACGCCAATGAGGGCGCTGATGCCGAGCGGCCTGTCGGTGACGTAGAGGGCCACGATGGAGCCGATGGCCGCCAGGGGCAGTGAGAACATGATAATGAACGGGGTCGAGAGCGAGCCGAAGGTCAGCACCATCACCATGTAGACCAGGATGATAGCCACTACGAGCGCCACGCCCATTTGCTCGAACGATTCGCTCTGCTGCTGCGACACCCCTCCGAGCGTGATGCTCAGGTCGCCGCCCACTTCAGCTTTGACCGCGTCGATGGCCTTCTGGGCTTCGCCGGTCACACCAGAGGTGCTGTCAGAGTTGATGGTGCCCCGGACGGTGACGGCGCGCTCCTGGTCCACGCGGGTGATGGATACAGGCCCATCGCCACGCGTAACCTCTGCCACCTCACTGAGGGGAACGGGGTTGACGGTGCCCACCAGTATGCCCCTGATAGCCTCGATGTCGTTGAGGGTAGCCTGGTCGTAGGTGGCTTGGACGTCGTACAGACGCCCGTCAATGGTGATGCTGGTCACGTCCTGGCTGGTGAGGAGGTTGCGCACCTGCTGGGCTATCTGGGCAGCGGTGGTGCCGTGCTCCAGGGCCTTCGCGGGGTCCACCTGCACGCGGATTTCGGGCTTGGCGCGGGCCGCATCGCTGGTCACGTTCACCAGGTAGGGGATGGCCTTGAGCCTGGTCACCAGGGAGTCGCTGGCCCTGAGCACCTCGTCGTAGTTGCTGCCGGAGACCACCGCCGCGAAGGCGCTGCTGTTGAAACCACCACCCACACCTGGCGTCACGTTGTACGACTCGATCTTGTTGCCGGGTGCCAGCGTGTCAAGCAAGCCGCGCACGTGCTCGGCCTCCGCGTTGATGTCCACCTCACGGTCGTAGTTGACGGTGAAGTTGGCCGTGCTGTTGCTGCCGAGGGCCACGAAGCCGGTAGATGCGGCCTCGGCGTTGGAGCCTATGTTTACCTGGTAGTTCTCGACCTGTTCCAGCTTCTGTAGCTCGGCCTCAATCGTCTCGGCTATGTCGCTGGTGGTCTGGATGTCGCTGCCGGGAGACAGGTTGACGGCCACGTTCAGCACCTTGTCGCTGCCGACGTTGATGAAGCTGGTGCCGAGTAAGCCGAGCGCGGGGATCGACATGGAACCGGCGAACAGCAGCAGGGCGACGGCAATGGTGCCCCACTTGGTCCAGCCGTTGCGCAGGGCGAACTTGATGGTGGGGGTATAGAGGCGCTGTACCCAGGTCTCGCGAGTTTCGCTGCGGGCTGCGGCGGCCTTGCCGGGGTCCTTGACGCGTCCCGTCTTGAGCAGGACAACCGCGAGCACCGGGATTACGGTGAGGGCCACGAGCAGCGAAGCCAGCAGCGACACTGACACGGCCACCGCGAACGAGCGGAAGAACTCGCTCACCAGGCCCGCGATAAAGCCAAGCGGCAGGAACACGCACACCGTGGTGATGGTGGAGGAGGTGATGGCCGTAGCCACTTCCTTCGTGCCGTTGTAGGCGGCGTCACGTAGCGACTCGCCTTCCTGGAAGTGATGTCTGTAGATGTTCTCAAGCACCACTATGCTGTCGTCAACCACGCGCCCGATTGCCACCGCCAGGCCCGCCAGGCTCATGATGTTGAGCGAGATGTTGAGGGCGTTCAGCAGGATGAGGGCAATCAGGATCGACAGGGGGATCGAGACAGCGGTTATTAGCGTGGAGCGGATGTTGGTCAGAAAGATCAGGATCACGATAATCGCCAGCAGCGCGCCCAGCACGCCCTCGCGGATGAGGCCGTCAAGCGACTCCTTGATGAAAGTGGATTGGTCCACCAGGATAGCCTTCTCGGAGCCGGGCAGCGCCTTGATGGCCTCGTCCATGCGGGCGTTCAGTGCGTCGGCCACCTGGATAGTGTTGGCGTTCTGGGTCTTGTAGACGACCACCGAGAGACTGGGCTTGCCATTGCTGCGGCTGATGGT
>JALZHI010000092.1 GCA_030913985.1 Chloroflexota bacterium | reverse complement strand
GGGTAACACAGTACGCCAACGAATAACAGGGCCGCCCCTAGTATATAAGGGCGACCCCGTCGCGGATTAAGTACTATGCTACCCTTGGCGCATCACGTTTCACGTTTCTCGTTTCAGAACCCTACGGGTAAATCTTGTCCAGCATCCTGGGGAAGGGGATGGTCTCGCGGAGGTGCGGGACGCCGCAAATCCAGCCTACCACGCGCTCTATGCCCATGCCGAAGCCGGAGTGGGGCACGGAGCCGTACCTGCGCAGTTCCAGGTACCACTCGAAGGCCTCGCGGGGCAGGTTGTGCTCCACGATGCGCTGCTCCAGGAGGGCCACGTCGTGGATGCGCTGAGAGCCGCCGCATATCTCACCGTAGCCCTCCGGGGCTATCAGGTCGGCGCACAGCACCACTTCGGGACGCTGGGGGTCGGGCTGCATGTAGAAGGCCTTGGCGTGGGCCGGGTAGTGGGTGATGAAAAGGGGGCGGTCGTACTGGGAGGCGAGCACCGTTTCTTCATCGCCGCCGAAGTCGTCACCCCACTGCACCTCAAGCCCGTTCTCCCTCAGGATTTCGAGCGCCCGGTCGTAGGTGATGCGGGGGAAAGGCTCCAGCACCTTCTCCAGCTTCGAGGTATCGCGCTCCAGTAGCTCTAGCTCGACCCGGCGCTTTTCGAGCACCGTCTGCACTATATAGCTGACGAAGCTTTGCTCAAGCTCGATGAGGCCGTCAAGCTCCATCCAGGCGGCTTCCGGCTCCACCATCCAGAACTCCATGAGGTGGCGGCGGGTCTTGCTCTTTTCGGCGCGGAAGGTGGGGCCGAAGCAGTAGACCTTGCCGAACGCGAAGATGTCGGCCTCGTTGTAGAGCTGACCGCTCTGGGCCAGGTACGCCGGAGTGCCGAAGTAGTCGGTCTCGAACAGGGTGGAGGTGCCTTCGCAGGCGGCGGGGGTGAGAATGGGCGTGTCCACCAAGACGTAGCCGTGGTCGTCCAGGTAGTCGCGCACCGCTTTGACTACCTCGGCGCGGATGCGCAGGACCGCCCGTTGCTTGTTGGAGCGCAGCCACAGGTGGCGGTGCTCCATGAGGAAGCCGACGCCGTGCTCTTTGTTCGCTATGGGGAAGTCGGCCCCGGCGACCTGGAACACGTCGAGGTCCTTCACCGAGATTTCGTAGCCGCCGGGGGCGCGCTCGTCCTTGCGCACGGTGCCTGTGACCATGACCGACGACTCCTGCGTAAGCTGCCCGATTTTCTCCCAGGCTTCGGCGGGCATGTCGTCGATGAAGGCTACGGCCTGCACGGTGCCGGTGCCGTCTCGCAGCACCAGGAATTGCAGCTTCTTCTTGTCGCGGTGGTGCATGAGCCAGCCGCGCACGGTGACAAGTTGGCCGTCGTGGTCCTTCAGGTCCGCGATATACACGACCGGGGCCTGCCGGGTAGTGGTTTCTTCAGTTTGCATCTTGTGGGTGTCTCCTTCTGAGCTAACCCACGAATCATATCACAGCGGGAGCGTGGCGGCAAACGGCAGGTGTATACAGACGAGACCGCCATGGCGCGAAGGACGCCGGGGATGTTCAGAGACAAGATAGGGTTGGCTTTAGTACAAGAGCATCAGTAGAGGACATTAGTTATGCTGCTTTTCTTTGTACTCACCCTTTGTTCAGGATCCAACATGGAGGTTGACACTTGCTACTATAATCGAGAAAGCAATACCGTCTTGGAGGCGCGCAATGAATGATCTGAAGAATGATTTGACGAACTCATACACTGTCACTTTAAAGCAAACAGCCCAACGCAGAGTGGCCTCCATCCGCGAACGAATACCTGCATACTCCCACGTCTCAGATCTTCTAAGAGAGATAGAAGCACATCTGCGGCAGCAGGGAGCTAAACCCCGTACCTGGATTGTTCTTTGGCATGATGACGGTACAATCGGCCACAATGTAGATGCGGAAGCTGCAATTGAGTGGGATGGCCCAGAAACTATACTCAGTAATGATCGCATCAAAATATATGATCTGTTGGGGGCAGAGAATGTAGCAACGGTGCTACACCAAGGCAGCTACGCAACGATTCCCAGGGTGTATAGCTTCATGCGTCAGTGGGCAGAAAAAAACAGCTACAGACTTCTCTATCCTAGGAGAGAAATATACTGGCTCGGTGGAGCAGATAGAGAGAACCCCATCTACGTGACTGAAGTCCAATTTCCCGTGGAATTGAGGGGAACAAATATAACACCCGTCGAAGCCTCGTCAGGCGTAGGACATGCATTGCAGAATAGTCCATCTAGCGGTTTCAAGCTGGTTTTTGGAAACTTAGTTATCGACCCAGAACAACGCAGTGTTACTCTTGCAGATCACGCGCTCAAGATCACGGGCAAAGAGTTCGACCTACTTGTTTTTTTTGCTAAACACCCCATGGTTGTACTTTCCCGAAAGCGAATACTTGATGAGGTTTGGGGCTACGGATACGCTGACGCGGACCGGACGGTGGACACCCGAGTCCGGTACCTGCGGATGAAATTAGAGGTGGAGCCGTCAACTCCGAAGATGATTGTCACCGTTTACGGCGTGGGGTACAAATTCGTCCCGCCAAGTTGGAAATAGGTTGGTGCCTAGTTAATCTTGAACCATAAAGTTATTTTGCCGGATCAATCTCAGGCGAGCACGTAAGGATTCCTGAACAATTCCTGAACAATTCCGTAAAACTGTGGTAAAAGGCACCGAGTATAAAGTTCATATGGAGGTGGCGGGCCAAACTCTCACTAGAATCGAAAAGTTGATCTAACAATTCGCGCTTCAGCACGGCCCTCTTTATGAACGACCACTTGCGTGGATCGTCACCAACTTAGCCTCTTGAAAGGAGGGGTATATCGTGGAAAGGAACTCTGTTAAGGCCTTCTTCCTAGAGGTAATCGCACACATCATAGCCATATGGGTTGCCTATGGCACGATGTTCTGGCTCCTGCCTATGTCCCTTCACCTCCAAGGATGAGCACGGATTAACACCAGGTGCAGAAAAGGCCGGCTTACAGAAGCCGGCCTTTTTATGTCGGCGAAACCGGGCTATGATAGCTCTGTGTTGAAGGGTGCGTAAGCAAAGGCGGAACGTACAACAACATGTCAACAAGGAGGTTGCTGTTCGGTATGAAGACTCAGGCCAGAAGGGTTCTGGCCCTTCCATGAGCTTCACAAACGGCTCGCTTACCCTTTTCTGTGCCGTGCGTTATAATTTCCTCCACAATCCGCAGGAGGCCCCGCCGTGGACAACATCCCCAACCTTTACAGCAACCCATATCCCTCGACGCGCAGCGTGACCATCGCCCGCGACGGCGTAGTGGCGACCAGCCAGCCGCTGGCGGTGCAGGCCGGTATCTCTATGCTGCAACGGGGAGGCAACGCGGTGGACGCTGCCCTGGCGACGGCCATAGCCCTCACCGTGGTGGAGCCTACGTCGAACGGCATCGGCTCTGACGCTTTCGCGCTAGTGTGGGACGGGGAGAAGCTGCACGGGCTGAACGGTTCGGGGCGCGCACCTGGCGGGCTTACGCTGGAAGCGATACAGGCCGCAGGGCACGAGGCTATGCCTACGCGCGGCTGGCTGCCTGTGACCGTACCGGGCACGCCCGCCGCCTGGCGCGACCTGCACGCTCGCTTTGGCCGCCTCGACTTCGCGGACCTGTTCGAGCCTGCCATCTACTACGCCGAGCGTGGTTACGCGCTGTCGCCCGTGCTGGCTGCTGGTTGGGGCCATGCCGCCAGGGCCTATGCGGCTAACACGACGCCGGAGTTCCGGGGCTGGCATGAGACTTTCACGCCGGGCGGACATATCCCTCAAGCCGGGGATATATGGGCCAGCCCCGGCCACGCCGCCACGCTACAGCGCATCGCAAACTCCAACTCCGAGGACTTCTATCATGGGGAGATAGCCCGGCAGATTGCCAGCTTCGCCAGGGACACCGGCGGCCTTATCACGGAGGAGGACCTGGCGGCCCACACGAGCACCTGGGTGGAGCCTATATCCACGACCTACAGGGGCTACGAAGCCTGGGAGATACCGCCGAACGGCCAGGGCATCGCCGCCCTCATCGCGCTCAACATCCTGGAGGGCTTCGACATGGCCTCCATGCAGCGCGACACCGCCGAGTCGTTTCACCTGCAAATCGAGGCGCTCAAGCTGGCCTTTGCCGACGCCCACCGCTACGTAGCCGACCCTGAGTTCGCGGACGTGCCCACCGCTCGGCTGCTGGACAAGGGCTACGCGGAACGGCGGCGCTCCCTCATCGGTGACCGTGCGCTGGACCCGGCACCCGGCGACCCTAACTCCGGCGGCACGGTGTTCCTGTGCGTGGTGGACGGAGACGGCATGATGGTGAGTTTCATCCAGTCGAATTACATGGGATTCGGGTCGGGTGTGGTGGTGCCGGGCACCGGGGTGGCGCTGCAAAATCGCGGGCACGGATTCAGCATGGAACCCGGCCACCCCAACTTCGTGCGGCCCCGCAAGCGCCCGTACCACACTATCATCCCCGGCTTCCTCACGCGGGACGGCAAGGCTGTAGGTCCGTACGGCGTTATGGGAGGCTTCATGCAGCCGCAGGGGCACATGCAGATGGTGGTGAACCTTGTGGACTACGGCTTGAACCCGCAGGCCAGCCTGGACGCTCCCCGGTGGCAGTGGGCCAGGGGCCGCACCGTGCAGGTCGAGTCGAACGCCGCGCCCGGCATCATAGAGGGCCTGCGGCAGCGGGGGCACGACGTAGAGGTAGCCGAGCCTTCGGGCGGGTTCGGGCGGGGCCAGATCATCTGGCGGCTGCCCTCTGGGGCCTACGCGGCAGGCAGCGACAAGCGGGCCGACGGCTACGCGGCGGGGATTTAGAGCTTCCTTCAAGCCCCAGCCTGTGCTGTGGAACCGGCTCATTTCCAAACTTTCAGCAGTGCCTAGTGCGTAGAAGCTATCCCATAAGTACCGGAGCCGAAAAAGAGCAGCAAAGCCCCCCTTTGTCATTCTGAGCGTAGCGAAGAATCTCGTCCTCCACCACCCAAGCAACCCTTTTCTTATAGTCGCTCTGTACCACAAGAAAGCAGCAACATAACGGCGAGGGACGAGATTCTTCGCTACGCTCAGAATGACAAGGTGAGACTCGGTCCTGTAGTTCAACGATCTGGCTACCCACCTGATTCTTCGCTGCGCTCAGAATGACAATGTGGGGCTGCTGTGCTCTACTCAGATTCAGGGTCTATGAGTTAGCTACGGGAAACTTTGCCTTTGCCATTAGAAGCCACCCGTGGAGCGAATAATCTGGCCGGTTACCCAACCTGCCTTCTCGCTCGCGAGAAATCCGATCAGGCGGGCTGCGTCCTCGGGCAGGCCAATCCTACCCATAGGGAACCTGGGCAACAGGTGCTCTTTGATCTCGTCGGTCATCCAGCCGGTATCTGTGGGGCCAGGGTCTACGGCGTTCACCGTTATACCCAGTGGCGCTACTTCGGCGGAGAGTGTGACGGTAAACGCCTCGATTGCTCCTTTGGTCGCCACGTACGCTAACTTTCCCGGCATTGGGCCTCGCCCCTGCCCCGAGGTCAGGTTGATTATTCTCCCTCCGGTGCCGTTGACAAAACGGCGCGCAAACTCGACGCTTAGCAGCATTGTGCCCCTGATGTTTACAGCATAGTAGGCATCCAGGGTCGGGGCATCAAGTTCGGAGAAGGGCGCATCTGTGGTGTCGTGCACAGCGTTGTTGACAAGGATTGCGGCAGCGCCCAGGCGCTTCTCGACTGCGTCCATAATGATCCTGGGAGCGTCCACTTCAGCCAGGTTGATGGACAAATGCTCGCAACGCACGCCGAGCGATATTAGCCTCGACTGTAGAGCGGCGGGGGTATCCTCTTCAGCTCCCCACTCCATCGCCGTATCGTATGGCGTCCAGTGAGTGAACAGGATGTCCATACCGGCGCTAGCAAGCTCTACACAGACCGCCGCGCCGATTCCCCTTCTTCGACTCGCACCCGTGACGATAGCCACAGGTCTGCGGGACTGTCCGGGTTGTTGGGCTGACAATGTCCTTACTCCTTCATTCTTCCAGCCGTCAACCGGCTCTGGAATGCGTCTCTTGGATCAATCAGTATGCAAGCGATGCAACTACCGTGAGTAGTGCGAACCTTGCTACTTTGATGGTTTGGTACCTGCCTCATTGATGACTCTACCCTCTGCGTCGGTTTGCAACGGGCCTTTGCTCATATCGAGAAGTACCAGTTGGTTGTGCCAGGGGTCTTGCACTACAACACATCTCCCGATCTGAATATCAAAGGGAGGCACAACAACGCTGCCACCCGCGGCTACTATTGCTTGTGCGGACGCGTCAGCCGAGGACACCAACAGGTCGATCTCAAGGGTAGCGCGCTCCGTCTGGATAACGATTTCCGCGTCCGTGTCGGGCATGCGCAAGCCTGCGGATGTTTCATCACGCCAGATCAATTCGTGTCCCAGGCGATCCCGATAGAACGCAAGCCCGGCATCAAGGTCGGGTACTGCTATCCTCAGGCAGTCGACCTTCTTGAAGAGCGGCTCCGGGAGGGGATCATCCATCGTAGGCAAAACTAACTCCGCTGCGACACCAGGCTCTCTATCCATCCCTGGTGCTCGGCGAAGTGGTTTGCGGTGTTGCTGTAGATCATCCCGGCTATGGGCCGCTCGTCGCGCTCGCCCGACGAGGCTGGCTGGAAGTCGCTGTTGGCTTTGTACATATCATCGTCGGTCATTGGCTCCAGCAGGCTCAATAGCTGGCCGTGTACCTCGCGTAACTCGGACCGTGCCTCGGAAAGCGATATATCCTTCCGCTGCTCCTGTATGGCGGCGTTTATCTCGTCATCGTCGCCCCTGGCGTATATCTGCTCGTCCACGCCAAGCCCCTCGTGACGCGGCCTGCCCTGCAAGAAGACGACAACCGAGCGTTCCCACGCAGCCATATGCACCAGGTGGTCCTTCACCGCCCAGCCTTCAGGGTCGCGAATCTCCGTCATCTGCTCAGGGGTCAGGCGGTCCAGGGCCTCGTTTAGCTTCGTCCAGGCCGCTTCTATCGCGTTCAACAGGTCTGCTTTGGTGTAGCGTCTTTCCATTGTGTCCACATCTTCCTCCATTGATATAGCTAACTTGTACTTCTCAATATCTCCCAGCCGCGCCTCTTTGCTTCAGCTTCCAGGGCCGCATCGGGGTCAACGGCGTAGGGGTGGCCGAAGGCTTCCAGGAAGGGGATGTCGGTGGCGGTGTCGCCGTAGGCGTAGCACATTCCGGGGTCGCAGCCTAGCTCGCGGGCTATGGAGAGGGCGCGGTCGCGCTTGCCGGTGCCCTCGCAGATGGGGCCGTCGAATTGGGAGAGGTACTTGCCGCCTCGCACAACGAAGTGGGTGCCCTCGCCCCGCGCCCCTAGCTCCTGCCCTAACCTGGCTATAGCTTCGTGCAGTCCCGCGCTCATCAGCACCAGGGGCATACCCTCGTCCCGTTGCCTCTTCACTCGCTCCCAGTTTGCCTGCTTCAGTTTTGCCACCACCCTGGGAGTAAGTGCCTCACAAAGTTGCGCCACCTCAGCCTCCGTGCGGCCTACCATCGCCCTCTTGATGATGTAGAACCGCATCCGCCGCTGGTACTTCGACGGCAGCACCTTTGCGAGCAGCCCGTAGACCGCGAGCTCCGCCACCTTCCAGCGCGGAAACACCCCCATCTTGCTCCCCACCTGCAAGGATAATCGGGGCAGGCTGGCGTCTACCAGCGTGCCTTCTACGTCGCTGAACACGGCGGCTTTGACATTTTTCATCTGGGTTATTACCCCTCTGCTATCACGGTAAAGCGGGTGCGCAACATCTCTGCCGCTCGGTTCACAATGCGCAGGTTTGCCCCAAACTCCGACACATTGATTGGTATAACGGGCCTGCTCAGTACCTGCACGCGAGTGCGGGTCTGACTCCGCGCCTCAATCCAGAAACTGACTTCGCAGCCCCAGGTCAGCAGGTTAGGTCTCGTTTCCGAGATCAACACGCCCCTGGCTAGGTCTTCCAGTATAGGTTCAACCTTGCAAATCGAGCGCAAGGCATCGGCACAAGCAGTAAACACGGTCGCGTAGGACGCTTCAAGATCGAGGTAGCGCCAGTAACACAGCCCCTTAGCCTCCTGTGGGCGCGACAGTACTCGTCGCCGGGCAGCCATCCAGGCGAGCATCCAGGCAATGCTTGCTCCGTAGAGGGCACCGGCTGCAACTCCCAACGGTAGAGCCGATGGGCTGCGAAGGGCAAGTGTAAACCCCACGACAAGCATGATTGCGATTGGCAGGCCCAAAGCCATCGCCATAGGTAAGAAAGAGAAGAAGTAGCGCCGCACCCTGCCACCCATTGTCTACCGCCCCTCCAGCACTTCCCTCTTGAATGTCTCTATCGCTGTAATGTGCTCGTCGGGGGAAGTGAGTCCCATGCCCATAGTGCTGACGCCGAAGTGGGTAGCGCCCAGGTCGCGCCAGCCTTCGTAGAACTGCCGCCAGTCGTCAGGGCCGCCGGTGCGCAGGTTGACGCGGGCCTCTAAGCCTACGCTGTTAGGGTCGCGACCGGCCTGCTCGGCTGCGGTGCGTAGCTTCTCGACCAGAGCGCGGCCCCGCTCGTCCGGTGGCACCTGCGGGAACCAGCCATCGGCTACGCGGCCCGCTCGCTCCACCCCCACCTCGGCGTTGGCGCCAATCCAGATGGGGATGGGACGCTGTACCGGCAGGGGGTTGAGGCCCGCCTCGGTGATGTTGTGGTACTGGCCGTGGAAGTCCACCACAGGCTCGGTCCACAGCAGGCGCAGCAACTCGATTTGCTCCTCGAAACGCTTGCCGCGGTTGCGGAAGTTCTCGTTGAGGCCCTCGTACTCGACCTCGTTCCACCCGATCCCCACGCCCAGCCTCAGCCGCCCGCCGCTCAACACGTCCACTTCGGCGGCCTGCTTGGCGACCAGGGCCGTCTGCCGTTGCGGCAGGATGATCACGCCCGTGACTAGCTCCACCTTCTGCGTGATTGCGGCCAGGTAGCCGAACAGCACGAAAGGCTCGTGGAACATGGAGTCGCTGGTGTAGGGGCCGCGCCAGTCGGGGCGGTTCTGGGTGCTCGCGCCCAGCACGTGATCGTAGGCGAGGATGTGCGAGTAGCCAAGCTGCTCGGCGGCCTGGGCGTAGTCGCGCACTTTGGCGGGGTCGTCGCTTATCTCGGTCTGGGGGAAGACCACTCCGGTGAGCATAGCAAGCTCCTCATGCAAAAGAATAGGGGCTGGTGCAATTATACACCAGCCCCTATCTTCAGTTGCTAAGCCTTGAGACCTAGCGTCGTTGCATCTCCAGGGTGATCTCTACCGTCTCGGCCACGTCGCTGAAGACCACGTCGTCCTGACCGAACGCCCTGTAGCCCTCGGCCACAGCCAGCACAGTGTAAGCCGTGCCAGGCTCCAGCGCGACTGTCAGCATGAACTCGCCGTTCTGGTCGGTTGTTACTGCGTCCAGTATTTGCTCGTCGCTGCCGTCGAAGTCGTCCAGGGTGACGCCCTCTTTCAGCACGCCGAAGGCCGCGCCTTCAATCGGCCTGCCGCTGGTAGCGTCTACGATGGTGCCCATCACGACCACACCGTCTGTCGAGTTAGGTCCGGGGTCAGGGGTGGGGTCGGGGTCCGGGGCGGTGCCGTCGCCAATGGTGGCGCTGCCCCGCTGCATCTCCTGGCCTTCCACCGACAGGCGCAACTCGTATGTGCCGTCGGGCAGGGGCGAGGGGTCGGGCGAGCCGTAGATGTAGACGTTGGCCGAGCCTTCTTCGCCCAGGTTCCAGTCGAAGTCCTGGTTGGAAGCCTCTTCGCCGTCGATCAGCCAGGTGATGTTGAACGTCATGCCGTCCTGTAGGCCCGCGTAGTCGAATACGCCGTACAGCCTTTCGATACCCGACTCGAACTCGGTGCCCTCATCCACCGGCAAACCTTCATCGTCAAGCTCGCTCGCGAAAGCGATAGGGCCGATATTGGATTCGCCGTTAGGATTGGGGCCGGGTCCGTCGCTCTCGGCAAGCACTACCACCATGCCGGTGCCCGCGAGGTCCTGCCCGAAGTTCAGGTCCAGGCGATACATGCCGGTTGGGAAGGGGGTGTCGCTGGTGACCTGGGCGGTGCCCTCGTCATCGCCAGGACCCCCGTAGGTGCCCGTGGTGCTATCGAGTTCCGTCCACTCGCCGGTCTCGTTGTCCTGCTGTAACCAGACGGCCTCCCACTCCTGGTCGTCTTCCATGTTGGCGAAGGTGAAGGTAGCGTTGATCTCGGTGGTGTCACCGAAGATCAGGTGGCTGCCCTCGCTCTCGGTGCCCTCGCCGCCTGTGAAGACGATGTCGCTTACGGTCGGCTCGTCTTGAGCGTCACCACCAATGGTAATTTCGTTGGTCGCCAGGGTCTCGTCGTTGTAGTCCAGTTGGAACTTGTAGGTGCCATCCGGCAGCTCTGCTTCGAGGAAGCCAATCCAACTCTGGCCGGACGTATAGCCCTGCCACGGTTCCTCCGGCCAAACGTCCTCTATCTCCGTGTCGTCCAGGAAGAGGCGCGGCTGGAAGTTCACACCCTCCTCGAAGCCTGTATAGTCGAAGAAGAAGATCAGGTCGGTGCTGCCGGTGGGTAGCGACCTTACGATGGTCGTCGGCTGGTCGTCATCGTCCACGCCCGAGGCGAAGAAGGTGCGCACTACCTCGGCGTCACCCACACCCGGAGTCGGGGTGGTGTCGGGCCTGGGGGTAGCGGTAGGCGTAACGTCGGGGTCTGTCGGGTCGACGGGAGGCGCGATGCCTTCCATCGCCTGCCTGATGAACGGCTTGGCAAGGTTCACAGGGCGGATAGCGTTGATGAAGCCGCCGCCGGGTATGCAGGAGTCGTTCTCGTCAATCACGCCGTCGCCGTTGGTGTCGGCCAGGCGGCGGCAGTCGGCAAAGTTCTCCGCATCGCCGTAGCCCATCTGGGTCGGGATGCCGATTAGCTCGCCCGCTTCGTTTACCGCCGTGCCGCCGGAGTTACCGCCGGCCGCGGTGGCCGTGTGCTTGATCCAGGCGCGGCCCTCGACACCCTGCTTGAAGGAGAAGCCGGACACGTCGCCCGAAGTAAAGGTGATGGTGTCGCCACCGATGCCCTGGTAGCCGAACAGGTGAATCCTGTTGCCTAGCTTCAGCGCGTCGGAGTCGCCAATCGACACGGTGGGGAGGCGCAGGGTGCTGCCGTCAACCGGCTTGCCGTTCAGGTCGGTGGTGATCTGGAGCACCGCTATGTCAAGGCCGCCGTCGTAGGGCGACTGGGCGCGTACCTCGGCAAAGAAGGCGGGCACGGGCGGCTCGTCGTCGCGCTTGGTGAGCGACACGAGGATGGCGGTCTTAGGGTTCCTCAGGTCGGGCGCAACCTGCCGGACGGTATCTTCCACGTCGGTGCAGTGGTGGTTGGTGAGAATAAAGCCGTCGGACGAGATGATGGTGCCGCTACAGGTATAGAGCGGCTCCCAGCTCGTGCGGTTGCCCTGCTTGACCTGCACCACACCGTTGAGGCGCACCACCCCCGGCCAGACCCTCTCGATGGTCTCCGAGGTGATCTCGGCGGTGGCGACTTGTGGCTTGCTTCCAACGAACGCGAACACGGTAGCCATGAGGATGGTTATCACAGCCAGGATGCGCGTGCGTACAAACTTCCTTCTTGTCATATCATTATCCTTCTTAGTGTGAATGGGTAAGTGATAAGTCGTGACTCGTAACTCGTAACTCGTAACTAGGAATTGCCGCCAACGTCATGTACGTAGTTGCACCTCAGAGGTTACGTGTTACGTGTTACGTGTTACCCTTACGGGATCCTCGCATCTTGAACGAAACGCTCGAACCTGGCTTTGGCATCCGGCTCGTTCTCCTCGGTGGACTGCACCGTGAAGACGTAGACGCGGTTGTCCTTGCGCAGCAGGTAATCGGTGCCCACGACCACGGTCGGCAGGCCCTCGGTAAAGACGCTGTTGGGCGTGCTTACGTAGGCGTAGCGGGTGATCATCGCGGGCAGGCCCTTGATCATTAAAGCGGCGCGGTTGTTGCCCTCGCCTGTCTGGTTCTGGATGTCGAGCACCTTGTAGGCGGTGAGGTCCGCGCCCCGGCTGGTGGCTAGGTTCTGGCCCACGGTGCCGAGCACGTCGGTGAAGGAGGCCGAGGCGTCCACCACGACGCTGGTTACCTCGAAGGTGGTGGGAAAGCGGCCGGAGCCGGGTTCGCTCATCACCACGCGGTTGGCCGCGTCGCTGTCGTTGATGCGCCAGCCCTCGGGGTAGCCGACTGTGAGGTTATATGGTGTGGTGAAGCTTCGCGTGGCCGACTCGGCCGAGTCGCGGAGCAGGAAGCCTGCTATCAGCGCCGCCAGCGTGACCAGCACCACGAGCAGGGCGGACACCCTCTCGTTGGTCGTCCGGCGCGGGGCGGGTGCGGCTGTTCTAACTGTTGTTACCATGCTTTGTGTTCCTCTCTCTTGGACGATAGACGATGGACGATAGACGACGGACTGGCGTCTAACAACCAACAACTATCAACTAACAACTAGACAGTGCCCAGTCCCTCGTCGGCCTTGTTGTTGCTGCGGATGAGGGCGAAGATGCCGGCCAGGAGCAGCAGGGCCAGGACGACGGCGGCGATTAGCGCGGGCCAGGGGTTGTAGCCGCCTGTGGCCTCTCCCGCCGCGATGGTGATGGGTGCGCGAGTGATTTCGCTGCTGAGCCAGGTGAACAGGCCGTTCAGCGTGGCCGCCAGTGTCACGCCCACGGGCATCCACCAGGCGGGCATGGCGTCCATCTTGTTGCGGCCCAGGAAGTACCCCGTCAGGCCGCCCAGCGAGCCTGCCACGAGCGCGGTGACCACGATATTGATCACGCCCACGCCCAGGTTGACGCCGCCGCTGCCGATGACGGTCATGATATTGAGCATCGTGCCGTAGCCGAGGCCAATCGCGGTGCCGTAGATGACGCCGTCCATGCGCTGGTCGAACTCGGTGGAGTAGTACATGCTGAAGCGGATGCCGGCGTACTTGAGGAACTCCTGGATGAAGCCGACCACCAGGATCGAACCGAGGATATTGGTCAGCATGTTGTTGCCGAGCCACTCAGGTGCGCGGAAGAAGCCGTTGATGAGCGGCTCGCCGATAGAGGCGGCCAGGAGCGCGCCCAATATCGCCATTAGCACCACGTACACAGTCGGTTCCGGCTCCTCCCGGTCCTGGACGTAGAAGAGGAACAGCCAAATGGCCGCCGGGATGATCGCAAGCACCACGCTTGTGCCCACGAGGCCGAAGCCTTCGAGCGTGGGGTTGGTGGTCATGACGATCAACTCGACGATACCTACGTAGATGAGCATTCCGACGAGCGCGGCGATTTCGGTCACCCATTGGCCCGACCTTCTGCTCCTTGCCTGGAAAAGTTGCATAGAAAACCTCCCGATGGTATTGGGGGCGAGACTGTGGAGTTCTGCGCTCACGCGGCAGGACAATCCATGTCCGCAGATGTTTAGTCGTGAAGCGCGTGCGGAAAAGCACGCAGCAGCAAATGATAGCTTGAGGAGAAGCTACGTGCAGGCACCAATATATCTTTTTCTTGTGCGGTTGTCAATAGGCCTAAAGACGTATGAGGCATCAAATTTGAGCGAGATTAGTGACAGTATGGTTTGATAGGCAGACTATGCATAGGACGGCGCCCGGCGATTGAAATCGCGGGCTACACCTTGCAAAGTCCGCCCTGCGGCGGACTGCGACAGCAACATTTTCACCCCATCAGAAACCTTTTGGCACACAGCCAGTCCCCGGAGGGGACTTCGCCATGTGTAGCCCGCGATTTCAATCGCCGGGCGTCGCTTTGCACCCAAGTTGCCGCCAAAGATTCCTTTATTTCTACCAACTTTCTACCAGACTACAAGGAAGTTATATAATACCTCACCATGAGATACCTCGACGCCGAACAAACCCGACGGCTCCTCCCTTATTCCGCCCTGGCCGACTCCCTGCGTGCTGTGCTGGCCGACATGCAGGTGGGCAAGGCTCACGCGCCGGTGCGCACCTCCATGCCGCTGCCGGGTGGCTCAGGCGATGCCGTGCTGCTGCTAATGCCCGCCCACGACGAGCGGCTGGCAATCACTAAGCTGGTGACCGTACACCCCGGCAATACTGAGCGCGGTCTGCCCGTGGTGCAGGGGGACGTGCTCGTGATGGACGCGGCTACCGGGGAGCGGCTGGCGCTGCTGGATGGCACGGTGGTGACCGCGAGGCGAACGGCCCCATTGTCCTTGCTGGCGGCCCGGTTGCTGGCCCCCGAGCCGAAAGGCCCCTTGCTGGTGGTAGGTTCGGGCACGCAGGCGCGGTCCCATATAGAGGCGCTACGGGAGGGGTTGGGCGTAGAGAGAGTTTACATAACCTCTAAGGACCCAGCGCATGCAGAGGCGCTTGCCAGGCACGGGCGGGAGCTTGGCCTGGATGCACATGCCGTCAGCACGCCCGGTGAGGTGCTATCGCAGGTGAGTCTCATCGTCACGGCCACTACCAGCACAAGGCCCGTGCTCCCCCCCTACGTGCGCGACGATGCCTTCATAGCGGCGGTGGGTGCTTATACCCCCTCTATGGCCGAGCTGCCGCCGGAACTGGTGCGCCGCTCAAGGCTGTTTGCGGACACGTTGGAGGGCGCACAGGCCGAGGCGGGTGACTTTATCCAGGCGGGGGTAGATTGGTCCAAGGTGACCCCGCTGGAGCAGGCCCTTGACATGGAGCGGCCGGAGAGCGGCCCCATCATCTTCAAGAGCGTCGGACACGCCCTGTGGGACCTCGCGGCGGCCCGTTTGGCCGTGGGTGCGTTGTAGAGGCACAGTGCATGGTACCCAGGTTGGGTAGCCCTGTAGCTTCCTGTCACGGAACCAAAGCCCCTTCTGTCATCCTGAGCGTAGTGAAGGATCAGGTGGGTAGGCCAGAGTCCTCAACATTGGGGATGATGGTGGCATGAGGAACACTGGTGCCTTACAAGGGAGAGTCAAACACGGGCCACTGATCCTTCGCTACGCTCAGGATGACAAGGGTAATAGGATGGCAGGGTGGCGAGCTTTGGTTCCATACACGGGCTGGTGAGTATGTGCCAGCAGGCCACAAGGCATCCTGCCCTTATCCCTCTTCGTACCTGCCGGGGGAGGGCTCGCGCAGGCGCAGGGCCAGCAGGAACGGCACCACGCCCAGCGCCAGCCCCACCAACCCAACTGTCAGGTAGCCCGCGCCGCCCAGCAGCAGCCCGCCCACGAGCGAGGCCACGGCACCTGTAAGGCCCACCAGCAGGTCGTTCGCGCCCATCGTGCGGCCCCTCTCTCTCGGACGGCTCACGTCGGCCACCACCGCATTGCCCGCCACGTAGCAGAGGCTCCAGCCCAGGCCGACCATGAAGAGGCTCGCGCCGTTATAGAGTGGGCTTTCAAATAGGGGAGCGGTCAGCGCCCCACTGATGTAGATGAGCGCCCCGCCCATGATAACCGCGCGCCTGCCGAGCCGGTCGGCTATCCTACCTATCAGCAGCGACAGCCCCAACATGCCGATGAAGTGCCCCGTCATCACGCCGTACACCGAGTCGCCGTGCCCGTGCAGCTTCAAGCTGAGCGATGCGGTCACCATGAGCATCACCATGCCCGCCTGCACCAGCGCGGTAGAAGCCACGGCCACCATGACGGGTTGCAGCCGCAGTATCTCGCCCAGTGGCCTTGCAGGGGCCGCCGACATAGCAGCCTCACTCGCCGAGGTCTCGCCGGGGTAATAGCGTTCCAGGTCGGCGGCAATGCGGCGCGGGTCGGGGTGGATGGCGGCTATGGCAATGATAGCCAGCACCGAAAAGGCGGGAAATATAAGCCAAGGCGACGCGATTTGCAGCCTGGTAGTGCCGGAGCCTATGATCAACCCCAGGAGCAGCGGCCCGAATATGGCTCCCGCAGCCCCGCCCATAATTACCAGGCTCATACCCCCCGCGCGCCTTGCGGCAGGGTACATGTCGGCGGCCGCCGACCTCGCCAACAGGAGAGCGCCCGTGCCCGCCCCCATCAACAGGACGCCCATCAGGAAGCCACCGAAAAGGCTCCACAGCAGTGTCAGGCCCACGACCAGGCTGCCCAGCCCAGCCAATGCCTGCCCCGCCGCCAGCACCGGTTTCCTGCCCAGCCTGTCGGTCAGCCGCCCCGCGAAAGGTGCCGTGAGGGCCGAGGCCACAGCGAAGAGCGTGGCGGGTATGCCCGCCCATCCTGGGTCGCCGGTTAGCTCGAAGGCGGCGATGCTGCCCAACGTCGCCTGCATTTGCAGCCCCAACCAGCCCGCGCACTGCGCCCCCGCCAGCAAGTACGTATTGCGCCGCACCAGCGCGGGCACCTCGGTTTGGGCGTAAGTTGTAGTGGTGGTAGCGGACATGGATGGTTGGAGGATTGGGGAGTAATGCGTAACACGTAACGCGTAACTCGGAAAGGTGCAATAAGCAACGAAGTGGCTCATATAATGCATGGTTTCTTGAGCCGCCTTACGTGTTACGTGTTACGCGTTACGTGTTACTCGTCTTTCGCTCTATTTGACAAACGCTCGCCTGTCTTGGACAATTGACAGATAGACCCGGCATTGTGGGGCGCGTATTGGGTGCTTTGTCGCCCGTATGTCGCCCGGTTGTTTCGATGCCATCTTACCACCGGCGATGTAAGGAGTCCAGCTACTATGTCACTCAGGCCGGGAGGCTTACAGCCTTCCCATTTTGGAGCAGCCAGTGCAGGCGGAGGCCGTTTCGTGCGACCCCTGGGCCTGTTCTGGGGCTTGCTGTCGCTGTGTGTGGCTGTGCTGCTGCTCGCGGGACCTCTGGCGGCGGGTGCCAAGGAGCCTGTTCCTTCCGGCAGCGCGCCAGGAAAGGCCACCCCCGGTGCTGCCTCCGGCACTATGCCGCGTGGGGCCTACTCCGATGCTGACGGCCCGGCGGGCACCGCGCCTGCCGAGCCCAACATGGAAGGCGGCCCTGACGCATTCGGCTATACCTTCGCTGACGACCGCGACCCCGGCGGACCTGTCTATAACTTTATTGAAGGTACGACCAGGATTGCCGACAGCGCCTGGATGACCCCTACTTTCATCCAAGGTTCCGGTGGGGCTCTCGACGATGGTGTCTTTACTGACACTCTGCCCTTCTCATTTACCTTCTATGGTGCTGTCTATAACCAGGTCCGTATCAGCACTAACGGCAATATCCATTTCGGCGATGCGAATGCCTGGATGCCGGTTCGTAGCAACGGAAGTGAATGCGTACCATCCAACAGCCAATACGCTCCGAAGGCTATGATTGCCCCTTTATGGTACGACTTCATTGTTCCAGCAGGCAATGATAATTCGGCCGGTGTATTTCGACGCACCGAGGGTACCGCTCCAAATCGTGCTTACATTGTTGAATGGCGCAATGTAGTGGGTTATGGCGAGCAAAATAGTAGAGCCACTTTCGAGGTTATCCTCAGCGAAAACGGGCAAATAACCTTTCAATACCAGCAACTGCTTGGGGATAACTTGACCGGCTCCCTTGGCGTCGTGGGCATCCAGAACGCTCAGGGCACGGTGGGACTAAAGTACACCTGCTATGAGAGTGTGCTGGTACCGAACAGGGCTATCCGATTCCAGTTAGCGCAGGCCGCCTACTTGCGTCCCACTGTCAACTTCAAGGGCGGTGCCCCTGCGTCGATGCTCACGTTCACCGAGACCCTTTTCAACTACACCGGCATAGATAACTCGTTCGTGCTCACCTACACAGGCAACACATGGCCCACCACGGTAGAGCCTGCCAATACGGGTCTCATGCCAAAGGGCAGTTCTAGGCCAGTGACCGTCACGGTGCAGATACCCCCAGGCACGCCCATCGGCGGGTACGACGACGTGACCGTCACAGCCTCGTCCAACTTGCCCAGCCCCGGCGCGTTCACGGCGACGGCGGTGCTCACCAGCGCCGCCACCAGCAGCGGCGTGGACTTTCTACCCAAGAACCCGATCAAGGGCGGCGACTTCGGCAGCGTGGTGACGCACACGATGCGCCTGTACAATCGCAGCGGCCAGACCAACAGCTTCGACTTGCAGAAGGAGCAATCTGAGGCCGGGTGGAGCACCAGTCTTTCCCCCTCTAACACAGGCTCCATGCCGAACGACGGCTCGGTGCCTGTCACCCTCACGGTGCAAGTACCCGCAAGCGCGAAGCTAGGCGACAGCGAAGTGGTGACCATAACCGCCCGGTCCGATCTACCCGCGCCGGGCACCTACTACGGCGTGCAGGTGGTGACCACCACGGCGGGCCTCTGGAAGACCCGCACCGACCTGCTACAGCCGCGCAGCCGCGCAGCCGCCGTCAACTTCGGCAGCCAGGGTCACATCTATGTGCTGGGCGGCGAGAATAACGACGGCGAAATAGACCTGCCCGTCGAGCTTTATGACAGCCTGAGCAACCGCTGGTACGAGCGCGCGGGACTGGCCCAGCCGGTCGCCAACGCCGGGGCGGCGGTAATAGGTGACGCTATCTACGTGGTGGGTGGCACGAGCGGGGCCGATGCGCAGACCACGTTGCAAATCTACCGCCCCGCCATCAATAAGTCAGAGATCGTGGCGACCGATCCCCTGCCTCAGCCGCGATTTGGCGCAGGCGTGGTCGCTGTCAACGGTAAGCTATACGTCATCGGCGGGGCGGCCTCCGACCAGGTAGGCACCAATACCGTGTTCGAGTACGACCCGGCACGCCCGGCGGGCAGCCGCTGGCAGGCCAAGTCCCCCATGCCGACGGCTCGTATGTACCTGGGCGCGTCGGCTGTAGACGGCACCATCTACGCGATAGGTGGGGCTGCCCGCGCCGTGCCCGCCACCGACCTAGCCACGGTGGAGGCTTACAACCCTGGCGCGAACACCTGGACCACGCTCGCCCCCATGCGCCGGGGCAGGGCTGGAGTGGTAGCGGTGGGAGTCAACTCGGGCGAGTCTGGCTGCGGGGCGCGGCTGTACGCACTCGGCGGCGGCTACGTGCTGCCTACCAGTTCGGGCGAGGTGTACGACCCCGCCACCGGGGAATGGCGGCCCCTATCGAATATGGTGCTCGGCCGCCGCACCCATGCCGCCGTTTACAACAGCTACACCCGGTCGCTGATGGTGTTCGGCGGGTGGATCAACAACATCGAGAGCGAAGTAGAGTCGGTATCGTGCACGTCCGGCGTAACGTACTGTGAGGCGGGGTTCCCGGATGTCGCTCCCGACAGCCCCTTCTACTCGTACGTCAGGTGCCTGGCATGTCGCAGCATCATCGGAGGCTACCCGGATGGCACCTTTGGCCCCAACAACGCTGTAACTCGCGGGCAGCTATCCAAGATCGTCAGCAACGCGGCGGGCTTCAACGAGGAACATAGCGGCCAGACCTACAAGGACGTGGCACCCGACAGCCCCTTCTACATCTGGGTAGAGCGCCTGTCGAGTCGCGCGATCCTGGGTGGCTACCCGTGTGGCGGTGCGGGCGAACCCTGCGACTCGCAGAACCTGTCCTACTTCCGCCCCAACGCTAACTCAACGCGCGGACAGATCACCAAGATCGTGGCGAACGCGGCGGGCTTCAACGAGGCGGTGCCCTCTGGCCGCCAGACCTTCACCGACGTGCCCCCCGGCAGCCCCTTCTACGAGTTCGTGGAACGCCTGACGAGCCGCAACGTCATGGCTGGCTACCCTTGCGGCGGCCCCGGCGAACCTTGCGACTCGCAGAATCGCCCCTACTTCCGTCCCAACGCCAACGCCACCAGGGGCCAGCTATCCAAAATCGTAGCCAACACCTTCTTCCCCGGCTGCGAGACCACTACACGGCCAATGGAATAATAGACGGAAACGCCAAGACGCCAAGACGCCAAGGACGCGCAGAGATTAGGATTGTTGCTCAAGCAAGAGGAGCAGCGTACGACATCACGTATCCTGTTCCTCTCGTATTCTCCAAACCCTAATCTACTTGGCGCGTCCTTGGCGTCTTGGCGTCTTGGCGGTTCCGTTTATTATTCGCCCCGTTCTTTGGGGGTGTAGACGAAGGGCGAGAGGAGCCAGTCGTAGTCGAAGAGTTCGTTGTCGTTGAAGAAGCGGGGCACCTCGGCCAGGGCGGTCTCCAAGGAGTCGGAGGCGTGGACAAGGTTGGCCTGGATGCTCATGGCGTAGTCGCCGCGGATCGTGCCGGGGTCGGCTTCGCGGGCCAGGGTCTTGCCGCACATGGCGCGCACCGCCTGCACGCAATCGACGCCTTCCCAGCAGGTAGCGATCACGGGCGTGCGCATCATGAACGACTTGATCTCGCCGAAGAAGGGCAGGTGGTTAAGGTGCGAGTAGTGCTCGTCCAGCAGCGCGTCTTCTAGCTGCATCATCTTCATACCGACCAGCTTGAGGCCCTTGCGCTCGAAGCGGCCGATGATCTCTCCCAACAGTCCGCGCTGCACCGCGTCCGGCTTGAGCAGCACCAGTGTTCTCTCCATGTGGTTATTCTCCATATAGCAAGTTTGTGACGTAGTCGGCAGGGATTATAACACATGGAGCATGGCCCGGTCAGGCGGCAGTGCTCGGCGGTGGGCGGCTGTTCGCGGCGGCGGGCGGCGGTCGGCGGTGATGTGCGGACGTTGTGGCAAAGGCCGACGCCCGTCGAATAAATTGAGGCATGGTCGTAAATGGTCAAGCGGCTTTCAAGAAGGGTTTGAGGCCAACATTTAGTTGCAGCCCCTGCTCGAAGCGGTACAGCAATGCCAACTGGTAGACGAACAAGGCACCTAG
>JALZHI010000091.1 GCA_030913985.1 Chloroflexota bacterium | reverse complement strand
ATCTCCACCGCCACCGCACCCGGCAGGGCCTCACGCCAGGCGTCCGCCACGTAAGCCGACCCCGCCCGGTACGCCTCCAGGACGTAGAGAGGCCACCTCGGCAAAGGGGAAGGCACCGAGACACCGTCTCTCTGCATCTGCGGCACCGCGCTCATCACCTTACCCGGCGCGGAAAGGGCCAGCTTGCCGATGTTGATAAGCGACACCGGCATCAATGAGGCATATTCGAGCAGGGCCGCCGTCAGGTGCTCGTCGGTGGCTTCAAGGAACTGCCGGATTTCGGACTGGGAGCTCACGCGATTACCTCAGATGGGCGGACGATGGACGATGGACGATGGACGATGGACGATGGACGCAAAGCACGTTCATTCGTCCTCTGGCTGGTACAAGCACCGGGCATTATACCAATTCACAGCAGGGCAACGACAACGGACGGCTAGAACCCTACTCCCTTCCGTCATACTGCGCGCAGCGAAGAATCTCGTCCGTCAGCACCCAAGTACCACGTTTCTATGGGTCAATACATCCCACAAGAAAGTAGCACCACCTAAGAATAGGCCGAGATTATTCGCCACGCTCAGAATGACATGGTGGGGCATGGCTCTCCTATCCAGCACTATGCCAGTCGTCGCCTATGCAAGCTGAGTGTTGACTCGACCTTAGAGTGCAGGTAGAATAGCCCCAACGCTACGGGCCACTCGCTAATTTGTGTGGCGGGGCATGTTGCGTCTATGTTGAGGCGGAGTCTGGTTGCGTTGCTTCCGTATCAAGCGTAACAATATGCTCCCGTCGATGCCTCGCCTACGCAATGATACCTACTCCTGAGCCGTATTCCCTCCATGCTATCATAGCTTCTGGTTAGGCAAGACTGCCGATGCAACAGGCCAACAACGCCCTAATCGGATGAATGGGGCACATGACACCATGCCCGTTGTGGAGGAACACTGCTCTGGTTGCAAGGAGGCAGATGCGGATGCAAGAGACAGCGCCGGGACCCCTGGAGGAAAGAATTGGTCGCCTGGAGCGGCTAGTAAGCGAGTTGCGCGGCCAGGTGGAGCGACTTGAGGGCGTGGTAGCCAGCATACAGCCCGCAACCCCTGCCGCCTCACAGACTGCGGCATTTACAGCCACCGAGGACCTGGAAGCCTCTTCGCCAGCCGCGCCGACAGCAACTGGCGGGATACCGGCACCGCCAACCCCCCTCCCCCAAGTGCTCTGCCCTCGCTGTCGAGGTGGCAACCCGCCCGCCAACCCCAAGTGCATGTGGTGCGGCAGGTCGATGCAGGTGGCAGCGGGTGAAACCCCAAGAATAGCTACTCCGCCCGGCATAGCCGCCCAGGGCACCGCCGCCCAACCGGGCCCGGTAATGGGCCGTGTCGCGGCTTCAGCCATACCTGCTCCCCCGGTCCCTCCGGTGAGTTCGACAGGCGCTACCGCTAGCCCACTGCCAGGCAACACCGCAAGCACAAGCACCCCACCTCGCCCACAAGCCGACATCTTGAAAAGCGGGGAATTCTGGCTCAGCAGGGTGGGCATCGTGCTCTTCTTGCTCGGTATCGGCTTCCTGTTCAAGTACTCGGTGGACCAGGGTTGGCTTACCGAGTGGGTACGCGTGGCGATTGGCTTCCTGGTGGGTGCCGCCTTGCTCGTGATAGGCTCTGGCCTGGGAGCGCACCGGCAGGCGCTGAAATACATCCTGCTGGGTGGGAGCATCGCCACCTTCTACGTCACCGGGTACGCGGCCTACCAGCTTTTCCACCTCGTCCCCTACGAGTTGGCGTTCTCATTCATGGTCGCGGTCACGGTGCTGGCCTTCGCGCTGGCGCTCGGGCACAACCAGGCGCTGCTATCCATCGTGGGTGTGGCGGGCGGCCTGGCGACCCCGTTCGTGCTGGGCGACAGGTCCGGCGGCGTGGTGGGCCTGGTTACCTATACCTGCCTGGTGGCGGCTGGCGGCGTAGCAGTCTACTTCTTCCGTGGCTGGCGCACCCTGCTGTGGACCACCTTCGTGGGCACGTGGCTGGCGTTAATGGTGGGGTTCGCCGGTTCGAGGGAGTTTGGCCCTGGGGGCACCGAGGCAGACTGGGCTTTGCAGGCCGGGGCCATCTTCTGCCAGCTGGTCTTCTGGGCGCTACCCGTGGTGCGCGAGACGTTGCGGGCGCGCGACCCCGAACGCTGGCCCCTACCCCCGCTCGACTCCAGCCACTACAACGACGCGCGGAACGTGCTGGAGTCTCACGTGCATGCGCTGGTGGTGCTGGCACCCCTTACCACGCTGGGCTTCTCGTGGTTGCTCTGGCAAGCGCATGCGCCAAGCGAGGTGCTGGGCGCGATCACGTTGGCCGGGGCCGCAGCCTTTGGCGGCGTTGCGTGGAGCTTGCGCCAGTCGCAAGAGCGTCTCGCCTACACCCACGCGGTGGTGGGCGTGCTGCTGTTCACGCTCACGCTGGTGCAGTTGGTGCATGGTAACGTGCTCATGGTAGCCCTCGCGGTAGAGGCTACAGCCCTGCACTTCGTCGCCCAACGCCTATCGGACAGAGGCACGAGAATTATGGGGCACATCTTGTGGGCCTGTGTGGCACTGTGGTTAGGCGCCAGCTTCGTCTTCGATAGGATTGTCGCCCTACTCGGTGGGAGGGATACAGAGGAAGTACCTGTGTTCAACGCGCAGGCCCTCAGCTACCTGGCAGTCATCGTCCTCATGGTGGCAACTTCGCTTATGATAAGGACCCGGGGAGTAGCTGTGTTGTACCAGGCGGTCGCGCACCTATCGTTCCTGTCGTTGCTCTGGCGCGAGTTGCACGCGCTACCCAACGGCAACGCCTTCGTGACTATCGCGTGGGGAGCGTTGGCGTGCGCGCTGCTCCTGGCCGGGATACGGCTAGACCGCAACGCACCGCTGCTATATATGGGAGCGGGGACGCTGGTGCTGCTCGTCGGCAAGCTGTTCCTGGTGGACCTGGTCGGCCTGGAAGCCATCTGGCGCGTCTTGATCTTCCTGGGGATAGGAGGCTTGTTCCTGGCGCTCAGCTACTACTTCCAGAACGTCCTGAAGCGGACGGCCCTGGTTGGTGAAGATGCCGAAGGCCGGCAGCCATAGGCGAAACGCCCCTCTAGCATGAACGCGAGACCCCAGCCCGCCTCTAGCTCACACCAGAGATGCAGGCCGGGGTCTCTATGTTGTTACCGACTGTGGGCCGTTTAGATCCAGACCCGGTATCGGCTGATGGCGGCGGCGGTAATATGGCCGCTCGGATTATGGCGGGCGCTCGCGGCGATCTGCCACGAGAGGGATTGTAGCGAACGGTGCTCCACCGGTGAGATTACGGCCCTTTGCAGCAATTGCTCGCTCGTTTCGGTGACGTTGTTGCCTTTTACGATCTCACGTGCGAGTTTCTCAAGTACGGTAAGGTTCATTAGCAATTAACCTCCAAAAGGTAAGTTTTATAGCGGCCTACCCCCCGCGCTTGTTTCCTATAACGACGACGCGCGCGAAAAGTAAGGGGTTCTGGCAAAAAGAAGCTAAATTGGTCCGCTGACATTCACAAAGTGAGGTCCGGGGCCCGCGGCGCGAACCTTGAGGTAGAGGCAGGGACGCAAAAAGACCGGCCACACAGCCGGTCTTTTTGCAGAAGAAGAGAAAGTTCTAAGTCTGAGGGGTTAGATCCACACCCTGTAAACAGTGGTGGGGGGTGCGGCGACCGCGCCGCCTGCCGTGGCGTTGAGGTTGGCGGCGATCTGCCACGAGAGCGACTGCACGGAACGGTGCTCGGCGGGGCTGATGAAACCGTTCTTCAGCATCTCGCTGCTGGCTGCGACTACGTTGTTGCCCTTGATGGCTTGGCGGGTGAGTTTTTCTAGGATGTTCAGGTTCATGGCTGGTATGCTCCTCCACACGGTGATGACGATGGTCCCTGGTTCGCGGCTGACTCTTGACAACGCCAAATCGCGCCTTTCTATAGGCACTTTCGGGCATTTACCCGGTTTTTCTTGAAGGTGGCTGCAGAAGAACGTCCAGGAGCTTCCGCAGCACTGTATATGGACCAGTACAAGGAAAGCACCGCACCAACTAAATGGTACTTTGGTACTAACGAGTACTATCCATCTCCAACGCGCTGAGTATACCAAAGGTACTACCCACATACAAGAGTTAGGACCGAAGTACTATGCGCAATTCTCGTAGTTACGTAAATCTACGTAGATTGGCACCTTGTATATCAGGAGGCGCACAGCCTTGTACGCGTGGACCGTGGGCCAGGCATAAAAAGGCCGGTGAGGTCTAGCCTCACCGGCTTTCTGCTTCCGATAGCTATTAAATGACTCGCTTGGTCCTAATGCACCCGCACGACACTATCTTCAGTGTGGATTTCGGCAAGCTCCGGTTGCTCCTTGAGGATGCGAATGAAGGCGTTGACGACGCGCGGGTCGAACTGGGTGCCCGCGTTGCGCCGCAGCTCGTTGATCGCCTTCTCGTGTCCCAGCGCCTTGCGGTACACGCGGTCCTCGGTCATAGCTCCGTAGGCATCAACTATCGCGATGATGCGCGCGCCGATGGGTATCTCCTCACCTACCAGCCCGTCGGGGTAGCCCTGCCCGTCGTACCGCTCTTGGTGGTGCCGCACGATAGGCACAACCCCTTGTAGCGCGCCCACCGACTGCACGATGCGAGCGCCAATCTGTGCGTGCTGCTTGATGGTCTCGTACTCCTCGTCGGTCAGCTTGGAGGGCTTGTTGAGGATGGCGTCCGGTATGCCGATCTTGCCCACGTCGTGCAGGATCGAGCCAAGGCGGATGTTCTCCACCTCCTGCCTGGGCAGAGCAAGGGCCTGGGCCAACGCCACCGCCCGGTCGGTGATGTTCTCGCAGTGGTTGATAGTATACGTGTCTTTGGCCTCGATGGCATGGGCCAGGGCTGTAATCGTATCTAGCAGCGCCTGTTCCCTGGCCTCGTATAGCTGCGCGTTGTAGATGGCGAGCGCCGCCTGGCTACCGAGGGTGCTCAACAGCGACATGTCGTCCTGGGTGAATCGCTCGCCGGTCTTCTTACCGCCGAGGCAGAGCACGCCTATAAAGTAGGAGCGGGTCCACAGCGGCACGCCGAGGAAGGAGCGAACCGTCTCTAAATCGGCCCGGTCTTCGTCAAGGAAGGATGTGGGAGCCTCCGCCAGCTTGGTAGTCTTTAGCACGTCGGTGGCGGTTTCAGCGCCGGCTGCTTGAGAGCCGTCTTCGTCGTAGAGCACCGGGGCCGGGCTATCAGGCTGTCGTAGCACGATGCCTTGCGCGGCGAGTTCGGCGCGAAGCCCTTCGAGCAGCGTCGCCGCAAGAGACCCATGCTGCGCGTACAACTCCAAGTAAAGATCGCCTTCGCCGAGTGGCTGGGTGCGGCTCTTGGTGCCCATGCCAGCGCCTACGCGGGAGCTAAGAGCGTGGTCGTACTCACTATCGGCGTCCACAAAGTCCGGCTCCAACGCTGAGGTCAACCTGTCAATCTGCTTGGCCTCCTGCGGCTGGGACGCGAGTAGAAGTATGCCGCAGGTGAGGTTCATCAGGCGGCAGGTGCGCTCCACCAGTTGGTCGGCCAGCACCTTGAGGTCTTGCTCGGAGGCGAGTTGGGCGCTGAACTGCAACAGCGCCTCTTTGTAATCGTAAGCATCGTGGTAGATATAGCGGTCCACTAGCCGCTCTACACGCCGCTGCGCCCAGCCGAACGAGAGCGCGATCAGGAAGACTAGCAGGCCGAAGCCGATCAGACCAAACTCGCTGTCCCACCAGCCCTGCGGCAAAAGGGTGCTCACTACGGCCGCCGCTACCGCGAAGACGATGAGCACGCTAAAGCCCAGGACGACGTAGACGACGCTACGGCGCATCAGGCTGCGTATGCCTAGCAACTGGTGCTGGGTGATGGCATAGGCGAAGGCCAGCGGCATGAAACCGAAGGAGAGCACTGCCAGGTCCAGGCTCACGATAGGCTCGTCGATGATTATGTGTGGGAGCAAGTCGAGGAGCAAGCCGGGGCCAAAGGCGATAGTGGTGCCACCCAGCAAGAGGAATAGCTGCTGGCGAACTTCGGGGGAGCGCTCGCCCACCAGAGACCGCAGGAGCGTGCCCAACCCGGCGGCCACACAGGCGCTTACGTAGATGAGGGTAAGCATCCTGACCGTCTCGTAGGCGAGGTAGTTCCCTGCAAGCACCCACAGGTAGCCCAGGACGATGAACACGGCCCCCAGCGCCACCGCCGAGAGGATGAAGTAGTGGACTCTCTTCGACTTGCCGACGCACACCGGGAACTTGAGGAAGAAGCTCGCGAAGGACCCCGCCCAGACCGCTAGGGTAATGAAGAGCATGGACTGTAGCCAGTCGATGCGCAGGTACATGGCCGAAGCCAGCGCGAGGGCTACCGCAGTGGTGAAACAGAAGAGATAGAACGCCCTGGCCGCATCGCGCTGCCGGGCCTTGACGAACACCGCGCCCCCGACCGATATAAAGATGATACCGAGCAGAGCGTAACCCCACCGCTGGAGGGGAGTGTCGGGACGCTGGTTCTGGGTGCTTATCCATTTTGGCTCGGCTTCCGGCT
The DNA here is from genome assembly GCA_030913985.1 of Chloroflexota bacterium. Lineage (GTDB taxonomy): Bacteria > Chloroflexota > Chloroflexia > QHBQ01 > JADMIH01 > JADMIH01. The sequence goes on along the minus strand of JALZHI010000091.1, from coordinate 14,545 downwards.
TGCTTTCAGAGCGGACTCTCAATGCGTAAGCCGTCTGGAAGTTGCTCGTACTCTCCGGCAGCGCTTTCAGATCGATGGCGTTGCCGGTGGCGTCGTAGGCTGACATTACCGTGTCGCCTATGTGCACCTCCATGTCATAGCTCAAGCCGCCGGGGACAAGAGAGGTCACCCGCCATACCCCCGTATTGTCACGTTGGGCGCTCAGACCTACCGAGGGCCTGGCCGGACTGCTGCTGAGCGAGAGCACATAGAGGAGCAGCACGGCGTAGAGCAGAGTGGCGGTAAGGACCAGGACCAGACGCAGACGCTCGTGGAGAATAGTGCCTGTGCCAGGTCGCGGCGACACAGCCGGGGCCGCCATGTTGAACGTGCCCGGCTGGCTCAACGGAGCAAGCCCCGTGTAACGCATAGGCCCGATCGAGGGCATGGCGTTGGACGACCAGGTCACCCCGGTACCAGGAGCGAGGGTGTTCGGGAGGGCGGGCTTATGAGGATGTAGCTGTCGCCGGAAGTGGTCCATAGGAACCTGGTTATAGGAAGCATTGGGCGTAAGCCGGACTCAAGGCCGTGCACAGTAGGCTAAGAGACCGTGGCTAGCAGGAAGCAAGAATGCGATACGCCTGTAACATCTTCATCTAATTGCTTTTAATTGCAACCAACCGACGCAAAGACAATTATATGGGCCGTGTTGACGTAAAAGCAAGAATAAATACCGCCGCTGCAGTAGTACTTTAGTCATATATGGTACCACCGGTACCACAAAAAACCGGCACGAAGGCAAGTATTGTATGCGTCATACAGCGAAAGCTGTGCGCCTGATGTAACGTGTAACGCTAGAATCTATCAGAAGATAGCAAGCGGCAGTAGAATTGTGTGGCTGATTGTTGCGCGTGGGGAGCGATTTACAGGACGAGCCATACTTAAAACAGCTAGAACAGTGTATAATATGTACGCGACTGCGTTACTCAGTGCATAGCATAACGGCAAACAACAGATACCTCACAATACCAGGAGAAAAGGAGCAAATCATGGCTACAGGTACAGGTACGGAAGTTACGGCGCAGGCCACGGGCGCGCAGGACGGCGCAGGCTACGCCAACCCGGATATACTCGTGTCCACGCAGTGGGTGGAGGACCACCTGGACGACCCCAGCATCAGGCTCGTGGAGTCAGACGAGGACATTTTGCTGTACGAGCAGGGGCACATACCCGGCGCGGTCAAGCTCGACTGGGTGGCCGACCTCAACGACCAAGTGCGCCGCGATTACATCAGCAGGGAAGATTTCGAGAGGCTGTGCCGGGAGCGGGGCATCTCCAACGACACCACGGTCGTCTTCTACGGCGACAAAAACAACTGGTGGGCTACGTACGCGCTGTGGGTGTTCCACCTGTTCGGGCACAGGAACACCAAGATCATGAACGGCGGCCGCCAGTTGTGGGTGGCCGAGAACCGCCCCATGACCCGCGAGGTGCCGAGCTATCCCCAGACCGACTACACGGCCCAGGAGCGCAACGACAGCGAAATCCGCGCTTTCCGCGACGAGGTCATGGCCCTGCTGGACCGCTCCAGTAACAGCCTGAAGGAAGGCTACGCGCTGGTGGACGTGCGCTCGAACCCTGAGTACACTGGCGAGATGCTGCACATGGTGAACTACCCGCAGGAGGGCGCGCAGCGCGGCGGCCACATCCCCGGCGCGCAGAACGTGCCCTGGGCCACCGCGGTGCGCGAGGACGGCACCTTCAAAAGCCCCGAGGAGCTACGCAACATCTACGAGCCTAAGGGCGTCACTTCCGACAAGGACGTGGTGGCCTACTGCCGCATAGGCGAGCGGTCGTCGCACACCTGGTTCGTGCTGAAGCACCTGCTCGGATACCCGAACGTGCGCAACTACGACGGTAGCTGGACCGAGTGGGGCAACCTGGTGGGCGCGCCTATCGAGAAGGGTCCAGGCGGGCAGCAGTAGGGGCGTAACACGTAACGCGTAACACGTAAAGCGGCTCCAGGGATTATGTACCCTGTGAGCCGCTTTGTTGCTTTCTGCACCTTTACGTGTTACGTGTTACGCGTTACGTGTTACGCCTCTACCGCAGGAAGCGCCGGGTCAGCAAGGCCAGGCTGCCACCGTACACCAGGTGCGCGCCTACCGCCTGGGCATGTATCTTCCTGGGCACCTTGTCGGGGTCGGGGGCGAGGTTGAAGGCTCTAAGGACTAGTTCATCCAGAAAGAACCAGATAGCCACGCCGTAGACCAGGCCGGCGAAGAGACCAGTACGAGGACGAAGGGCGGCTAAGAGGCCGAAAAAGCTGCCATGCAGCATACCTGTAAGGTAGTGTGCAGCCACGCCCGCCGCAGGTTTAGCTTCGTCAGGCACTTCTTGGCCGGTGAGAGCTTCCGCCAGCTTGTCGGCCATGATTTGCGTAGAAGGCTCGTGCTTTTGCTGGTTGCCGCCCGGTCGAGGTTTCTGCTCGGGCCGCTCTCCAGGCGTGCGTCCTACCAGACCCCAGTACTGGTCCATCGCCGCCGAGGCCCCCGCACCCGCGACTATGCCTGCTACTAGGCCCTTTATGGGGTTGTGCCGCTTGCGTCCTTTGCCTTTTGTCATGTGGTCGTACACTCCTGGTGCTGAAACGTGAAACGTGAAACGTGATGCGGCTTGCTCAATAGTGCGCCGTTATAGGGCCTGTGGGGTAGATGCGACCGAGAGACTCCCTGTCATCCTGAGCGTAGCGAAGGATCTCAGATGCTTCTTCCGGCACTACACTGAACCCTTACTACCATGTTCCGCAACGCCCAACAGCATCCCTACCCACCTTCTTGAGATCCTTCGCTACGCTCAGGATGACAGGGTGGGGCTTTGGTCCTGCCAAACGCAATAGCCGCGCTTCACGTACCCAATAGCACAGGCCGCATCACGTTTCACGTTTCAGAACTACGTTTCACGTTTCAGAAATCACTTCCTCATCCTGATCTGCACTCGGCCCATGCGCCTGCGGACGTCGTAGCTGGGGACTGGGGCGGTGGCGGGGCCGTGGAGGAGGCTGCCGTCGCGTACGTCGAACTGCGAGCCGTGGCACTGGCAGGTGAGGGTGTGGTCCTCCAGCTTGCCTTCCCAGAGGCCGCAGCCATAGTGAGGGCAGGTGCCCTCGAAGGCGTGGATGCCGTCGTCGTGCTGGAGGAGGACGATGGGCCTGCCGTCGTAGTCCACCTTGACCATCTCGCCTTCACGCAACTCTTCCAGCGAGGCTACGTCGGTAAATTTGTTGGGGCCGTCCACCCAGGCGTCACGGTTTACGGCCTGCCCCAGGTTGTAGACCAATTCGCCCGCCACGTACGCCGCCGCCGCGTTGAGGACGTAGCCGCCCGCCGAGAGGGAGCGGGCCACGCCGCGGTTCTTCTTGCCGCCTGCCCTCAGCGCGAGGGAAGCCACGTTTAGAGTGAGGCCGCCCATGTTGAGCAGCGCGTGAGCCATGCCCATGCGGCGGTGCGAGCCACCCACGTCGCTCCAGTCGGCCAGCCCGGTGACCGCCGCGCCCAGCGCAGCCACGATGCCCGCACCCAGCGTAATGTCGGCTGCTGCGTCCAGGCCAGCATCATCGCCGCGCATAAGGCTTATCAGGTCGAGAAGCTGAGTCATGGTCCACGCGCCCACGGGCACGTCGGTGATGACCGGGTGCAGCGGGTGGCCGAGCCACACCCCGTTGAGGAAGTCCTTGGCTATCTTACCGACTTCGCCGCCGCTGCTGAAGGTGTCGTTGATGAGCGGTTGCAGCTTATCGGATATGTCGTCCAGCCATTTCTGCCTGTCAATGATCGCCTGGGAAACACCGGTAGCCATGTAAATGCCTCCGTGTCATGTATTCAGCACTATGCGAAACATGGCTCCAGGGTGCACAAAGCGTGCCAGTAAACCACTGCGGATTAAGAAACGAAACCGCCAAGACGCCAAGGACGCCAAGGACCACGCCAAGATTAAGGAGGGTGTTTTAGGCAAAAGGACCAGAGTACAACATCATATACTCTGGTCCTTTTGTCCTCTCTAAGCCCTTATCATCTTGGCGCTGTTCTTGGCGTCCTTGGCGTCTTGGCGGTTTCGTCTTTTACCCTGTCACTCCGTGCGGTCGAGGCGGAACCAGAAGAAGGCATGGGGGCCTAACGTGAGGAAGTAGGGTAGCTGGCCTATCTTCGGGAAGGGGGTCTCTCCTACAAGCTCAACCGGGCGGCGACCGTTGAACTGGGCAAGGTCAAGCTCCACGGGCTGGGCGAAGCGGGAGAGGTTGGAGACGCACAGCACGTCGACGTCCTCATGATGCCGTATGAAGGCGAGCACCTTGGGGTTGGCGGGATTGAGGAAGGTGATGTCGCCCCTACCGAACACCGGGTACTTTTTGCGGACGTGAATCATGCGCCGCATCCACCGCAAGAAGCTGGTTTGGGTGCGCTCCTGGGCCTCTACGTTGATCGACTGGTAGCCATACACCGGGTCGTTGATGACGGGGCTGTAGAGGCGAGCGGGGTCGGCCCTGGAGAAGCCGGCGTTGCGGTCGGGGGTCCACTGCATGGGGGTGCGCACGCCGTCGCGGTCGCCCAGGAAGATGTTGTCGCCCATCCCAAGTTCGTCGCCGTAGTAGAGCACGGGGGTGCCGGGCAGGGTGAGCAGCAGGTTGTTGAGCAGCTCAATCTGGCGGCGGCCGTTGTCCATGAGCGGGGCCAGGCGGCGGCGGATGCCTATGTTGATCTTCATGCGCGGGTCTTTGGCGTACTCGTGGTACATGTAGTCGCGCTCTTCGTCGGTTACCATCTCCAACGTCAACTCGTCGTGGTTGCGCAGGAAGATGCCCCACTGGCATATGTCGGGTATCTTCGGAAGCTGGCTGATGATCTCCATGATGGGCCAGCGCTCCTCACGGCGCAGCGACATGAAAATGCGGGGCATCAGCGGGAAGTTGAAGGCCATGTGGAACTCGTCGCCGTTGCCGAAGTAGGGCAGCAGGTCGGCGGGCCACTGGTTGGCCTCCGCGAGCAGCACTTTGCCTTCGTACTGCTCGTCCATGAACCTGCGCACTTCCTTGAGGTACTCGTGTGTTTCGGGCAGGTTCTCGCAGTTGGTGCCCTCGCGCTCGAACAGGTAGGGCACGGCGTCGGCGCGGAAGCCGTCCAGGCCCTGGTCCATCCAGAACTTGATCACGCGCAGCATCTCGCGGCGCACCGCGGGGTTGTCGAAGTTGAGGTCGGGTTGGTGGCTGAAGAAGCGGTGCCAGTAGTAGGCCTTGGCTGTCTCGTCCCAGGTCCAGTTGGAACGCTCGGTATCGGTGAAGATGATGCGGGCCTGCTCGTACTTGTGTATCGTGTCGCTCCACACGTACCAGTTGCGCTTCTTCGGGTCGGTGGAGGAACGGGCCTCCTGGAACCAGGCGTTCTGGTCGGAAGTGTGGTTCATCACCAGGTCGGCCAGCACGCGCAGGTTGCGGCGGTGGGCCTCCTTGAGGAACCGCTTGAAGTCCGCCACCGTGCCGTAGTTAGGATGGACCTGGTAGTAATCGGCAATATCGTAGCCATCGTCGCGCAGGGGCGACTTGAAGAAAGGCAGCAGCCAGATGGTATCGATGCCGAGGTCCTGCAAATAGTCCAGCTTCTCGGTCAGGCCATTGAAGTCCCCGATGCCGTCGCCGTTGCTGTCGTAAAAAGCTTTGACGTGCAACTCGTAAATGATCGCGTCTTTGTACCACAACGGATCGCTCATTAGATCCTCCATTTGGGATTTGGGAATTCGGATTTCGGATTTACTCGGATATCAACTAAATCCGCAATCCGAATTCCCAAATCCCAAATCCTAGCAACCTTCATTCCAACGAAGTTGGGCGCACCTGGGGTGCAGCCGGTGCGCCACTGTCGGCAGGGGTGACTACCCTGGGGAAGCGGCTGGCGACAAGCACTCCCAACACCGCTATTACCAGCATTGCGAGGAACGTCCACCAGAGGCTGGTGGAGAGGGCGTCAGCGAGGGCCGACACCACATCGGGGGCCAGGGTAGGCCGCAAATCGAGATCGAACAGGGCGTTGGCGGGGCCGAGGGCGGGGTCGCCCCCGGCTTTTAGGGCGTCGGGGGGCATGGTGGCTATCGCCTGTCGCACCCGCTCGGAGGCCAGCATTGGCGCTAGCAGCAGGGTCAATATCGTGCCGAGCACAGTCGCGCCTATGGCCTGGCCCATGTTGCGGAAGAACTGGGCCGAGGCCGTGGCTACCCCGCGCTCCGACCAGGGCACCGACACCTGAAGCGCGATGAGCATGGTCGTGGTGCTCGCGCCGAAGCCCAGCCCCGTAATGGCCGAGGCCACCAGCGTGATAACGGCCTTCAGGGATATGTCACTCACGAGGCCAACCGCCAGCAGCAACAGCGTGCCAATGCCCACCAACGACATCCCCGTCACCACCAGCGGAAAGTACCCCACGCGCTTAATGAGGCGGCCGCTGGTGGCGGAAGCAATGGGCCAGCCCAGCGACATTGGAGCCACGATAAGCCCGGCCTCTATGGGCGAGCCGCCCCACGCGCCCTGCACCAGTAGAGGCACGTAAGCCGCATAGCCGATGAGCACCACGCCCGCCAGCAGCCCCGTCAGGCAGGGTATGGCGATTACCGGGCGGGAGAGCAGGTCGAAGGAGAGGATAGGGGCCGGGGCGCGGCGCTCGTACATGATGAACAGCGCCAGGAGCGCGATTGCCCCCGCCCAGAAGAGCAGCGTTACGGGCGAGAGCCACCCGCCCTGCGAACCCGATTGCAAGGCCATGAGCAGCAGCCCCATGCCCACGGTAAGCGTAATCGCGCCGCCGAAGTCCACGCGCTGCCGTGTGTGTATCGCAGGCTCGCGCAAGTAGAGGAAGATCAGCAGCATCGAAAGTATGCCCACCGGCACGTTGATGAAGAAGGCCCAGCGCCAATCGAAGAACTGCACGATGGCTCCGCCCACGAGCGGCCCCACGATGCTCGACACGCCCCACACCGAGCCGAACACACCCTGTATGCGCGCCCGCTCCTCTACGTCGAACAGGTCGCCTATGAGGGTCAGCGATACCGGCACGATGGAGCCTGCGCCCAACCCTTGCAAGGCGCGGAAGGCTATCAGCGAAGGCATGTCCCAGGCCAGCCCGCACAGGGCCGAACCCAGTATGAATATGCCCGCGCCGACGAGGAAGATAGGCTTCCTGCCGAACATGTCAGACAGCTTGCCGTACACGGGCACGGTGGTAGTGGCGGTCAGCAGGAACGCGGCGACCACAAGCGGGTAGAACTCCAGCCCGCCCAGCACCCCCACGATGGTAGGGAGCGCGGTGGAGATGATAGTCACGTCGAGCGCGGAAAGGGCGGTCGCCATGATAAGGCCGGTGATGATGAGCGGCCTGCTGAGGGCTACCGCCCTGCCCTCCACTGGCGGGCCGGTCTTGGCCGCCATGCCTTCGATAACGTCGTCTGCGAGGTCTGTGCCCAAGGTTGCCTCTGTGGTCGTAAGAATGTCGGTAGGTCTGATTGCACGCGGTGTGCCCGCCAATAATAAACGCGATTGCTCTAGAAAAACAGCTTCGATTGCCACCTGATGCCCGGCGAAGGGGGTGTAATGGGGACGGGTGCGAAGGACGACGCCAGGTGATGGGGGTGTATTGGGGCACTATGCAAAGGACGACGCCCCGCGAACGGGTATAGAGGCAGTATACAAAGGACGACGCCAGGTGATGGGGGCGTGTTAGGGGCAGGGTGCGAAGGACGACGCCCGGCGATTGAAATCGCGGGCTACACCTTGCAAAGTCCCCTTCGGGGACTAATACACCTTGTAAGGCCTCATTAGATTCTCCTCGATGTATCAGTCTGCCGAAGGGCAGACTTTGCAGGGTGTAGCCCGCGATTTCAATCGCCGGGCGTCGTATTGCCGCCATATTCCTTTTGCATGTTACTTTTGCATGTTACTTTTGTCTGTAGGGGAACGGCTCGTAAGAATGAATCAGTCCCAAGGATTCAGCCCGCATACTGGTCGCTCAACTCCAACCACTATATACTGTCGCAAGCACTTTTCACTCCCAAACCGAACAACCATCAATACACCCAACGAGGTACCTTGCTATGACCACACCTACACCAACCTATCTCGATACCAGCCTCCCATTTTCCGCGCGCGTGCAGAGCCTGGTCGCGCAGATGACGCTGGAAGAGAAGATCGGCCAGTTGCAAAACAATACGCAGGGAGTGCCGCGCCTGGGCATTCCGGCTTACAACTACTGGAACGAGGCGCTGCACGGTGTGGCTCGCAATGGTCGCGCCACCATCTTCCCGCAAGCGATAGGCATGGCCGCTACCTGGGACCCCCCGCTGATACAGAGGGTCGCTTCGGCCATTGGTGACGAGGCCCGCGCCAAGCACCACGAGGCTATCCGCCGCAACGGCTTCTCGCGGCTGTACCAGGGGTTGAACTTCTGGTCGCCCAACGTCAACATCTACCGCGACCCACGCTGGGGGCGGGGGCAGGAGACCTGGGGCGAGGACCCTTACCTCACCGGGCGGATGGGAGCCGCGTTCGTGCGGGGCATGCAGGGCGACGACCCGCGCTACCTCAAGACGGCAGCCTGCGCCAAGCACTACGCCGTGCACAGCGGGCCGGAAAAGCATCGCCACGGCTTTGACGCCCGCGTGAGCCTGCGCGACATGCACGAGACATACCTGCCCGCCTTCAAGGCCCTGGTCGAAGCCGGGGTCGAGTCGGTGATGGGTGCCTACAACCGTACCAACGGCGAGCCGTGCTGCGCCCACCCCTACCTCATAGGCGAGGTGTTGCGCGGCCAATGGGGTTTCGAGGGCCACTTCCTGTCCGACTGCGGGGCTATAGACGACATCTACATGGGGCACGGCTCGGCACCCGACGCGGCTTCGGCGGCGGCCCTGGCACTCACGCGGGGGTGCGACCTCGAATGTGGCGGCACGTACAAGCACCTGGGCGAGGCGTTGGAGCGCGGCTTGGTCAGCATGAACGACATCGACCGGGCGCTGTCGAGGGTGCTAACGACCCGCTTCAAGCTTGGCATGTTCGACCCGCCGGAGCAGGTGCCCTACGCATCTACACCCCTCAGCGTGATAGGCAGCGAGGAGCACCGGGCGCTGGCCTACGAGGCGGCGGTAAAATCGGTGGTGCTGCTGAAGAACCGCAATAACATCCTGCCGCTCGGACATGAAGTGCGGACCATGCGGGTGCTCGGCCCCACGGCGGCGGACGCGAGCGTGCTGTTGGGCAGCTATCATGGGCTGAACGGCACGCTCACCACGCTGCTGGAAGGCATAGTGGCCCGCATGCCGGAAGGGCTTGCGATGGAGTACCGGCAGGGTGTCCAGTTGATCCACCCCAACACCGCCACACAGGAATGGCTGTTCATCCCCAGGTCGCAGCCCGACGTGGTGATCGCGTGCATGGGCGTGACCCCTATGCTTGAAGGGGAGGAAGGCGACTCGATAGCCTCCACCGAGGAAGGGGACCGCGCGGGCATCAACCTCCCCCAGGTGCAGGCCGAGTTCGTGCGCAAGCTGGCGAACGCGGGGGCCAAGGTGGTGCTGGTGCTGACGGGCGGCGGGCCAATCGCCCTGGGCGACCTGGAGGAGTTGGTAGAGGCGGTGGTGTTCGCCTGGTACCCCGGCGAGGCGGGCGGGCTGGCGGTGGCCGACATCCTGTTCGGGCACGTCACGCCCTCCGGCAAGCTACCGCTCACCTTTCCCCGCTCGCTGGACGACCTGCCGCCATTCGATGATTACAGCATGCAGGGCCGCACCTACCGCTACGCCGCGAAAGAGCCACTCTATCCGTTCGGCTTCGGCCTGAGCTACACCCAATTCGCCTACGGCGACCTGCGGCTGGAGCGCGAGCAGGTTGCCGCCGGGGAGGACCTGCCCTTCAGCGTAACGCTGAGCAACATCGGCACAGTCGATGGCGAGGAGGTGGTGCAAGTCTACGTGAGCGCATTGGACCAGCCGGGTGCGCCTAGCAGCAGCCTGGTGGCCTTCCAGCGCGTGCCGTTGCGTGCGGGCGAGCGGAAGATATTGGCCTTGAAAGTCCCGTCGGAGCGGTTGACGCTCGTGGATGAGGCGGGGGTAGCGCGCGTGGTGCCGGGGCGGATGAGGGTCACCGTTGGAGGGTGCTCGCCGGGAAGTAGGGGAGTAGTGTTGGGTGCGCCTGAGCCGGTGAGCGCGGAGTTCATGGTGCTATAACCTTTATAAGGCCATCGGTGAGGGCAGGCCCATGAAGTATAATGCGAGCGTTCGCAATTGCCGAGGAATAGCTGGTGATGTGGGTAATACAGACGTGGAGGCTACCCGATGAACGAACCAGAATTGGGTGAGGGACGTACCGCAGAGGGAAGCAATCGCAGCGATTGTGAGCAAGCGGCTCTTCAGCCGGTCACACAACAACCCACAAGCCCTGAGGACGAGGTTCTTGAGACCGCCCCCGGTGTTGCGGCAGTGCGGGCCCAGAGGGCAGTGGGGCCAGGTCCCGGCATAGCTTTGTGTCTATCGGGCGGCGGCTACAGGGCAATGCTCTTCCACCTGGGGGCACTGTGGCGGCTCAACGAGCTTGGATACCTGGAGCGGCTGTCGCGGATATCCAGCGTATCGGGAGGCTCTATCACGGCTGGGGCGCTCGCCCTCGCATGGCACAAGCTCCGTTTCAGCGGAGACCCACCTAGAGTAGCCGAGAACTTCAAAGAGGAGGTAGTGCTGCCCGTGCGCGGCCTCGCGGCCAAGACCATAGACATTTGGGCCATCCTAAGGGGCCTGTTCTGGGGCGGCACGACCAGCACACACATCGCCTCGTACTACAACCGGTACCTGTTCCGAGATCGTACCATGCAAGCGCTTCCGAAGCCGGGGCAAGGGCCAGACTTCATATTCAATGCCTCCAATCTTCAGAGCGGAGTGTTATGGCAGTAGTCCAGGGACTACATAGGCGATTACAGGGTGGGATGGATGAGGAACCCTGACATAGGGGTAGCCGAGGCCGTGGCGGCCTCCTCCGCATTCCCACCTTTCCTTTCGCCGATGGTCCTCACTTTCGATGGGAAGAAGCAGCAGTTCAAGCGTGGCTCCTTCAGCGACCTGAACAAGCCGCCCTACACTACAAATGTGCTGCTAACGGACGGCGGTGTATACGACAACCTGGGACTTGAGACTGCCTGGAAGTATTTTGACACGGTGCTGGTAAGCGACGGCGGGGGGAAAATGCAGGCCGCGGAGAAGCCGGGGCGGGACTGGATACGGCAGGTCCTTCGCATCAGAGACATGACCGATAACCAGGTGCGCGCCCTCCGTAAGAGACAACTCATCGCCTCCTATGAGGCACCGGATAGCGATGAGAACCACAGGAACGGCGCTTTTTGGGGTATACGCACGGAGATAGCAGACTACAAGCTAGCCGACTCTCTCCCGTGCCCGCCGGAGAACACGGCGAAGCTAGCCAACGTAGCGACTCGCCTCGGCCACCTGGACAGCACAACGCAGGAAAGGCTCATCAACTGGGGTTATGCGATTTGTGATGCTGCAATACGCGCGTACGTTGACAAGACGCTGCCCGCGCCAAGTGGGTTCCCTTATCCGAAGGCGAAGGTATAGAGGACCGGACGCAGGAGTGGGGGAGACATGGTCGCCGGAAGTGGAAGCAGTGCTGGAAGATAAGCGCCTCGTCAAACTAAGCAAGTACCTCAGCAAGCACCTGCGTCACACCCCTGAAGCGCTCGGCCTCGCGCTTGAGCCAGGCGGCTGGGTGGAGGTAGACGCGCTGCTGGAGGCGTGCGATAGGCGCAACTTCCGCATCACCAGGGAGGAACTGGAGGAGGTAGTCGCCCGCAACAACAAGCAGCGTTTCTCCTTCGACCCTACCGGCGCTCGCATACGAGCCAACCAGGGCCACAGCGTAGAGGTGGACTTGCAGCTAGAGCCTTTGGAGCCGCCCGCCGTGCTCTATCACGGCACCGGCAGCCAGAACGTAGAGGCGCTAGAGCGGCAGGGCCTGCACCGCATGTCACGCCATCACGTGCATCTCTCAGAGGATATGTCTACCGCGCGGAACGTGGGCGCGAGGCACGGCAAACCCGTGGTGTTCGAGGTAGATGCAGCCGCGATGCACCGAGCGGGGCATGAGTTCTACCGCTCAGCGAACGGGGTGTGGCTAGTGGAGCATGTGCCGCCGGAGTTTCTGAAACGTGAAACGTGATGCGGCTTGCTACTATTGGTACGTGAAAAGGGTTGTGACGGGATGTAGGCACCAAAGCCCCTTCTTTGTCATTGTGAACGCAGTGAAGAGTCAGGTGGGTAGGGATATTGTTGAACTACGGTGACCAACTCCCGCCTTTGTCATTCTGAACGCAGTGAAGAATCTCGCCCCCTATGCATATGTTTCACCTTTCCTACAAGAGAGCGCTCCGTGCTCGGCAAGGACAGGTGTAACTTGAGTGCTGAGGGACGAAATTCTTCTCTGCGTTCAGAATGACACAGGGGGCGTGGTCCTAAAATTCAACGGCCTAGCTACCCACCTGATTCTTCGCTACGCTCAGAATGACAAAGGGCGGCAAAGTTCTGCAACCAAAACAGCAACTTATTTACGCACCCTATACATGAGCCGCATCACGTTTCACGTTTCACGTTTCAGCTACAGCCCACCGGGTTAAATCCTGCGGTTATATCTCCCTCGACCAGTCTTTGGCAGCGCACTCCACGTCTGCACCCCATATCCTGCCGCCACCGAATCGCTCGATTATTGCGCGCACCTGGCCTTCATCGATTACCTCTTCATAAGGCTCGTAGGTGTAGTCATCATACCAATGCTTCACGAACCGGCCTCGTCTATATTCCACAGTCCAGGTCTGCGGGGTAGTGGGGCCAAGCACGATGCTCAACCGTCCCGCTTTCATCTCCGTGATATAGTAATCAAGCTCGTCGCGCATAGCTCCATTGTATCAGAGTGGCTTTTTATCCTCTGAGGAGACTCTGTTGATGAAACAAAAGAGCAGCTTCACCAGGGAAGCTGCTCTTTTATTGGCCTATCTTAAAGACCGCTGGGGTACGTGTCCGGCGGCTCCGGCGAACTCCAACCTGCCACCCGGTCGAGTGGCTCCACAGCGCGGGTCTCGTCTATGTGGATCACGGCGTCGAACTGGTCCGAGAGGCGACAGTTGAAGTAGTGGCTCAGGCGCTCGGTGGCGGGGCGGTAGATGACGCCGATGGCACGTTCCAGGCGAGGCTCGCGCAGGGCCTCGGCTGCCGGACCGCCGTCGCGCATAGTCACGAGGAAGCGGGGCGCGTCTGACGCCTGGCTCACCTCGTGGAACAGCGCCTCGTAGCTGCCTGGCAGGCCGGGGTTGACCTTCTTGCGCTGCGGCGGCTCGTCCCAGTTGTCGGCGGCTGCCACGCTGCCTGTGTAGGTGGTGAAGCCAATCAGGAAGGCGCTGTCGCCGTGCCGCTCGCGCACAAGCTGGCCGATGTTCCACTCGCCCGACCTACCTACCTCGGTGGCCCTGGCGTCCCCCAGGTGCGAGTTGTGCGCCCACACCACCACCTTCGCGCCGGGGTTGCGCTTGTCGAGGTGCTCCACCAACGCCTCCAGCGTCTCGACCATGTGGCTGTCGCGCAGGTTCCAGGACGACACCCGCCCGTGGAACATGGTGCGGTAGTACTCCTCCGAGTTCTTCACCAGGCGGGCGTTCTGCTCGGCGAAGAAGAACTCGTCCTCGGCCAGCTTGCCGTCCATGTTGGCGTAGACCGAGGCCTTGTTCTGCAACTCCACGAGCTGGCTGATGACCTCCTGCTGGCAGGGGTCGGAGAGGCCGAAGCTAGCGGCGTACCCGTAGGCCTGGGTGTCCTCGGCGTAGTGCTCGAAGCAGCCGTAGCGGTACCGGGCGCGTGTGGCGGCTTCCGGGTCCACCTTCTCCAGGTAGGCCAGCACGGCCTGTATGGAGCCGTAAAGGCTGTACAGGTCCAGGCCGTAGAAGCCTGCCTTGCTGCTACCCTCCGGCAGGGTGTCGTTGTGCTCGCGCAGCCAGCCCACGAAGTCGAGCACGTCGGCGTTGCGCCACATCCAGATGGGGAAGCGCGTGAAGGCCGAAAGCGACTCGATGGCCGTGGCCCCGTCGCCCATGCCGCGCACGTAGCGATTGATGTGGTAAGCGTCGGGCCAGTCGGCCTCTACCGCGACGGCGTTGAAGCCTTTCTCCGCGATGAGCCGCTTGGTAATCTGCGCCCGCTCGCGGTAGAACTCGTGCGTGCCGTGCGAGGCTTCCCCTATCAGCACGAAGCGAGAGTCTCCAATCTGCTCCAACAAGGCGTCATAGTCGTTCTGCCCGCCCGTGAGCGGCTGCGCTGCCTGGCGGACGATCTCAATCGTGTGGTCACGTGTGCCTGCAACCATAGACCATACCTCCTTCTACTACGACATATGGTCAAGCAAATCACAGGCCAACCATTAGACGGAAACGCCAAGACGCGGAGACGCCAAGGACCACGCCAAGTAGATTAAGGTTTAGAG
>JALZHI010000090.1 GCA_030913985.1 Chloroflexota bacterium | reverse complement strand
GAGTTTACCCTGAGCGTAGTCGAAGGGTTCGAAATGACAAAGGGCACACTCTGTCGCCCATTCTCCTCGCCGCTATTTATGTGATGACGTCTAGTAAACTACAAAAAATGGCCCGGTTTTGGGCCATTTTTGTTGTTTTTTCACCTCTTGAATAGCAGCGGCTGGAAGCCCTTTAGCGGTTTCTCGAACTCGCTGCCGGCGTCCCACGGATAGCGCCTTTGTGGGTCCGACCAGACGAGTTGCACGGCGGGGAAGTCTCTTTCGCCGTAGAAAAGCGTGGCCCATTCCAGGTACTTGCGGTAATGCGACTTATCGACCGGACGAAGGACGCAGTTGTGCCCCTCCCTGAACTCCTCGTACTCCTTCCCGGTTTCGAGCGCCTCCCCGGCCTTTAGCATGTCCTTGAAGCCCTCCAGGATGCGCGAGGCAATAGGCCCTTCGACGCCCACTATGACGATCTCCGGCTGGCTGTAGGTGTGGTACAGGCCGATGGTATAAGCCCATGGTGGTTTGCGCAGCCAGGGCAGCATGCTCGACTTGCCGGGAAGCTGAAACAGTGTCGAGCCGTACTCTTCAACCGTTTTATGGACGCTCTGGAGCGCGGCGGCTCTGCTGGGCATAACTTTCTGCTCTTCGTTCATGCGCTCAGCTCTCTTGTTGGCTCTGTTAGCCTCATAGCTGCTCCAGCCGCAGGGTGGCTAGGTCATGGTGGGTGTGCGGTACTATCACTACCTCTCTAATCTTCGGCATGGCGCAACAATCTCCGTCGTCATATATTGGCACAGGCAAAATAACGGGCCGCAGAAGGAATACCCCCGCGGCCCTGTTACTCACGTAGAACCAAATTACCCTAACCGCATCACGTTTCACGTTTCACGTTTCAGAACCACGTTTCAGTTAATCCGACAGCCGGTCCGTGGGGTCCGTACCGCCCTTCTCCCGGCCCGCGCCTGTGAAGTCGTCTGGGGCGTCGGTGTTGTCAGGGCTGGCAGGGGCACCTTCCTCCGCGATGTCGTCTTGGAGGGCGAACGCGCTCCCGCCCGCGATGGCAGCGGCACCCGCTGGCGCAGTGCTACCCTGGGCCGCCGTAGTCCCGGAGTTGCCGAGGGTGTTCGCGGCGGTCTGCCCGGCAGCGATGAACCCTATGTTGCTGACCAGGCTCTCGTCCAGGCTGCTGTCGAAGTCGGAAGCCTCCGTCGCGCTGTTGTCGCCGACAATACCCGCGCTTGGCAAGTTGTCAACCAGACCTTCCAGCTTGTTCTCCCTGACTTTCCCGTCTTCATCGAACAGAGACATAGTGCTCCTCCTTGTGGGACGTTGGACGATAGGAGTGATGAGGACTGAGGACTGAGGACTGAGTAGCAGCCTCACAGCCAACCATCATCAGCTTGGCGCGTCCTTGGCGCTCTTGGTGTCTTGGCGGTTCCGTCTCCCATCGTCCATCGTCCGTCGTCCATCGTCTGACAACTATCTTCCGCCCATTCCGGTGAGGGTGACGCCTTCGATGAAGTAGCGCTGGAACAGGATGAAGATAATCAGCACCGGCAGCATCACCACGAGGCTCGCCGCCATCATCCAGTTCCAGGCGGGCGAACCACCGGCCGCCGCCTCGAAGAAGCGCAGGGCGATTTGCAGCGTGTAGTTCTGCTCGCTCGGCAGGTAGAGCAACGGACCCTGGAAGTCTTCCCAGGCGTGCTGGAACGTGAAGATAGCCACCGCCGCCAGCGCGGGCTTGGTGAGGGGCATTACGATGCTCCACCAGATACGCAGCTCTGAGGCCCCGTCAATCCTGGCCGCTTCGGAAAGCTCCATCGGGATGCCGCGCATGAACTGGCGCAGCAGGAAGATGTAAAAGGCGTTGCCGGTGAAGGCGGGCACCACCAGCGGCAGGAAAGTGTTCACCCAGGTCTCGGAACCCATGAAGCCGAACGCGGGTAGCTTCGAGAAGAGGATGTACTGCGGTATCATCGTGACCACGCCAGGCAGCATCATCGTAGCCAGCACTATGGCAAACACCTGGTCGCGCCCCGGCCACCTCAGGCGGGCGAACGAGTAGGCGATGATGGAGGTGGAAAGCACGGTGCCAACCACCGACAGCACCGTAATCGTCACCGAGTTGAAAGCCCAGCGGCCCCACATGCCGTAGCTGAACGCCTCGACGTAGTTTTCCCATGTTATGGGGTTCGGTATCCAGTTCGTGCCCGCGAGGTCATGGAAGCCCTTAAGGGAGGTGGAGAGCATCCAGATGAAGGGCACGATAAAGAGCACGCTCATCGCGCTCAGCACCAGGAACGCCAGGAACTTGCCAGGCGACATCGGCTTGCGCGGTACGTGTAGCTTTTCTTTCTGGACGGTCTCTTCAACGGGAGGGGCTATGGTAGATTGTTGCTCGATTATGGTAGCCATGTCTACTTACCCTCCGTCTCGTAGTGGACCCAGCGCTTTGCCAGCCACAACTGGACCAGCGTGACGGCTAGTATGATCAGGAAGAGTATCCAGGCCATCGCCGTCCCGTAGCCCATCTGGAAGCCGATACCTTGCTTGCCGAAGGCGCGGTTGTACAGGTACAGCACGTAGAACAGCAGGGACTGCCCCGGACCTCCGTTTGCCAGCGATTCGGCACCCGATGTGCCTGTGCTGTTGGAACTGGCTATCAGGTAGGCCGTGGTGAAAATCTGGAACGTGCCTATGATGCCGGTGACTATCTGGAAGAAGATAGTCGGTGAGAGCATCGGCAGCGTAATGAAGCGGAACCGGCTCCACCCGGTAGCCCCGTCGATGGAGGCCGCTTCATATAAGTCGTTGGGTATACCCTTCAATCCCGCCAGGAGGATAAGGATATTACCTCCTATCCACCACGTACCCATGACTACAAGTCCCGGCTTGGTCCAGTTCGCGTCGGCCCACCAGGCGGGGCCTTTGATGCCGAAGAGCTCCAGGAAGTTGTTTACCAGGCCCGTCGGCGAGAGGATCCAGAGCCACAAGAACACTGCGGGGGCACCTGATAGCACGCTCGGCATGTAGAATACGGAGCGGAAGAACTTCGATCCCGGCAGCTCGACGTTCAGGAGCATCGCGATGAAGAGTGCCAGTATGATGACAATCGGCACCTTTACGACTACCATCCAGAGCGTGTTGCCGAGGCCCGTGTAGAACCTGTCGTCGCGGAAGAGCCGTTCGTAGTTGTTGGGGCCGACCCATACCGGGGGCGTGGTGATGTTGTAGCGAGTGAAGCTAGTGTAGGCCGCGAAGAGCATCGGTCCCAGTGTAAAGAGGAAGAAACCGATGACCCACGGCAGGGCGAAGAGCCACCCGGTGATACCTTCTCGCGCTCTAGGAGTCAGCGACCACCTGGGCTTCGCGGCGCGCTGGCTCGAAGTTGCCAGTGCCATAACGACCTCCCTTCCAGGGGTGGGTGGTAGACCTCATGGATTCGAACGGGGGCCGGCACATGCAGCTATTGCTACCGGTTGCCAGCCCCCGATTCGCGGCATGAACTAGAGGCTACCCTAGTCAGTAACCGACTACTGGCCTATTTCGTCCTTGATGCCCTGCTCGGCCTCTTGCAGAAGCTGCTCAGGGGTGATCTCGCCCTTCCAGAGCCTTTCGTAGCGCTGGCTGAGCTGCTCTCCCCAGTTCGGGTACGCCTCGAGGTAGGTACCCGAGCGGCTGTACTCCATCGCGCCGAGGAAGAACTTCCAGATCGGGTCGGAACCGAGCACCGGGTCCTGGGCGGCTTCAATGTTGGCTGCCATGGCATAGGTGTCGCGGGACCACGAGGCCGCGCCTTCCTTGCCGGTCGCGCACTTGATGAACTCCCAGGCTGCCTCGGCACCGTCCGCGCCGCGCGGGATCGAGAACGAGAAACCACCGCTATACGAAGCCTTCTGCTTGTTGTACGGGATGTCGCTCACGCCCCAGTCGAGGCGAGTGCGGCCGCTGCCGTCGCCCTTCTCAACCTGCGGGTTGTAGAAGTTCAATTGCGAGGCGTAGCCGTTCACGTCCACGATCATGGCTACCTTGCCCGACATGAAGGCGTCGTTCGGGGGCGACTGGAACCCGGCGCGGAAGGCCTGGATGGTCTCCCAGCCACCGTAGCGGTCTACCCACTTCTTGGCCCAGGCCAGGGTCTCTGCCGCTTCGGGAGTGTTGATGTTGACCGTGCCGTCTTCGCTGATCCACTCGACGCCGTTGGTGTAGCCGAGGATTTCGGGGCTGATGTTACCCTGTAGCGGGAAGAAGGCGATGCGTGCCCAGGTGCCGTCCTCGTTCCTCTTGTCCAGTTTGTCGGCGGCGGCTTCCAGCTCGGCCCAGGTCTTCGGCGGGCTGGCGGGGTCGAGTCCGGCCTCGGTGAAGGCTACCTTGTTGTAGAAGAGCACGCGCACGTCGGTCTCGAAGGGGATACCGTAGGTGTCACCCTGGTAGAGGGTCTGCTCCCAGGTGAAGGGCCAGAACTGCTCGCCGGTCACACCATCTCGCTCCGCCCATTCTCCCAGGTTGGTGTAAATCTGGTTGGCGGCGTCCTGCGGCAGCTTGGGCCGGTCGGACACGAGCACGTCGGGCATACCGGAGCCTGCGGCAACGGCGGCTGTATTGGCGGTCCAGACCTCACCGAACGGCTTGGCGACCTCGGTCACCTTGACGTTGGGCAGTTCCACGGCGCAGGCAGCGATAACGCGGCGGATAGCGTTGCGGCGCACTGGGGAGGACCAGTGGTGCCAGAATTCGACCTCGCCCGAAACGTCCTTGTTGAGCCTGACCCCGCTACCTGCGGCCCCGTCGTCGCCACCTGTGGTGGGCTCGGTGGGTTCGGCTTCTTCGGCCATAGTGGTGTTGGTGGGGGCTGCTTCGGTTGTTGTGGTGTCGGTCGCGACGGCTTGCGCCGCGGTGGTATTAGTCGGCGCAGGGTTGGTAGGTGTAGCAGGAGTGCCCGAGTCGCAGGCGGCAAGTACCAGGCTGCTCAGGAGCAGCAGCGCGCCCATGCGTCGCCACCCAGTCATCGTTGACTTGTTGTTCATAGCTTTCCTCCTCATGTTCTGGAGAGTTGTTGAATTTCTGCGCTATGTTGAAGTTCGAGAAGAGGCCCAGTGCTCAGATTGAGTAGCTCACCCCCTTTCTACCGGGACCATGTGGAAGTGTAGGGCTTCCGTTGTCGCGCTGTGGCTACGCCGCGTGCCGCCTGTGCTGAGAAGCACCGTCATTTGATAGAGAAAGGGCGTTATTGCACACCCGCCCGGCATTACGGCAGCGTGTAGTATGATAAATCCTCTAATGCCGCTTGTCAACGCAATTCACGCACGAATTTCTGATTAATATCTCACTTAATGCGCTGAAATACAAGACCTGCGGAGCCAATTACACCCGCTTCTTGCCCCAATTTGGCGCGATGTACCTCCACACCCCGCGAGAAGGCCAATGTAGCTCGACGGCGCAGCTCCTCCTGTAAGGGTTTGAACAGCAAACCGCCGCTTTGCGACACGCCGCCGCCGATCACCACGCGGTCGAGATCGAGCAGGTTGGCGACGCTGGCGATGCCCATACCCAGGGCCTGGGCGGCGCTCTGCATCAGGTCTACGCCTAGCGGGTCGCCTTGAGCGGCGGCCTGGGCCACCGCCTCCCCGGTCACCTGCTCTGGGGGCAGGGAGGCCAGGATGGAGGGGATGCCCTGCTCCAAAGCTTCTCTGGCTCGCGCGGCCAGGCCCGTACCGGAAGCGTAAACGGTGAGGCAACCGTGACCGCCGCAGTAGCAGCGGGGGCCGTCCTTCGACACCAGCACGTGGCCTACGTGGCCCGCGTTGCCGCTCGCCCCGTCAACGAGCTTGCCATTGACGACTATGCCTCCGCCCACGCCGGTGGACACGACCATGCCGAGCATGCACCGGGCACCCTTTCCCGCCCCGAACAGCGCTTCACCGAGCGCGAACGCCTTGGCGTCGTTGTCGAGCAGGGTTGGTAGGCCCAGCGCGGACTCGACTCGCGCGCGGAGTGGGAAGTCTTGCCAGGCGGGGATGTGCAGGGGCGAGACTATGCCTTCAGGGAAGACCATCGGCCCGCCGCAGCCTATACCCACGCCCACGGGCGGCCTGCTGCTCTCGTCTATCGCTCGCCTCGCCAGCCTCAGCAAGAAGTCGAGCAGGCCCTCGCCGTCGAGGTTGGAGGGGGTGGCGTCGCGGGCGTAGGACAGCACTCCGCCGTCGCCGCTGACAACGCCAGCCGCTAATTTAGTACCGCCTACATCTATGCCCAGGATAGGAGAGTTCGACACGCTCATCGACAAGCTACCTCCTAGGTGGGACTGTTTCAAAGAGGGATAGCGGGACCCTGTCCCGCTTTGTCATTCTGAACGCAGTGAAGAATCAGGTGGCTTTAGATACTGTTGAATTGCTGTGACCAAGCCCCTACTTTGTCATTCTGAACGCAGTGAAGAATCTCGTCCTCCAGTGAAGTATTCCCCTCTTCTTATTCACAACTGCTCCGAAAAGAAAGGTGTCGCCATGTGCTGAGGGACGAGATTCTTCGCTACGCTCAGAATGACAAAGGGGGGTTGGACACTGTAGTTCAACGGCCTAACTACCCACCTGATTCTTCACTGCGTTCAGAATGACAACGGCCAACAGCATCCTGATGTTCTACTTTCGTACTGTTCGCTTCACAGAAATCCATGCAACACAACTCCTCATACCGCTGCTACTGCGGAGGGCAGGCGCACCGGCAGCCTACCTTGTGCGGTGGCCGCGCCCGTCAGTACGTCCACCAGCCCCGCGATGCCGGTGGGTTGGTCGCCATAGGTCAGCAGCACTGTGCCGATGCGTGGTTCCAGGGCCGCGTCGTAGGGCGTGCGCAGGGCGGCGTGAATGGTGGGCTTGCCGGTGTCCGCGATGAGGCGCAATAGCTCGGTTTGGCGGAGTTCGAGGCAAGCCTGCCGCGTAGCCACCAGTATCCGGTCGCAGCCCACCAGGAAGGCCCTTAGTTGCTCTTCGGTGTGGGGCATGCTTGATTGCAGGGCGATGTACCGGGCGCGGGGCAGGTGCCGGTCCAGCAGGAACGCCAGCGTGGACCCGGTTAGCGGCTCGTTGCCCCCGCCCTCCACCGGCGACAGCCTGCCGGGGGCGAACTCCACCAGCCCCAGCCCTTCGCCGTCGCCCGTGAGGGGGAGCAGGCCCTGTTCGTCCCGCACCAACGTGACCGCCGACAGGGCTATACGCCGAGCAGCGCGCTGGTGCTCCATATCGGGCCACGTGGCGTCGGGCTGGGCGGGGGCTGCCCTCTCGCGGAGGGCCTGCACCCGCCTCGCCGCTTCGTCCAGCCGGTCTATGGGGATGAGGCCCGACTCCACGGCACCGAGCAAGCCATAGTAGCAGCGCTTTTGCGACTCCAGGCTGCCGAACACCATGAGGGAGTCCATACCCGCGCGTACGGCGGCTATCGCGGCGGGCGGGATGTAGGCGCTGTTGTGCCTGGCGATTGCGTCCATCACCAGCGCGTCCGCGAACATCACGCCCTCGAAGCCTAGCTCCTCGCGCAGCAGGCCGGTCATGATCCTGTGGGACAGGGTGGCGGGCAGACCGGAGTTGTCAATGCCCGTGTAAATGACGTGGGCGGTAACGATGCTGTCCACCCCAGCCTCGATAGCGGCACGGAACGGTGCCAATTCGACCGCGCGCATGCGCTCCCAGCCGTGCTCGACCACCGGCAGACCGAGATGGGAGTCTACCCAGGTGTCGCCGTGGCCGGGGAAGTGCTTCGCCATACTGAGACAGCCCGCCCGCCGAAGCCCCTCTACCGCAGCCACGCCGCACGCAGCCACCAGTTCGGGGTCGTCGGAGAAGGCGCGCGTGGCGATTACCGGGTTAGACGGGTTGGTGTTCACGTCTACCACGGGCGCGGAAGCCAGGTTGATACCCAGGCGCACCATCTCGCGGCCCATGATTTCGGCGGCTTCCCCGGCGACTTCAGGCCCGCCCGCCGCGGCCCGCCCCATGTTGCTCGGCATCTCGGCAGCGGGGTAGCGCAGGTGGGATACCTGCCCGCCCTCCTGGTCCATGCATATTAGCAACGGCGCGTCTCCAGACTCGGCAGCCACAGCTTGCAAGTCGGCTACCAGCTTGCCACCTGCCCACGGCCCCGCCCAGTTCGAGCCGAACAGCACCACGCACGCGGGGTGGCACTCCCGTATGAAAGCTGCCGTCTCGTCGGTCAACTGCTTGCCCGGTACCTCAATCGTCATAAGCTGGCCGATCTTTTGCCGCAGGTCCATAGTAAGGGTGCTCCTGTGGTGGACGATGGACGATGTACAAGTTATGAGTTTTGAATTTTGAGTTTTGAGTTGACGGATAGTAGCCAACAATCCTAATCTTGGCGCGTTCTTGGCGTCCTTGGCGTCTTGGCGGTTCCGTCTCCCATCGTCCATCGTCCATCGTCCATCGTCCGACGATATTCTTCCCACGCACGCCGGATGGTGACGTAATCTTCTTCATCGAGAGACTCGTCTACGGCACCCCAACCCAGCCGTTCGGCGTGGTAGAGGGAGGGGATGCCGAACTCGCCGGTGGCCTGGGCCAGCACGTACTCTCGCCATTGGGGGCGGCTGGAGCAGGGCCAGTTGTCGGAGTCGAGCAGCCAGTAGGGCGAGGCGATGCGGGCGATACGCGCCCTGTGCCGCATGTCGGGGATTATGCTGGCGTGTATGTCCGACAGGCCCGCTACGTCGTTCAGCCGGAGCATGTCCGATACGCCGGCAAGGTAGGGGTTGGCCGTGTGGGTCATCACCAGGGCGTCGGGCTTGGCTTCCCTGGCGGCTTCACTGACGATTAGCAGCCACTGGCGCATCAGCTCCAGCCCCCACTTGCCCCCTGCGGAACGGATACCGGCACCCCTGGGTATCAGGTGGGTGAAGTCTATCTTGAAGCCGTCGGCGTCCAGGTCGCGCAGCATGTAACGTACCTGCCCCGCCAGTCTCTCGGAGAAGGCCGGGTTGCCGGGGTCCACCGACACAGGTCTGCCCTCCGGTGTGAGGATGCATTCCTCCGTCGGTACGCCTTCGGGTTCCCAGGCTTTCAGCCACAGCAGCACGCGTCTGCCCCGCCGATGTTGCGCGGCGATAAAGCCCTTCATGTCGGGCCACTTATCGGGGTCTATGTCGTTCATGCCCCATGATAGCTGCCACTTGTCGTCAATGACGACGGTGCCGGGGTCTATGTCTTGCGCGCCAAGGGTGGCTAGCCATTGCTCGTAGCGCGCCTGTATGCAACCCGCCTGGGCCTTCGGCTCGCCAAGGTGTACCTCCTGGGAGACCTGTTCGCCCCAGCCGCAGAAGATAGGCTGCCGCCACCAATCCTGCACCTGCCCACGCCCCTGCGTTGGCACCAAGCCCTGCTCGCGCAGCCAGTCACAATATCGCTCTATGGCCTGGTACTCGTCGCGGGCCGTGAGGCATACCAGCCTGGGGCTGCGCCACATCCCCTGTACCGCCTCGTGCCCGTCGTATACGAGACTGAAGCCGAACCCGTCGCCTGGGTAGTGCATGTCGCTGAAGTTCCAGGTTCCCGGCTCGGCGGCCACGCCCATAGCAAGCCAATTACCCGCACCTTCCACGGCATAGCAGAAGGGCGACGGGGTGAAGAACCAGTTGCCGCCGTGATAGGTCTTGTCACGGCCCACGGTGATAGTCATGAAATCGAGAGGAACAGGATGTTCCGGGCTTTCCTCAAGCTGGTCGGGGTTGCAGATGTGGCAGGTGCATTTTTGGTCGCAACGCTGCCCCGTGTAGCGAACCAAGCCGCTGTTCGGCTCGGGGTTGAACACCCGCACGTCGTGGGCGGGGGAGGGCGTCAGGCGAGTGCGTAACAGGTGTGCGCGGTCTATCTCGCCCTCGCCGGTGACGCTGTAGCCGTAGGAGAAGCCGTCTTCCCAGGCGCGCAACTCCACCACCTTCTGCTCCCAGCGGTCGCTCCTGCCGCGCCAGGTGACGGTAACACCTTCGGCTTCGCGCGCCACATTGGGGCTACCGAGGGCGCTGTTCTCATCCAGGCCGTCCATAGCATCAAGCGCCGAGGCCAGGTCCAGGGTAGAGATACGCCTGCCGTTTAGCTCAAGGTCGGCGCAAGGCTGCTGCCGGGAGATGGATAGCTTGTACCCGCTCCCCTCGATAAGGACTGCCTCCACCGACTCCTCGACCCTCAACCCTGCCCTCCGTCCGGGGCTGCCTGGGCGTGGGTGCGTGTTATTTCCGCCTCAACAAGCTCGCTTATGGCGTGGATGAGGGTGATATGGCATTCCTGTATGCGGGTGGTATCTGTGGAGGCCACTACGATGGGCAAGTCCGTCTCAGGCGCGATGAGGCCGCCGTCGCCACCCAGCAGCGCGATAGTGGTGGCTCCCCGTTGGCGGGCCGCGCGCAAGGCCCTGAGCACGTTTTGCGACTTGCCGCTGGTGCTGATGCCTAGCACCACGTCGCCCGGTTGCGCGAATGCCTCCACCTGCCTGCTGAACACTTCCTCGTACGAGAAGTCATTGGCGACGCAGGTGAGCACGGTCGAGTCGGTGGTGAGGGCGAGCACGGGGAGGGCCACCCTGCCGTTGAGCTTGAAGCGCCCCACCATCTCGCCCGCGAAGTGCTGCGCGTCCGCCGCCGACCCGCCGTTGCCAAATACCAGCACCTTGCGCCCGCCTTGCAAAGCCGTCACAATCACTCTCGCCGCCTCAGCCGCGGGTTCGGCCAGACGGTCGGCCATCTGCCGCTTTACCTCGGCGCTCTCGAGGAAGTGGCGGCGCACCAACTCTTGCGCCTCATTACGGTTAGGGGGTGCTCCCCCGGCTCTGGAAGCTTCGTTCAGTGTCACGGTTGTTGCTCGCTCCTGATGGAAAGGGTGGCTATCTCGTACTGGTTGGCGGCGAAGCGGAAAGTGCGGCTGCCTGACGATGCGCCTTCCTCGGGCACCAGAGGCTCCGATACTTCACGCTCGGCCAGGTTCGCCCGGCGCACGGTGCCCGGCAGCGCGATCTGCAATGTCGCCTCGACCGGGTATGGCGCGGTGTTGTAGACCCTCAGAATGAGCGACTTGCCGTCTTCGCTGCGCTTGCACGCGCTGAACAGCAATTCGGCTGGTGAGAGGCTGTAGAAGCTGGCTTCGAGGGGCCATTGTGCGGTCGCGTTGCTACTTGCCGGGCTGGGGATGCTCAACGCGGGGGCATCTTCTATTAGCTGGGTGGCGCTGTCCTCGCCGGGCGTGACTTCCCCACTCTCTCCAACCGCGTCTGCCGCGTTGTCGGCCACCACCAGCACGCCCGCCTGCCGACCGCCGGGACCCGGACTCTTTGCCTGGACAGGGGCGCTGAAGATGGGGCTTACGTACGACTCGGCCTCGGAGGGTATGCCGCCTTGCAGCCAGTCGCCGGAGTGGGCCACTACGGCGTACTCGAAGGTGTACCTGCCGAGGCACTGCGCTTCCGGCGTTTCCAGGGGCGGACCCGCGTGCTTGTAGCGGGTGGAGAGGTCTTCGCGGCTCAGCCAGCCGACGCAGCGCAACAGCGTCACCCCCAGCCACACACCCTCGTCTGAGGGCAGCGCTTCGTACTCGGGCAGGCCACGGTTGAGCAGGGCGAACCCTCGGCGCTCGTCCGAAACGTCCACGAAGGCGCGTTGCGGGTGGTAGCTGACCTCCTGCTCTTCGTCGAACTCCGGCACTCGCGCGCGCTCTTCCTCGGGCAAGCCCACGGGACGCCGCATGACGTGGAACTGGCCCTGGGCGTCGGCGTGGCCGGTATGCACCCCGGTCATGAAGGTGGTGCGCAGCCTGTGGTCGCGGGCGGTGTTCTCAACCTCGGTGCGCACCTCGACCCGCCGCTCCCCCGCAGTGAGGGAGACTCGGCTGCGAATCGACACCTCTACACGCTCGTCCACACGACGGGAGCGGTCGGCTGTTAGCGCCGCGGGTAAATGCATCGATAGGCTTACTTCGAGGCTGGCGCGCAACGGCCCTTCCTCAACCAGGGCGATTGAGGCGGCGCAACCCAGGCTATCCACCGGCTCGTCCGCTTCGACGGGGCAAAAGCTGTACTCGTCGCCCCGGTCGGCCTCGCTGAGGAAGACGTTCAGCGGCCCGTAGATCTCGCCCGATTGCTTGTCTGTGAGCGAAAATGAGCCGTTTTCGGCTACCTCTACGCGCACAAGGTCGTTCTCCAGCCTGTCAGGCCCTGACGTGACACTGGGGCTTGTCGAAGTATTGCCGGCGTCACCCACTGTGTCATCTTCTTGAGGCAGTACACGTACGGTGGTATAGCCGCCCGCCGGGAGGTTAGTTGGGAATAATACCTCTACTTCCTCGCCAACCCACCGCTGCCACCGCCCGCCGATGGCCTCTCTATCTACCGCCGTCACGACTGTGGCGGGGTAGACCCGGCCGGAACAGAAGAAGCTTTCGCGCTGGGGGTCCCATTCCACTTTCATGGGCCGCCTGCTGACTTCCTGGTGAGGTATCCGGTCCCCGGCAGCATCGGCCAGGTAGAAGTTGGTGCCGGGTTCGAGGAAGTGCAGGCGCATGTGGGCCGTCGCGGTGCGGGGGCGGGCGAGCGTGTTGAACACGACCAGGCCGGGGCCGGGCGGGGCGGCTACACGCCTCGACAGGGCAGCGGCCCCGCGCTCCACCAGGTCGCCTGCTATCTCTTCGGCCCACCGGAAGCGGGCTTCGCAGTCCCTGTGCACCGCGTCGATGCTGCACCCGCAAATAGAGTCGTGGGGGTGGTTCTGGAGCACGTAGCGCCAGGCGGTGCGCATCAGGCCGGTATCGTGCTTGCCGCCGAACAGCCACGACATGGCCTGCAAAGGTTCGGCCCCGCGTTCGAGGAGGGTGGAGGCGCGGAAGTCGGCCTGCTTGAGGTACATGCGGGCGGAGAGCACGCCCGGCGTGATGCGCGAGGGCCGGTTGTGCCGCCACTCGCCGCTCTTGACCTCCAACTCCGGCGCGGCCTCCATGACGAGCACCACGTACTCCTCCAGCGTGCCTTGCCGCAGCCTGACGGTGTGCTGGCGGCGGTTGGCTTCCTCAAGTATGTCCTGGGTGGCGGGCTGCGGCAGGAAATGATCGCAGCCGTTCATGAGGAGCACGTTGCGGGTGGTGGCGAAGCGGATAGCCTGCTCTATCATGGGGGCCATGCGCTCCTCCAGCCAGAAGCGGGGGGCGCGGGCCAACTCCATCGCGTTGTAATAGCCGCCGGGCAGGTACACGGTCAGCAGCCGGGTGCCGTCGGGCGCTTCCCATACGAACTCGCTGCGGTCGTACTGCACGCCCCGGAACACCACGGTGCTATTCAGGTCGAAGCGGGCCAGTATCTGCGGCAGTTGCGAGGGGTGCCCGAAGGTGTCGGGCAGGTAGCCGACCATGCCGGGGGGTGCGCCCAGTTGTCGCATCTGTTCGCGGCCCAGCAGCAGATTGCGGATTAGGCTCTCGGGGCTGGGGAGGAACTCGTCGGGCAGCACGTACCAGGGGCCAACCGAAATGCGCCCGCTGCGGATGTGCCGCTCCAACTCCTCGCGCCTGTCGGGCCGCACCTCCAGGTAGTCCTCGACCACCACAGTCTGCCCGTCCAGCATGAAGCCCTCGAAACCGGGGTTGGTGGCTAGGGTATCGAGCACCATGTCCACCACGTCTACGAGGAGTACCCTGTAGCGCTGAAAGGGCATGTACCATTCGCGGTCCCAGTGGGTGTGGTTGACTACGATACCGGTGTACCGCGGTGGGGAGTCGCCCTCGGACGCGGCGGCATGGCTCGCGCCCGGTTCGAGGCTGTGGGGGAGGTGCGTTGTGGTCATAGTAGCTCCGTCGCTGGAGTGGTAAGGTCAAAGTGGCGGTTGGTGTGTGAACATGACCATCAGGGTCTGCGTGCGCGCTGGTATTTATCGAGCAGCTTTGGAGGATTATATACCAAACAGCCGAGTGTGACCAAGAATTTTCATGAGACGCTTGGCTGTAATCGCCTGGGCCGTTACATCTTCTGGTGGTCGGAAAAGCTGTAAAAGTCGGTCTCTAGCTGGCTGTAGACCCTGGCGAGGCGGTTCGGCAGGTCGGCCAGCAGGGACGTTTGCGAGCCGGGCGGCAGGTGGTTGGGCAGCAACAAGTCTATCCGCTCGGACATAAGCCGCCGTACCGATTGCCTCCACCGGTTGAGATCTGACCTTATGCGAAGGCTGAAGCCGCCTTGTATCGAGTCGCCCGGCAGCAAGATTACCTGGCCCGTGCGAGCGTACAGCATCTTGATGCCTATGCAGCCCAGCGTGTGTCCCGGCAGGTGCATGACTTCCATGTCGAAGTCGCCTAGCTGGTAGCGTTCTCCGCCCTGCAATAGCGCATCCGGCTCGAAGGCGTGGAAGCGCTCGTTGTAGAGGAAGCCCGCGCAGGTCAGGTCGGGGTCGCCGGTGCGGACGTGGTCGGCGTCCAACCCGTGTATTACGAACGGCGCGTCGATGCCCGCCTCCCTCAGGTGGGTTACGCCTTCGACGTGGTCCCAGTGCCCGTGCGTGCCGATAATCAGCTTGATTAGCTTCGTATCGGTCACCTGCTGAAGGTTCGAGAGCACCGCCTCGGCCCCGCAGTGACTTCCGCAGTCCACCAGGATGCCTTCGCCGCTTGCTTCGTCCCGGATGAGATAGCTGGCCGCGTCGCGCGAGTGGCTCAGGTAGCCGCCGCCGACCTGGTAGAGACCTGGGAGCAGGCGCACCGGGTGAGGGCGGTCGGGCACCGGAACAGGAGTTGCGGTGGTGTTTTCCGGCATATGTGGGCGTTCCTCTGAAAGAGCTAGTTGTGGCGCATTTAGGGCCGAAAACTATAGCTTTGTGCCTGTGGGTGCGTCCAACTTACAATTTACAATTGTGAATTCTTATAAGTGTCAGATGAAGCCAAATTCCGTTAGTATAGAGACCCACAAGTCGCCTTCTGTAGGTCCGTAATAACGGATAAAGCCCGGTCCCATGCACAGGTCATCCAAGAATGTACCAAGGGAGTTCGCAATCACAGGAGCTTCTGGCGCATCATGCCCAACGCGGATAATTGAACCATCGTCAGACAGACAGAGGAAATCCCCCGCCTCATCCGAGCCGAAGATTAGCTTTACAGGCATAGGTATTTCTGTGGCATCTTTTGGGACCATATCTTGAACAATGTCCAAAAACTGGTCATTAACACTTCTCAGTATTCCAAATGTCTTATTTTCCAGAGCGAAGATTGTGAGGCCAACATCTATAACCAAACCATCGGTTATTTTGTACAGATCACGAAGCGGCTGAATCAGATCGTCAATTTCAGGCCCAAGATCAAGCTCAAGTGCCATTTCCTGTATGGTTGCGTCAACACTTCCAGTTTCGAGTGGCGGGCTGTAGCTGAAGTAAATCCTGACCAGTGGATGTCCCTGCTCATGAGCCTGAATCAAAGTGCGTAGTTTGTCCTGCCAATTCAGAGTCACTAGTACCTCCAACTATCTCCCCTGCTTATGATGTCATGTTATCATACTCATACTGCAAAGAGGTATCCGTGTCTCCCTGTACCCCTGGGCCTTGATCCAGTACGCGGTTCTTCACTGCGTTCAAAATGACAAGGTCAGACTCTGGACCTTGCAATTGTCGTATAGACCTTTTTGAAACTGCCTTTCCCACATCCTGAGATTGCCTTGTCTGCCTTGCCATAACGTATTACACTGTACAGCGCATGTGTGTAGTAGCGCGTACGATGCCTGGCCCAGTTTGCAGCGAGGAGGCTGACCATCAACCGCTCATCTTCGTCTTCTTCTGCTCTCGTTGATGAGGCGCGCGGGCGTGCGGAAGAGGTGCTCCTGGCGAACGGGTCCGAGTTGGGGCTGCTCGGCGGTGGGGGAGGGGCCTACAAGCAGGTGTGGGCGCGCGACAGCATGATCTGCGGGCTGGCGCTGCTGCTGCTAGACCGGGGCCGCGAGATCCACCTGCGCTCGCTTGAGACGCTGGAGCGATTCCAGAGCGAGCTTGGCAAGGTGCCCCACAACGTCGGCTTCCCCGGCCTGAAGGACGCGGCCCTGGTCGCTCATGGTGGGTCGCTCGGCCCCGAAATCGGCGAGCCTGTGGTGGATACCGCCCACGCGGGCTGCATAGACAACAACCTCTGGTTCATCCTCGGACATTACGCCAACTGGCGCGGCACCGGGCAACTCGACAGACTCCGCGCCTCGTGGCCCTCTCTCCAACGCGCCCTACTCTGGCTGCGGTACCAGGACTCCAACGAGTGCGGCCTGCTGGAAGTGCACGAGGCGAAGGACTGGGCCGACCTCTTCCCCAACCGCTACAACTCGCTCCTCCCCAACGCGCTCTACGCCACCGCCTGGCGAGCGATGGGCCACATGTCGGAGGCGCTTGGCGAACACGCGGCCCACTACTTCGACACCGCGCGGGAAACGGCCTGGAAGATCAACCAACTGCTGTGGGTGGGGCCGGAAGCGCCCAAAGACTGGTCCTGGATTGAGCAGCACAGGCGTGAATGGCTCTACCCCGTGCGCCTAGTCGAGACGGAATTGGTGGTGCGTCCCTACTACCTGTCGTACATGGGCTTCCGCAGCTACGGCGACAGGTGCGACACGTTCGGCAACTGCCTGGCTATCCTGCTGGGCGTGGCCTCGCCGGAGCAGGAGACCCGCATCCTGACCTACCTGCATGGGGCCGGCCTCGACAGCCCCTACCCCATCCGCGCCCTCGACCACCCCATCCAGAAGGGCGACCCTGACTGGCGCGATTACCTGCTCCTGCGCGACCTGAACAAGCCGTTCCACTACCACAACGGGGGCATCTGGCCCTTCATCGGCGGCTTCTACGTAGCGGCGCTGGTGGCGGCCGGCATGCACGAGCGTGCCGCCGAGCAGCTTGAGCGTCTCGCTGAGTTAAACCGGCAGGGCGTGCGGGGCGAGTGGGAGTTCAACGAGTGGGCGCACGGGGTGAGCGGTCGGCCCATGGGTTTTGCCCGGCAAAGCTGGTCGGCGGCAATGTACATCTACGCTTATGAGGCGGTACAGCGGGGAGAAGCCCCGTTCTTCGAGCAGGGGAAGTTTTTCTCGGACGATGGACGATAGGAGACGAAAACGCAAAGACGCAAAGAACGCTAAGGACGCGCAAAGAGGATGATGGTTAGGTACTATCCCTCAACTCAAAACTCACAACTCATAACTCATAACTCATAACTTCTCCATCGTCTATCGCCCATCGTCCATCGTCCATCGTCCATAACTACAACTACTTCAACACACAGGAGGCTTCCGACATGGTGCAGGCTCTTGAGAGACCGCAAGCCGGTACAGATGAATCAAGGCAGGTGCAGCCGCAGGGCATCGTAATTGGGCACACGCACTGGGACCGCGAGTGGTACCTGCCGTTCGAGGGGTTCCGCATGCGCCTGGTGGCGATGATGGACGGCCTGATTGACATACTGGAGCGTGACGAGGACTTCCGCTGCTTCGTGCTAGACGGGCAGACGATCATGGTGGACGACTACCTGGAGGTGCGCCCGGAGGCGGCGGAGAGGGTGCGGCGTATGGTCAGCCAGGGCCGCATCAAGATTGGCCCCTGGTACACGGCGGTGGATACCTTCCTGCCCGACCCGGAGTCGCTCGTGCGCAACCTGCATATCGGCTTCTGGAGCGCCCGCCGCTACGGGGCCGAGCCTATGCCCGTGGGCCACCTGCCCGACACCTTTGGCTTCATCGGCCAGATGCCCCAGTTATTACAGCATTTTGGCCTCCAATACGCCTTCGCCTGGCGAGGCTTCCACCCCGAAAACGAGGGCGGCACCTTTTGGTGGGAGTCGCCGGACGGCAGCCGCGTGCTGACCATGCGGCCCATAGAGGGCTACTGCGAGGGCGCGATGGGCGTGGTGCAGCCGGAGCGTTACCTGAGGGAGATACTGCCCGGCATCGCGGAGAAGCAGGACCGGGAACCGCACCCCCACAGGCTGTTCGTCGTGGGCTGCGACCACTTCACCGCCAGCCCACGCATGCCCTGGCTGGCCGACCAGATTGGCGAGCAACTGGGCCTTCAGGTCAAAATCGGCTCGCTGGAAGAGATGGCAGCGCTTCTCGACCCATTTGGCGACCGCATACCTACGGTGAGGGGCGAGCAGCGTGACCCCTGCCTGGCTGTGTGCCCTGCGTCGGTGTGTGGCACCCGCGTGCCCTTGAAGCAGGCGAACCAGAAGGTAGAGGCGCTGTTGCTGGGTGTGGCCGAGCCGTTGCAGGCGCTAGCCGAGCTGTCGGGTGGCGGCTCCGACCGCGCTCACCTACGCTGGGCCTGGCAGATATTGACTCAGAATCACCCGCACGACTCGATACCGGGTTGCAGCATAGACGAGGTGCACCGCGAGATGTTCACCCGCTTCGCCCGCGCCCACAGGGTAGCCATAGATGCGATACAACGGGGGGCCAAGCGCCTCGCCGCTTCCCTGGACCCCTCCGTGCGGGGCGAGTTGGGGGCGATTGGTGTGGTGGGGCTGACGGGCGGCGTGGGCAGGCTGCGCTTGCGGCTGCACGGTCCAGACACCGGGATGCCCCGCTTCCGCATCGTGGACCCTGACGGCAGCGACGTGCCCTACGTGGTGTTGCGCAGGGGCAAGGAGCACGTCTATTACCACCGCCTGGAAGACGCTTTCGCGACGATGGCTAAGACCGCCTACGCGCACCTGGCCGCGCCCGCCGCCTGGATAGACGAGCGGCGTGTCTCGCCTGAGACGTACTACCTGCCCTATGCCGACATCGAGCTTGAGGTGAAGGCCCCGCGCGCCGGGTACAAGATCCTCAAGATCGAGCGGGCGCAGGGTAACTTGCAGCCTGGGGCGCGCTTCACCGACCACGACGCCACCCGCGCCGAAATCTCCGAGGGCGACCTCCGGGTGTGGGCCGACGAGCGTGGCCTGTACGTGGAAGATAAGTCGTCGGGCCGCACCTTTGGTCCGGTCTACTTCTCGCACGCGGGCGAGGCGGGCGACGAGTACACGGCCTTCCCCGTGCCCGGAGAAGCGCCGGTGCTGTTCGCTCCCGACGTGGAGCGGGCGAAGGTCAGCGCCGACGGCCTGGGCAGCCTTCTGGAACTGCCCATCCGTGTGACCGTGCCCGCCCGCCTGCGCGCCAACCGCAAGAGCCGCACCGGACGCGCTAAACTGACGGGCAAGCTGGCCGTGCGCCTGCTCGGCGGCCGGGTGGAGATAGACATGTCGCTGTTGAACACCGCCCGCGATTACGACCTGCGCCTGATCGCTCACGTGCCGGGTGCCGAGACCGCCCACTCCGGCGCGCCCTTCGGCGTCGAGGACCGTGCGTTCGAGGTGGACCACTCTTCGCCCAACGCTCCCCAGCAGAGGCTGCCCGACTTCCCGTTCCGAGGCTGGGTGGCCGCCCAGGACGCTGACGGCGCGGGGTTGGCGGTGCTGGCGCGAGGGCTATACGAATCGGCGGTGCGCCAGGTAGACGGTGGCGTGGACGTGGCGATGACGTTATTGCGCGGCGTTGGCTACCTGTCGCGGGACGACCTGGAGCCTCGCCCCGGCCACGCGGGACCCTATATCGCCACACCGGACGCGCAGTGCCTCGGTCCGCAAGAGTGGGGGCTGGCGCTCCTGCCGTTCGGCCCCGGCGAAGCCGACGCCATCCCGGTGCAGTGCGAGCAGTTCCTGCGCCCGCCTGCGACGTTCCCGGTGCAGTGGGTGGCGGGGAGTGCGCCCGCCGAGCGCAACCTCTTCGGCGGTGACGACCTGCTGGTGGTAAGCGCGCTCAAGCCCTCGGAGAGCGGGCAAGGCGCTACCCTGCACGCCCACAACCCCACGCGGGCAGAGCGACAGGCGGAGGTACGCGGCACTAGGGTACGGTTGGACGAAACGCCCGTTGAAGGTGGCGGCGCGCTCTCTCCGTTCGCAATCGCGGCGTGGCGGCTCGATGGCGAGTAGTCGCGCCGGCAGCCGGGCAAGGCAGCAATGAATCGCGGGGTAGAGCCGGTCGCGGAGCCAGGGCAGCGTGGGGGTAACTTGCTGGAGAGCCTGCCCCCACGCTGGCGGCTGCGCGACGACAACCCCAACGAGTGGATATGGACGCCCCGCGCCCAGCGCAGGCACGACCTCTCAACATGGCTGGAGGTGCCCGTGCCGATGTCGGTGCACGAGGCGCTATGGCGGGCCGGGCAGCTTCCCGACCCCTACCGCGACCTCAACAGCCGCCTTGCCGAGTGGGTGGAGCACCGCGACTGGGTGTACGGCCTTGACTTCCCCCTGCCACCGCCGTCTCCCGGTAGACGCACCTTCATCGAGTTCGAGTCGGTGGCCGATAGCTGCATGCTCTTCCTGAACGGCACGCTCGTAGGGCAGCACGAAGGCCCCGGCGCGCCCTTCGACTTCGAGATAGGCCCCGCATTGCGCGAAGACTCGAACCAGTTGCTGCTGGTGGTGCGTGCCCCTCAACAGGAAGACCCGCAGACCGGCTGGACCGAGCGCACCACGAGTTTGCGTGGCCGCATGGGCTTCGGTTGGGACTTTGCCCCGCGCCTGGTATCAATGGGCATCCTGGGCGACGTGCGGTTGCGACACACCGGGCCGTGGAAGCTCCGTGACCTGTGGGCACGCCCAAGTTTGTCAGGCGATATGGGCCACGCTACGGTAGACCTCTCCGTGCAAGCGGACGGGCCTCTCGGTGCCGAGGTGCGCTTCACCCTCAGACGTGGCAGGCGGACCATTGCTGTCGAGACGGTTACGGCAGATGCCAACGACCTTGCCCGCGCAACAGTAGAGCTAACGCAGCCTGACATCTGGTGGCCCAACGACATGGGCGACCAGGCCCTCTACAGCGTCAGCGCCGAGTGCGCCGACGGCTCAGACGTGGTGTCGTCCACCTTCGGCTTACGCAACGTCACCTGGGAGGGGAGGCCCGGCGGCTCGCAGGAGGAGTGGCCCCTGACGTTCGTCGTCAACGGGCAGCGCGTCTTCCAAAGGGGCTGGAACTGGGTGCCCGCCGACTCGATGGGCGGACCTCGCGCCGTACCGCTGGTCCGCAAGCTCCTTCGGCTGGCGAAAGAGGCCCGCGTGAACGTCCTGCGGCTCTGGGGCGGGGCGGACCCCGAAACGCCTGCCTTTTACGACGAGTGCGACCGCCTGGGCATCCTGGTGTGGCAGGAGTTCGCCCTCTCCTCGGC
>JALZHI010000089.1 GCA_030913985.1 Chloroflexota bacterium | reverse complement strand
GCGCAGCAGTGCCGGACTTCAAATAGAACCAGAGGTCCCCGCCCGTGTCGGGAAACTGCGTTGACCGTCCCACGACGGTGTCCGCCGGTGGCGCGCCCGGTGCTACACCACCGGTCCATTTCCTCCATAGTCCCTGTGAGACTCCCACTACAAATCGCCCATCGCTTTCGTCGCTGCTGGAACACGCGCGGTCCAGGTCCCGTGCCACCCGTAAGAGCCTCTTGTGTGCCGACTTGTCCCGCTCACGCAGCCAGATCGTAGCAAACAGACCGCAGAACGGGTTGTACAATAGACCTCGCTGAGCAAGCTCTATGGGGGTATCCACTTTTGACATGCTGGTATCCTCCTTTTACATAGGAATGATTGCCGTTACGAAGCGCCGGTTGTAGACCCAGTGAACGAAAGAAGGATGTTGGCCGCCGCGAACGGCTGCCAATGACCCATAGCGTAGCCGCCGCGTGAATACCAGTTATACTACCGAGCGGCTGATGTGTCAAGTAGTACTGTATGAATCAAGTGGGATTGGTCCTTTCTAGCCATGGCCGACCTCTCACAGATGCGGGGCGCGTTCCCCCACAGGCCGGCAAGCAGTGGTAGCGTTGACGCTCCCGCCTGCAAATGCTATATTGAACAAGCCTCAGAAGCGGCAAAGGAGTCCTCGCCCCAGCATGGCACGCGTACTCAGGATCAACCACATCGGACTTGCCACCGGAAGTATGGACGCGGCCCTCAACGTCTTCCGTGACGGCCTGGGCCTCGATGAACGAGGTGGTGAGTTCGTGGAGAGTGACGCGGTGCGTGTGTCGTTTCTGCCCCTGGGAGAGTCGCGCCTGGAGCTACTTGAGCCGGTAGGCGAGGAAGGGCCGGTGCAGAAGTTCCTCACCAACCGGGGGCCGGGCGTGCACCACATTTGCCTGGAAGTGGACGACCTGCCGGGGATGCTACTTCGTCTGAAGGAACGCGGCGTCGAACTGATAGACCAGGAGCCGCGACGTGGCGCTCACGGCACGCTGGTTGCATTCGTTCACCCTAAGTCGGCCAACGGCGTGCTGGTCGAGCTCGTGGAAGCGAGTCGCCTCGCCGGGGGCCACTACTAAATCGTTAGAACCCCTTCGCCTTAGACAAAAGGAGCGGAAATGCTCGACGCTGAGCGCACCGACCGCAACCAGACGGCTCCACAGTTGCCGCTTACCTATGGCAGCTACCTGCGCGTGCCGGAGCTATTGAGCCTGCAAAACCCCCTCGGCCCCGAGGAAGCGCGCGACGAGATGCTGTTCATCATCACGCAGCAGTCGCAGGAGCTTTGGTTTAAGCAGGTCCTGCACGACCTCCGGGTGGTGATAGACCGCCTCGAAAGCGGGGACATGACCTTCGCCTTGCACCTCCTGGGGCGCATCAACAAGATAATGCACGTGGTCGGCCAGGAAGTAACGGTGCTGGCTACGATGCCGCCGCCGGAGTTCCAGCGGTTCAGACACGTGCTTGCGTCCTCTAGCGGGTTCGAGTCGGAGCAGTTCCGCGAGCTTGAGATGGCTTCCGGCCTGAGAGAACCCACCTTTATCAAGTTGATCGAGCGGCACATGAACGTGCCAGGCATCTGGAACCGCTGGCCTCGGAGTCTGCACGACGTGTTCGTGGAGCAGTTCGAGCACCTGGCCCCGGACATCGTTGACGCCGTGGTGGAGGTCTACATGCACCCCGAACAGCATGGGCAACTCTTCCTGCTGGCGGAGGCGCTGAGCGAGTACGAAGTGCGGTTCGGTGAATGGCGCTTCAACCACATCAAGCTAGTGGAGCGCACGATAGGCGACCGGGCGATGGGCACGGCAGGTTCGGCGGGCGCGGGTTACCTGGGCAAGACGCTGGGCTACCGTTTCTTCCCAGAGCTATGGGAGGCGAGAAACCGCATCAGCGCCCGATCGGCAGAGTTGCACGAAGGTAACTAAGATAATAAAAAGAAGCCCCTCACAGTGAGGGGCTTCTTTTTTGCTAACCTGTTGTGCGTTACGGGGTTGCCGTCGCGGCCGGGGTAGCTGTACGAGTGACTGCGGGTGAGGCGGTCGTGGCCGCTGTGCCTGTAGCACCAGCGGTGCCCGTTGCTACAGCCGTGCCGGTC
Source organism: Chloroflexota bacterium (assembly GCA_030913985.1). Lineage (GTDB taxonomy): Bacteria > Chloroflexota > Chloroflexia > QHBQ01 > JADMIH01 > JADMIH01. Next base: position 19,228 of record JALZHI010000089.1, on the reverse strand, counting down.
GCGCCAACAGTTCCGGTCGCGCCAACAGTTCCGGTCGCGCCTGCCGTACCCGTTGCCATAGGTGTCCCTGTTGCTCCGGCGGTGCCGGTGGCAGCAGGTGTACCCGTGGTGGCCGGGAAGACGGTGCCTGTGGGAGCCACGGTGGGCTGGCCCGGAGGCGTTACGGGCGAACCGGGGCAGTAGCCGAAGTTGCGGTAGCGCCAGTCGAAGTAGTGCTGGCCGATGTTAGCCATCTCGACCTGGAAGCCGGGAGGGTTGTTCGGCACGTAGGTCAGGGCGCGGCGCTCGAATGCCTGGATAAGCACGTCGCGCACGGTGCCACTGATGGTAGCCCTTGCCCAGTAAGGCTCAGAGATCGGGTAGCCCGAGGCGAAGAACCACGGCTGGATCAACTGCTCCTGCACCACCTGGCCCTGGGCGTTGCGCACGGGACCCGACTGGTTCAGGAAGCTCCAGAAGACCTGCGGGATGTTGTGCCTGGTCTCGGTGATGAACTGGGCAACCTGCACGCCCTGAATGTTAGCCTTCGACGGGTCGTTGCCGACGTTACCGTTGCGGTCGATGGTCGCCGTGATAGGCTGGCCTACGCGGCTGGTAGCCTGGTTGGTATCCACGCGGTCGCCATTGACCGACACCTTCTGGAACGCGAAGTAGGTAGGGGCGAGGGTATCGCCGAAGTCACCCGACATCGGGATACAGGCCGGGTGGAACTCGCGGAAGGTGGCATCGCCTTCCTGGATCGAACCGGAGATCAGGTCCACGGTGAGCAGACCATTCGTTACGAAGAACGGATCGGTCTGGTTGCCCGCCGGGTTGTTGATCTCCATGCGGCTCTTGTCGAAGTACTGTACCAGATGGCGGCCGCCGGGGCCTTCGCGGTACGCTTCGATCAGGCCGACGGTGTTGGCACCGGGACCCCAGAACCACGTGCGGCTAACCTGGCCGCTCTTGACGGGGGCGTCGGTGCGCTCCCATACGCGCTGGAATGCCGGGTGAGCAAACGGGAAGTTTGCCGTGCCGCCCGGTACGTAAACTGCTGCCGGTACGCCCACGGTCGGGACCGGGGTGCCCGTGGTGGTGGTGCCGGTAGCCACGGCGGTTGTGCCTACTGTAGCCGTGCGGGTAGTTACTGCGGTACCTGTGGCACCAGCTGTGCCGGTGGCACCAGCTGTGCCCGTGGCCCCGGCTGTACCTGTTACAGCGGCTGTCGCTGTCATCGTCGCCGCTCCACCAGTCGGTGAAGGGGTAACTGTCTGTGCCATTGCCGCTGCGCCGAACATCACACTTGCGACGCCCAGGGTGGCGGCTGCGCTAAACCATCTCTTACTCATTGCAGTGTTCTTCCTCCTTGTTCTAACCTTTACTTACAAAGTTGGGGTTACTGGCTCGCGCCCGTAGAGAAGACGCTGCAAACGTCCTTGGTTGCATACGCCGGCATGAAGCCTTAAAGTATAGTGATACCCCATGTTACCCCAATTACTTAAGCAGTTCTTGTGCCACATCGCATTTCGGACTGCCTAATCATTATAACGTATCTGGCATGTTTTGGTTGTGTGTAATGTCAAGAATCATGCATAACCATTTATATAAAATAGGTAGATAAGTATGAACAAGATGCTTAGTAAGGCCGTTTCCTGGTTGCAAAGTCTCGTCGCCAGGGTGGCTAACAATGGGACTCGCCAATCGCCCGCCGTGCCAGAAGAGGCTGCCTGGCAGTTCGTGGAAACGGTGATGCGCGAGCACCATTTTACCCTCGGGGCGCGTGCCTGGCTCAAGTCCGAGGTGCGCCTGCGGGTGGACGACCTGGCTAGCACGCGAGGCGGGGGATACTGGCAGCCTTCGACGCGTGAGGTGCGCCTCTTTACCGGGCAGCACGAGGCGGCGGTGCACGAGCTTGCCCACGCCTGGTGGCATTACCGGCGCGAGCGACTGAAGGACGAGATGATAGAGGCAACGGTGCGCCTGAGCGCCGAGCAGGACCCGCGTTACGGGGAACTAGCGCGGCTCGCGTTCGGCTACGTGCACGGCATCCCGGAACAGCTGTGGGAGGGCCTGCTTGTTACCCGCAACGACTGGGAGATGTTCGCCGGGATAGCCAGCGGCACGATGGGCGATATGCGCAAGCTGCCGCCATACATGCGGCGACTTTACGATGGCTTGTTCGAGATGCCGTCAGAACCGTGAGAATCGCGCATGGGGTGGTGATTAGCGTCCGGTCCACTGGGGCTGCCGCTTCTCCTTGAAGGCGTTGGCCCCTTCCCTCCGGTCCTCGGTGTCAACTACCTGGCCGAAGAGTTGCGCCTCCAGTTCCAGTGCTTCATCAAGCGGCATGGAGATGCCGGTGTTGATGGCTAGCTTGGCGAGGGCCAAAGCCCTTGGGGCCTTGTTCGCCAGTGTCGCAGCCAGCTCAAGCGCCTCGTCTACAAGGTCGGCGGTGGGCAGCACCCTGTCAACCAGGCCCTGGCGGTAAGCCTCCTCTGCGTTGATGCGCTCGCCGGTAAAAATCAGCATCTTAGCGCGGTCGCGGCCTATGATCCTGGCGAGCCGTTGCGTGCCCCCGTAGCCCGGAATGACCCCCAGGTTCACCTCAGGCTGGCCGAACTGTGCGTTCTCAGACGCGAGCCGAATGTCTCCACACAGCGCCAGTTCTAGACCCCCGCCCAAAGCGTAGCCGTTCACCGCCATGATCACCGGGATTGTCAGACTCTCTATCTTCGAGAAGACATTCTGTCCGAAGCGTGCGAACTCCACACCGTCTTCCTGGCTCTCCAGCGTGGCGATCTCGTTGATATCCGCGCCCGCCACAAAGGCCTTGGTGCCCGCGCCCGTTATCACCAACGCCCACACGCGGTTGTGCCCGGCCACTTCGTCGAGCGCCGCGTCAAGCTCGTTCAGCAGGAGGTGGTTGAGTGCGTTCAGCTTGTCAGGCCGGTTGATCGTGATGAGCGCGATTCCCCGGTCCTCATCTATGTCTACGCGAAGGTTGAGGTAATCAGGCATGTGTACTCCTGGGTATCGTGTGGATAATGCTTGGTGAGGCGTCAGACCTGAGGCGAAGCGCCCAGGCGAGCGCCGGCAGAGCGCGTTATGAGGGTGCCTGTGCCGGTCTGCCTCTCCGCCAACGCCTGCGCTTGCGGCTTCCTGAGCCACAACCGGAACGTGGTGCCCTCACCCACCCGGCTGAACACTTCAATCCTGCCGCCGTGACCCTCGGTGATAGAGCGGGCAATGGCAAGCCCCAGCCCCGACCCGTGCCGGGCGCTCTTGCGGGCCTCCTGGGTCCTGTAGAACCGCTCGAAGACGTGCGGTAGCTCGGCCTCCGGGATGCCCTGCCCATTGTCGGTGACTTCAAGGCGCGACCATTCGCCCTCGGACCACAATCCCAGGCTTATTGTGCCCCCTTCGGGCGTGTACTTGACGGCGTTGTCCACCAGGTTGAGCAGCAGGTGTTGCAACTGGTCGCGGTCGCCCATCGTCATGCCGATGTCCTCGTGCGAGAGCACCACCTTCTGGTTCTTCATGGCGGCTATGGAGCGGGCGCGGGCGAACACTTCAAGCAGCAGGCTGTCAAGCTCAACGGGCCGCAACACGGGCTTCAGGTCCAGCCCCGCCTCCATTTGCGCCATGTAGAGCAGGTTGTTCACCATGCGATTGAGGCGCGACACCTCCGCTTCGGTGGCCTCCAGCAACTCGGCCTGCTCGGCGGGGTCGCTTGAGCGGCGCACGAGGTGAATGTTGCTCTTAATCACGGTGAGGGGCGTGCGTAGCTCGTGGGAGGAGTCGGCCACGAACCGTCGCTGGGTCTCAAGCGCCGATTGCAGACGCTCGATAAGCTGGTTGAAGGTGCTGACCAGGTGGCCGATCTCGTCCTTAGTGCCCGGCTCCGGCAGCCTCTGCGTCAGGTCCCGCGAGAACTCTATCTGTTCAACCTGGCGCGTCACCCGCCCCACAGTGCCGAGGGCACGCCCGGTGAGGACATAGGAGCCGACAGCGGTGACCACGAGCAGTACGCCGGAAATAGCCGCCAGCGGCCAGGTCAGGTCGTCCAGTAGCTTGTCGATGAAGTCTACCGGCGTTGACACCTGGAGCACGGCCGCAATGCGGCCGTTAGGCCGGTAGTATAGCGGGGTGAGCATGACGCGCAACCTGTGCCCGTCGCTGGATTCTACATAGTCGAGAACGGTCTCGCCATCTAGAGCGGCGGATACCAGGCGGTCGTTCACCGGGATGGGCCGCCCGGAAGTTTCCAGGAGTTCGCCGTCTGGCGTGTAGAAAGTGTAGAAAACTACGCTCAGAGGGTCGGGGTTCTCGACCTCTGAAAGGTCGGGGGGCCTGTTCAAGATAACACGGTACCGGGTGGACTTAACCTCATCTTCCAGCAGTTGGTCAATGGGCTTGTAAAGTAAGTCTCGGACCACCGAGAAGACTATGGTGCCGAACAACCCGAAGAGCACCGCCGCAACGACGGTAGAGAGCAGGACGAGGCGAATCCGTAGTGACATTGAGGCTTACCTCACCCCTCGCGGGCGCTCGACAGCCATTATGCGGCCTCCTCGCGCAGCACGTAGCCAACCCCGCGCACCGTCTGGATGTACTTGGGCGCACCGGCGGCTTCCAGCTTCGAGCGCAAGTAGCGGACGTAGACTTCGAGGATGTTGCTCTCGCCGCTGAAATCGTAACCCCATACGCGGTCGTAAAACGTTTCGCGGGTGAGGACCTGTTTCGGGTGGCGCATCAGCAGCTCCAGCAGGTCGAACTCCTTGCTGGACAGGTCAACCACCCTGTCTCCCACCCACGCCTGCCGCGCTGAAGGGTCCAGAGTGACGGTGCCGAAGCGCAGCACCTGCTGCTGAGGCTGCCTGCGGCGGAGGAGGGCACGCACTCGCGCCAGCATCTCCTCCGGCTGGAAGGGCTTCACCAGGTAATCATCGGCCCCGCTGTCCAGCCCGCCGACCTTGTCCTCCAGCGTGTCCTTGGCGGTGAGCATGAGAATGGGCACGTCGTCCACCTGGCGGATGCGGCGGCATATCTCCAGGCCGCTCATGCCGGGCAGCATCACGTCAAGCACCACCAGGTCGGGAGGGGTCTCGGCAATCTGGCGGAATGCCTCGTTCGCATCGCTCGCCGTCTCTACCTGGTAACCATCGTACGACAGGTGACGCTTCAGGTTGTCTCTAATTCTTTGGTCGTCGTCAACTACGAGAACGCGCATGTTTGGTCGCTGCCTGGTGACTAGGGATTCACGATGATTATAGCACACCAAGCAGGAAGAGCCTCTAGAAACGGGCCGAAGTCTAATGGAACCTTAATCTTCACGGTGCCAAGTTGTGGGGGAGTTACATCACAGACCGTTGCAGTGGGCAAAAGAAAAACCCCGAACGAACTTTGCAGTTCCTTCGGAGTTTCTCTTTCGTTGAAGACGCTCAACACATCTCCAACGCCCACAGTATAGGGGATGTCCAGGGGCCTGTCAACAGGTCGCAAGTGGAGTTTTCCACATCCCCAGCAACCTGGAAGGGGCGCTCTCAGCCACGGATTTGCAGTGATAAGTTGACCCGCGCGCGTGCCTCACGTATTACCTCGTCGAAGAGCGCCTCCCACCTGGGCACAAGCGCCTCCGTGCTGTACTCTTGCTCGACCTTGCACCTCAAGGACTCTCCGAGACGCCGGGCGAGCGTCTGGTCCCGCAACAAACTTACGATGGCCCGCGCTACCTCGCCGGGGGACTCGTGCGGGACGAACAGACCTGTAACGCCGTGGGTGATCTGTTGCTCGGAGCCGTTATCGCGGGTTGCCACTACAGGCAAGCAGGCCGCGCCCGCCTCGGATATGACGTGGGGCATGCCTTCGTCCCGTGATAGCCAGACGAACACGTCCAGCCCGGCCAGCAGACGCGGAACGTCGCTCCGGTCGCCCAGGAAGGCCAGGGAGTCACTTAGACCTAGCTTAACGGCAAGAGCCTGAAGTTCTTCCGCGTATTCCGGCATGAACGCGTCCGGCCCGCCTACTACAACAAAACGTGCCTCAGGCAGTGTGTGTCTGACGATGGCGGCGGCTCGGATGAAGTCTTCTACCCGCTTCTTGCGGTCGAGCCTTCCTATCCAGCCTACCAGCGGCACATCCCCAGACGCGCCAAGTTCAGCGCGCACCCTAGTCCGGTGAGACGGATCGAACTCACTGAGGTCTACCATTGAGGGTATTTCAATCGCGTGGTACTCGCGCCCGTTCATCTTCCGGGCGGCGGCGTCGCGTATGGACCTGCACACCCCTATGTAGCGGCTCGTGAGGTGCTTTGGCCCGGCCAGGGCTTCCTTTACGAGTCCACCGTGCTCTATGAGGGGCGGCCTGCGGTGCGGCTCGATGCGCTCCAGGGCAGGGTAAACGTCCGGTACCCCCTGGCACGCCACTACTAGGTCGTACTGCGGGAACTTGGTAACCAGGTATGCGACGGTATCGTCAAACGAGAGGCTATACGGCGTCTCATCTATGTGAACGCCCAGCGCCTGAAGCTGTTCGCGCGCCTGTGTCGGCATGCCGGGCTTCCAAAAGCAGGCGACCACTTCCAGGCTGAACCGCGAGCGGTCGATGTGCTTGGCGAGCAGGCGCAACTCGGTCTCTTCGCCTCCTACCACCAGCCAGCCGAACACGAACAATATCTTGTACGGCGCATCGACGCCCTGCGACGGTGACTCTCCCCCCACGGCCGCTTCCTACTGCTCGCCCGGCCTGAGCGGTCTGCCTTCTACAATCGAGCGGGCGGCGGCTGTCGTCACATAGTGGGTCTTGAGCGCCTCGGAGAAGGGGCAACGTATCTTGTTGGCCTTGCCCTGCACGGCGTCAATGAAATCGCGGTCTTCGCGCACGAACGGGTCGCCCTGCGGGTAGCTGACGGGTCGCCCCTGTCCCACGTCAATCATGATCTCGTGCTCGCTCAACTCTATCACCATCGACTCCGCGAAGAGGTGCAGGCCGATGCGGTGCGGCCAGTTCAGGAGGCAGGTGGAGGCCATGTTGCCCACGGCACCGCTGCTGAACTTCAAGGTGGCCGCTGAAACGTCGCAAACATCGAGTTCGGGGAAGCTGCCGCGGTCGGTGCGCGACCCTGCCGCGTATACCTCGTCTATTTCACCCACCAGCACCCGCGCTATGTCGAAGATGTGCGTCGTTTGCTCCACCATCTGCCCGCCCGATAGCTCCTCTTTCTGCCACCAGTAAGGCGGAGGCGTCTTGTCCAGCCAGTAGCCGAGCGCCAGCCGCGCCGGGTTCGACTCCAGTAGCTCCTGGGCCCGTTCCGTCGTGGTGAGATAGCGCCAATGGTAGCCTACCGCCGTCACCAGCCCCTTGGCCTCCACAGCCTGCCCAATTCGATCCGCTACCTCCCGGTTGGTAGCCAGGGGCTTCTCTACGAAGAAGGGCAGGTTGCGCTCGGCAGCGGCAAACTCAGGCTCACCATGCGCGAACGGAGGCACGCAGATGTAGAGGGCGTCAAGTCGCTCCCGGTCGAGCATCTGGCGGAAGTCGGCATGAGAGGTCGCGCCCACTCTTGAGGCCAGACCACCCGCCCGTTCCTCTACCGGGTCGGACACGCTCACTATGCGTACGTCCTCAAACTGTTGCAGCACGCCGAAGTGCCGCCCCGCGATGCCCCCGGCCCCAATGAATCCCACTCGTACTTCTGCCATTACTTAAGCTCCTGTGATACCTGCTACCTGGTAGTTTTCCGTGTGCCTATGCAAGTCATGTGGCTCGCCTGCGTGCGCTGAGGGTGTGGCAGGGACCCACAACTCCCGGTAAATCGCCGAAACGTCGTCCGCCATCCTGCCCGCCGTGAAGAGCCTTTCGACGCGCTCCCTCCCGGCCTCTCCCCAACGCGTGAGCAGGTCAGGTCCGGTGAGCGCCTCGATGATTGCTTCACTAAGTGCGTGGGGGTCCTCAGCCGGTACGAGCCGCCCTGTGACGCCGTCCACAACCGCCTCGCTCGTGCCGCACACACGGGTCGCTACTGCCGCTCGCCCTGCCGCCATGGCTTCGAGCACGACCAGCGGCAGCCCTTCAAAGAGCGAGGGCAGCACAAAAAGGTCGCAAGCCCGCATCAGTTCCTTTGCGTCGGTGCGCGAACCCAGGAAATGCACGTTATGCAACGCCCCGCAAGCCCTGGCATTTGCCTTCAACTCGGAGATGAGTGGTCCGTCGCCCGCCAGTAGGAAGTGAGTGTCCGGGAGTCGCGCGGCAACAGTGCAGGTGGCACCGATTAGATATTCGTAGCCCTTCTGCTTGGTCAGTCGGCCAACGCTGAGCACGAGCTTGGCGTTGGTTGGTAAGCCCAGGGCGGCACGCAACTCGTCAGCAACGGCCTTACTCCCAGCAGTACGAGAGTCTATTCGCACGCCGTTCCGCGCCACACGCAGCTTGTTCGCGGGAACCCCGGCCTGAGCGTAGGTGCGCCTCACACCTTCGGACACGCAGATGACCGCGTCCGCCAGACTGACAAATTCCGTGTACTCATCCTGTTGCCACTTTTCGGTTATGAGGTAGGGCAGGTGCTCGGTCCGCAGTACGCATCTTACGCCGGCGTTACTAGCCGCCCACACGCCCCCGTGTCCTTCCCAGGACGCGCCCGCATGCACGTGCACAATATCGGGCTTCAGCCTAAGTAGCAGGTCCTTGTTTACGTACCAGTCCACCGTTATCTCGTGGACCGGGAAGCCCAATTCGGCGGCGCGTGCGTACAGTGGAGTCGAGGACCAACCGAGGAATGATATGTCGTATCTAAATCTAAGCTCTTCCGCCAGGGAAAGCATGTGCTCCCCGACGCCGGAAGGCTCTATGCTGTCTGTAAAGAGGCAAAGTCGTGGTCTCACGAAAAGGCTCCGGTAGTTGTATTCGGAGTGCGCCGGTCGGCTCCCTACGTAGGGCCGCGCATTCAAGAACGTAGTAGGGGCGAGTCTTCCAGGCGGGCCAGGAGATCGGCGGGGTCGTCGTAGATCGCCACAGCGCCCTTCAGGCCCTCGTCGTCCCAGCCGCCGCACCTGAGGCCGATGGTGCCGATGCCGAGCTTGCGCGCGGCCTGGATGTCATACGGGGTGTCGCCCAGCATCAGTACCTCGTCGGCTTGCAACCCGACCTTCTTCAGCGCCGCCTCAACGATGTCGGGCGCGGGCTTGGAGTTTTCGGCGTCGTCCGCCGATGTGCTGTCCTCAAGAAGGTCCGCCGCCCCGGCGATCTCAAGCAGCTTCTCCAGCATATCCCCCTTGGCTGAGCTAGCTGCCACCAGCCTGAGGCCGTGCTCCTTCAGGGCCAACAGCATCTCCCTGGTGCGTGGAAAAGCCTTCAAACCTGGCAGGTAGTCGCGCTCGAATATCTCGCTCCAGGCATCGCTGAGCCGCTTGCCCTCCGGCGTGTCTTTTTCGACGCCAACCGCGTTGGGCAGTAAATTGTCACTGCCCATGCCTATCAGGCGGCGTATTTCTTCGTAGGTGCAGTTGTAGCCGTTCTGCGACAGCGCCCCCTGCCAGGAGCGGATGTGGGCGTCATTGCTGTCTACCAGCGTGCCGTCCACATCCAGGATCGCGCCTTTAATCTTCAAGTTTGTTCTCCAGTTCCCGGTGAAGCGGATGCAACGTCGCGCGCGCAAAGACACGCCGGGACCGCTCGCCCCCATTGGCAGCGGCCCCGTTATCTATCGGGTGAAACAGGCTCCTATGGAGCTACGGACAGCGACTCGGCGCTGGCATACTGCGCGCCCATCATTGCCAATGCGGCGGCGCGCTCTTTCAATTCGGTAACCTGCTCGGCGGCGCTCTTGCCTGCGATGAAAGCGTGGTCCGAGTTGTAATACTCCCACTCGCTGTAGCGCCCCGATAGCAGGATGTTCTTCGACTTCAACCACTCGCGTATGGTATCGACGTTGCGCTTGCGGTCGTGATCGTACACCACGTAAGCGTAAGGCATATCCACCTGGTTGGCAACCCACACCGGGTCGTCCTCGTTGATGATACCTACGCGGCGGCAGTCCTGGATACACAGGTCGATAAGCTCCTGGCCGTCAACGGGTAGGGGCTTGTGCGGCGAATAAGTAATCTCGCAGGTCAGTCCGAAGCCGCCGGGCGGGTTGCAGTGCGGGCTGGCGTTCCCCTGTACGAAGATGCGGTGGAATACTGTGTCTTCAGGGTAATAGATCCAGTGCTTCTCGGTAAGGTTCTCCCGGCCGATGCCGAGGTTCACGCAGCGCACCGAGACGTGCCGCAGACCCGCAGCCGCATCTAAAATCTCCTGGGGAGCTTCGCTGCCCATGATCTTCACGAGGTGGGGCAGCGGCATGGTGCTTATGAGGTACTCGTACTCGAACTCGCGGCCATCCGATGTGAGGACGGTCTGGCGCTCCGGCGAAATCTTCTCGATGCGGGTGCCGAGCATCATCTCGCCCTTCAAGTGAGGCAGGAACCCGTCCATGAGGGCCTGGAAGCCGCCCCGCAGGGGATAGCCGAAGCGGGCATTCGGCCCCATCGGCTTGGGCACGGGTGAGAGCGCACCTTCGATGATTTCTTCCAGGTCCGGCAGCGGCACTCGACCGCCCAGCCAGGAGGTTTCCATCTCTGTCAGGGGCACGGCCCAAAGCTTCCTGTTGTACGGAATGGCGAAGTGCTTCCCGATACCCTTGCCCCAGACCTTATAGATGAACTCCTCGAAGTTGCGTGGCTCGCTGCTAGGAGCGATGCTGCACTCTGCTGCGTGCCCGGAGAGCGTTTCACCGACGCCATCCGCGCAGCAATCCTCTACGACGATGTGGTCCTTGCCGTCGTGCGCTAGCGCCTTAGTATGCCCGTTGGCATGTCCGTTCGTGCTACCGTTGGCTGAGTGACCGTTGCCGTTGTGGCCGTTGGCCGACACCTTGATGGCCGTTACCTTCTCCTTGGGGGCCTCAGCGGTGCCGTAGCGAGCCTCGATGGCTCCCATGATGCACTCTCTGATAACCTCAGGGGGGAGGCCGTAGAGCGCGCCCTGGAAGGGATAACGGGTGTAGACGTTCTTGCTGTAGACCCAGGCCTCGCGGTCCTGCCAGTGTACGTTGTCACCGAGCAGCATCTTGTACATCTCGTGGACGTACTCTTCCTTGGAGAACATGATATGCCCGGCCATGTCGAAGGTGAAGCCACCTTCCTCAATCGAGCGGCACCACCCGCCTACCGTCTCGTTCTGTTCGATAAGCAAGCTATTCTTGCCGAGGTGGTACGCCGCGCTCAGGCCGGTAGGGCCGGCGCCAATAATAACAGTATCTACTTTGCGCCGTCCGAGGTTCGTGTTTGTGTCCATGTCGGCATTTTTCCTCTCATAATTGTAATCCCCCCTTGAATACCGGTAGTTCTATGGCGTCGCCACTTTTACATTGACATAGAAACTCTGCTGGAAGGGAGGCTATCGCCAGCAAAATCCCTACCGGAGTGGACTCCGGACTGCGGGTTCTTCAGCGTGACGGCCTCGTCAATAAGCCGCTCCATCGCGGCGACTGTATGGTCCCAGGAGGTGCTAGCCAGCACCTGTCTCATCTGCTGTACTCTGCGCTCGCGCTCCTCTGCGGGTGCGGTCAATGCGTGCTCGCAGGCCGCGAGGAACTCTTCCTGGGTGGTGCCCAGGTAAACAATGTGCCCGTACGGCTCGGCCACGTCTGTGATGGGAGTGCTCACGATGGGTAGTTCCGCGGCCATGTACTCCAACGTCTTAGTGGGGCTGATGAAGCGCGTCGATTCGTTCAAGGCGAAGGGCAGCAGGCAAACGTCCCACCCGGCCAGGTACGACGGCAACTCGGCATACTGCCTCTGCCCCAGGAAGTGCAGATTGGGCCGCTTCGGCAGCCACGCCCAATCGATCTTCACCACAGGGCCTACCATCACGATCTGCCAATCAGGGTGCGAGGCGGCCAGGAAGTCGAGCAGGCCGAGGTCCATGCGCTCGTCAATCACCCCGTAGAAGCCGAGGCGGGGGTGCGGGAGGTTGGCCTGGTCAGGTGCCTCGCCAACGCTGCGCGCCTGTGCGAAGTGGGCGGCGTCCACGCTACTTGGGAAGCAGTGAAGGTTGCGGTGCCGTCCCAGCTTGGCCTTGTAGAGGCTCGGCCCGCCTGTGAATACGACGTCGGCCCAGGCCAGGGTGGCGGCTTCGAGGTCCTTCATCTCCTGGGGCGCGCCCGCGAAGGCGGAAAGCTCGTCCATCACGTCGAACACGACGGTGCGGGGCCGCAAGGTCTGCGCCAGGGGCAGGGCCATAGGTGTATAGAGCCAGACCACGTAGTCAGTTAGCTCCTGTTGCTCCACGAAGTCCGCCACCAGGGGCGTCATGTGGGCAACCTGGTCGCCGGTGTAGCCCCACGAGTAAGAAGGTGTGTGCGGGCGGACCACCACAACGTTGGGCGCGGGATTGCTGATCTCCAGGTGAGGGGCGTTCTCGAAGTCCTGCACCGGCTCCTCAATGAAAAAAACCTGCCGCTTCCTGGCGAGGCGCGCAAGCAAGTGCTGGGGCCTCTGGTAGACGAAGTCCCACCTCAGATGCGAAAAAACCACCAATGGAAGATTATTGAGCATGGTAACTCCCTGCCAACTAAGACTCTGCTGCTGCGCTGCAGGACCAGGCACCCGAAGATAAGGCAATTATCGTGCCAACCTCAACAAAGTAGTAGCTGCTGGGGGACGACGGACGATGGACGACAGACGATAAGAGACGGAACCGCCAAGACGCCAAGACGCCAAGGACGCGCCAAGAGGGTGATGGTTAGCTACCATCTGTCAACTCGTAACTCAAAACTCACAACTTACACACCGTCCATCGTCTATCGTCCATCGTCCCGGCTGTGGTTGCGCCGGGGAACGCTTCCTGCTACAATTGCCTCCATTACTGTCGCCCCTTACGCCTCCTGACGCCTCCTGGACAGCTTTCTTACTAACTATGCAGGTGGACCACTCCTATGAATCGTGAGTACCATAAATGGTATAGCTCCAGACTCGGCAGGGACATGGAGCTTCTGATGTACGGCTGGGGTGGCCGGCCCGTCATTGCCTTTCCAACGTCGTTCGGGCGTTTCTACCAGAACGAAGACTTCTCTCTGATTAGCTCTCTGCATGATCGCCTCGAAAACGGGCACCTCCAGATAGTGTGCGTTGATGCCGTAGACACGGAGTCGTGGTACAACCGCTCGATTCCCACACGCGACCGCGCCCGGCGGCACAACCTGTACGAAGACTACCTTATCCATGAGGTTATCCCCTTCTTCCGAGAGCGCAACGACCGCGTGAACCACGAGCTGAACGTGACCGGGGCCTCTTTCGGGGCTTACCACGCTGTAAACTTCGCTTTCCGCCACCCTGACCTCGTCAAGCGCGTGCTTGCCATGAGTGGGGCCTTTTCGTTGCAGTTCCTGGTGCACTCCGACTACGACTCGGAGGTCTATTTCAACTCTCCCGCCGAGTACGTGCCCAACCTGAACGATGATTGGTTTCTTTCTCGCATGCGCCAGCAAGACATTATCCTGACGGCTGGCTCCGAAGACATTTGCCTCGGTTCCACCGAGTACCTATCGCGCATCTTGTGGGACAAGGGCGTGCCGCACACGCTCGACATCTGGGGCGGTGCCTGGCACGACTGGCCCTGGTGGAAGATGATGGTGCAGAAGTATCTGTGAGTTCTGAGTTATGAGTTTTGAGTTATGAGTTCTTACAAGCTCCTTACTAGCAACTCAAAACTCATAACCCATAATTCAAAACTAACAACCAAGGAGGATGAGGATGGCAGACGAAAAACTGGTCGGTATTCTTGTGGGGCGAGAGAACACCTTCCCGCCTGCTTTTATCGAACGGGTGAACTCGAAGAACGCGGGTGTGCGCGCCGAGTTCTGCAAGCTGGGCGGCACCCGCATGGACGAGCCGCCGGTGTACAGCGTGATTGTTGACCGCATCTCACATGAGATACCCTACTTCCGCGCTTACTTGAAGAAGGCCGTGCTCGACGGCACGGTGGTAATCAACAACCCGTTCTGGTGGAGCGCCGACGACAAGTTCTTCGAGTGCTGCCTGGCGACCCGGCAGGGGGTGGCCGTACCGCGCACCGTGGTGCTGCCGCAGAAGTCGTACGTGGAAGGGGTCGTTGCCGAGTCGCTGCGCAACCTCCAATACCCGATGGACTGGGCTGCCCTGGCCGAGTACGTGGGCTTCCCCGCGTTTATGAAGCCTTTTGTGGGCGGGGGCTGGAAGAACGTCTACAAGGTACATAACATCGAAGAGCTAATCTGGTGCTTTGACCAGACTGGCGAACTCGGCATGATCCTGCAAGAGGGGATCGCCTTCGAGAAGTACGCGCGCTGCATCGTGCTGGGACAGAGCCAGGCCAACGTAATTCGCTACGAGCCGGGCAACCCGTTCCACCTTCGCTACAGCACCGACGACCCTGCTGAGTTCTTCGGCAAGGAGCTTTACGAACGCATCTACCAGGACTGCATCACCCTTACGAGCAGCCTCGGTTATGATATGGACACAGTCGAGTTCGCGGTGCGCGACGGCGTGCCTTACGCGATAGACTGGCTCAACCCGGCCTGCGACATGGACTACCATTCCGTCACGCCCAAGCACTTCGAGTGGTGCGTGGAGAACATGGCGAACCTCGTCATCGACCGAGCCCTCAACGGCGCTCCGGTTCGCGGCGAGTACCGTTGGGATAGCTTCCTGAATGCCGCCCCGCCTCCCGTAGGCTCGTCGGTGAAGAACTGGACCGAGTTCGCGCACGAGGACGTGGCGGGTGCGGTGCAGGAGCAGCAGGCACAGGCCGCCACGGGTGGCGGGGCGAAGACGGCGGCAAAGTCGATGCCGGTGCCCGCGGCGGGTGACACGGCCAGCGTGCCGGAGAACGTGGACGACCGGGGCGACGGCGGCCCTTCAATACCCCGGCCGGTGCCCCACGGAGAGACTACCCCATGAGCCGCAACGGCCCGGCGGCTATCAACGCCGAGAGCGCGCACCCGGCCATAGAGGACTTTCACGAGTTCTTAATGTCGAACCAGCAGATGGCCGCCGACTCCCAGGAGATGCTGGCGCGGGAGAGCCGGGCCAGGCTGCTCACTTTCGGGGGTGAGCCTTTCACCCGCTACCTGCGCCCGCACATGATCACGCGCGGGCAGTACGAGATCATCACGGACGTGGTGAGAACGCTGGCCTCCGCCATGCAGAAGCTGCGGCGGGCCTGCCTGGTGGACGAGAACCTGCGCGACCAGCTTGACCTTGAGCCGACGGAGTTGCGCCTGGCGATGATAGACCCCGGCTTCGAGGAGCCTTCGCCCGCTATTCGCCTCGACTCGTTCTGGTCCGAGCGCGACTGGCGGTTTGTGGAGATAAACGCCGAGTCCCCCGCCGCCATCGGTTACGAGGACGTGCTGGCGGACCTCTTCCTGGAACTGCCCGTTCTCGACCGGTGGAAGTTTCAAAACGGCTATTTCCTCAGCCCTCTCTACGCGCGCAGACACTTCATGCACGCCATAGAGGAAGCCTGGACGCAATTCAAGCAGACGTATGGCCCCGGCTTCAACGACCCTCCCACCATCGCTATCGTGGACTGGGCGGGCGTGCCTACCGATACCGAGTTCGAGATATTCCGCCGCTACTTTGAGATGCTCGGTTACAGGACGCTGATCACGCAGCCGGAGAGACTCGAATTCCGAGACGGGCGTCTACGGGACGGCGACTTTGTTATAGACATCTACTACAAGCGAGTGCTGACCAGCGAGTTGCTTGCGAAGCCGGACGTAGCCCAGGCTACCTTGCAGGCATACGAGGCGGGCAAGATTTGCGTGATAAATTCGTTCCGCGCCAAGTTCCTGCACAAGAAGATGAGCCTCGGCCTTATGCACGATGACGCCAACGCGCACCTGTTCAACGAGCACGAGCTTGATGTAATCAGGCGGCACATCCCCTGGACCCGCAAGGTGGCGGAAGGACACACCACCCTCAACGGCCAGAAGATAGACCTGCTGCCTTTCATTGCGGGCAACCGCGAGAGCCTGGTGCTCAAGCCCAACGACGAGTACGGGGGCAAGGGTGTGGTCATCGGCTGGACGGCCTCGGACGAGGAGTGGCAGCGTGCGATAAAAGAGGCGCTGCAAAGCTCCTACGTGGTGCAGTGGGCCGTGCAGCTTGACCAGGAGCCGTACCCATACTACGACCAGCAGCATGGCGTCAGCTTCCGCGACCTTACCGCCGACCTCGACCCGTTCGTGTTCGGCCCCGACATGGCGGGCATACTCACGCGCCTGTCGGCTGCTGCCTTACTGAACGTGACGGCGGGCACAGGCTCGGTGGTGCCAACCATGATTGTAGAGAAGGACCCCACACCGGAGCGGGCACGGTGAGGCACCACGCGGAAGCACGTTCTAGATGGTAGCTGCGAGCCAGGGGGATTAGGATGCAGAAGTTCTTCACACTCGGAGTTGAAGAAGAGTTCCAGATAGTTGATCCTTCGACGCGCGACCTCAAGCCGTTTGTCGAGCAGATGCTCTCGCACGGTGAGGAAGACTTCATCGAGCACGTGAAGCGGGAGATGATCCAGTCGATGGTGGAGACGGTCACCCCGGTGTGCGAGAACGTGGAGGCCGCCCGAAGAGAGGTCTACCGGCTGCGGGCGGGCGTGGCGGAACTTGCCGCGCGCAACGGCCTGGCGATTGTGGCTTCAGGCGCGCACCCGTTCTCCCACTGGCAAAGCCAGATCATCACCGAGAACGAACGATACAAGGTGCTTGAGCAGGATTTGCAGGACGTGGTGCGCTCAATCCTCATCTTTGGGCTGCACGTGCACGTGGGCATACCCGACCGCGACTTACTAGTTGACATAATGAATGAGGCGCGTTATTTCTTGCCGCATATGCTGGCGCTGTCGTCCAATTCTCCATTCTGGCAGGGGAGGCACACAGGGCTAAAGTCGTACCGCACCATCATATGGCAGCAGTTCCCGCGTACGGGTATACCTTCCACTCTGGGGTCGTGGTCCGACTTCGAGAATTTTGTCAACCTGCTCATCAAGACCAACAGCATCGACAACGGCAAGAAAATCTGGTGGGACCTGCGCCCACACCCCTACTTCAGCACGCTGGAGTTCCGGGTGTGCGATATGCCCACCAACCCCGCCGAGACGATCATGATCGTGGCCTTCTTCCAGGCTATTGTCGCCAAGCTGTACAAGCTGCGGCAGAAGAACCTGGGCTTCCGCATCTACGACCGCGCCCTCATTATGGAGAACAAGTGGCGGGCGGCGCGGTACGGTATCGACGGCATGCTGATAGACTTCGGCAAGGAGCAAGAGGTGCCGATGCGCCAGCTTGCCCTCGAACTGCTTGAGTTCGTGGACGATGTGGTGGACGACCTGGGCAGCCGAGACGCCGTGAACTACGTGCACAAGGTTCTGCAAGACGGCACTGGGGCCGACCGCCAGATGGAGATCTACCGGCGCACGGGCAACCTGAGTGACGTTGTGGATTACTTAATCTACGAAACCATGAACGGCATCGAGTGGCAGGGGTACCCGCGTTAGTTGCCGGGCGGCAGAGTGGCAGAGATGGTACGCGGGGCGGTTGCACCGCCCCTTTGCACGCACGGCTGCGTCAAAGTAGGACAGCAGAACTTTGTTGGTCCCTGTCATTCTGAACGCAGTGAAGAATCTCGTCCTCTACCGGGATGTTTCACCTTTCCTATGCAGAGACTAGAAGCTATCTCCCAAACAACATGGTGGAACATCGGCACCAAAGTACCGACTTTGTCATTTCGAACGTAGTGAGAAATCTCGTCCTGCATGCAGGTGTTCCTCTTTGCTCACGAGACTCTACGTTATAAGAGGGTGATATTTGGGTGGTGAGGGACGAGATTTCTCACTACGTTCCAAATGACAAGGTGGGGCTTTCGTGCTCATATTCCATTCTGTCATTCTTGAGATTGCTTCTAGGCAGATGCTAGCGCGAAGAAAAGGGTAGTAGCGTGCTAGGGACGAGATTCTTCACTGCGTTCAGAATGACAAGTTCCATCTTGGCCCTCAATATTCGACATCGGCACATTGCTGATAAGGCCCGGTCGGCTTGTCCGAATCTGGCGAAAGCGAGATAATACTGTCTTGACACAGTTCTCAAGGAGGAGACAAGGATGAAAGACACGGTTACAGTTGCCGTTACTGGCGCGGGCGGGCAGGTCGCTTACAGCCTGCTGTTCCGCATCGCGAACGGTGAAGTGTTCGGCATGGACACACCCGTCAGCTTGACGCTCAAGGAGGTGCCCGAGTTCGTCAGCACGCTCGAGGGCATAAAGATGGAGCTTGACGACTGCGCTTTCCCGCTGCTGCGCAACGTCACCATCACCGACAGTGACGCCGAAGCCTTCCGAGGGGCCAACTGGGCGCTGCTGGTGGGTGCCGCACCCCGCAAGCCGGGCCAGGAGCGCAAGGACCTGCTCACCATGAACGCCACGTCGTTCATCGACCAGGGCGCGGCCATAAACAAAACGGCAGCCGAGGACATACGCGTCGTAGTGGTGGGCAACCCCTGCAACACCAACTGCCTCATCGCCATGCACCACGCGCCCGACGTGCCCCGCGACCGCTTCTCCGCGCTCACCCGCCTGGACCAGAACAGGGGTATGGCGCAGCTTGCCATGAAGTCGGGCAGACCCCTCACGAGCGTCACCAACCTGGCTATCTGGGGTAACCACAGCGCCACGCAGTTCCCCGACTTCGAGCACGCCCTTATCGACGGCAGGCCCGCTACAGAGGTGATTGAGGACCGGCAGTGGCTGGAGAACCAGTTTGTAGAGACGGTGCAGAAGCGTGGTGCGGCAATTCTCGCGGCACGGGGCAAGTCGAGCGCCGCCTCGGCAGCCAACGCCGTGCTCGACCACGTTCGTAGCGCCGTCAACCAGACACCGGGCGACGAGTGGGTAAGCGCCGCCATCCTCTCGGACGGCAACTCTTATGGCGTACCGGAGGGGCTTATCTATTCCTTCCCGGTGCGTTCCGACGGCAAGGGCAACTACACTATGGTCGAGGGACTGGAGATTTCCGACTACGCGCGCGGCAAGCTGACGGTGACTGCCGAGGAGTTGCTGTCGGAGCGTGCAGACGTTAGCGAATTGTTGTAGAATATACTTTGGCATGTGGGCGGCAGCGTCGTCGCCCTGGTGTTGAAGGCAATGTTGCCCCTTCCATGCTCCGGTATGGCAGG
>JALZHI010000226.1 GCA_030913985.1 Chloroflexota bacterium | reverse complement strand
GGGCTGCTAAGCTGAGTTGGTGGAGGCGTCTGCTGGTTAAGCTCCGGCTGCCAACTCAGGTGGCTATCGTGCAGCTGACCCCGATGGTTATCCCGTTTCTAATGTACGTCACCCTATACAAGTTCTTTGGAGTTGATATTGCGTCCATAAGCTACTTGACCGTTGTTGTGGCACTCTTGGTTACCGCCGCCTTCATCTGGGTTGAAGGCTTCTTGGCACTTCGTCCTGTAGCTCCACCGGCCGAGCCCGCGGCCTCTTATCCGTTTATAGTCGAGAGTAACCGGCGTGCTATTAGCGGTCCGCTAGAGCCACCGCGCGAAATTGGAGTGCCTTTCCCGCCGGCGAACCCCTGGCGTTCCATCACCGCTTTATTAAGCTCACCTGACGATTCGGGGGGGCACTACCCACCAGCGAGTGCGGTTATCGCAGCCTACCTTCCTAACGAGGCCGCCACGGTTGTTGAGACCATCGAGGCATTTCTGCGCATAGAATATCCTGCACCACTCCAGATAATTCTCGCCTATAACACACCTATGGACCTACCAGTGGAAGCGACCCTACAGGACATAGCCCGGCGCGACCCACGTTTCCTGCCGCTGCGCGTTGAGAACAGTGTCTCCAAAGCCCAGAACGTCAACGCAGCTCTGGCCGAGGTGAGCGGGGAGTTCTTGGGCGTCTTCGACGCCGATCACCACCCCAACGCCGACAGTTTTACCCGTGCGTGGCGCTGGCTGTCGAACGGGTACGACGTTGTGCAGGGGCATTGCCTAGTTCGAAACGGCGACGAGTCCTGGGTGGCACGCGTAGTTGCGATAGAGTTCGAATCGATATACGCTGTCAGTCATCCTGGCCGCGCCCGGATGCACGGCTTCGGAATCTTTGGTGGCACCAACGGTTATTGGAAGACGAAGCTGTTGCACCAGACTCGGATGCGCGGGTCTATGCTAACGGAGGATATAGATTCCTCGCTGCGCGTGGTCGAAGCCGGCTACAAGATCGCTTCTGACCCTCACCTTATTTCGAAAGAACTTGCTCCGGTCGAGTTGAAAGCGCTGTGGAACCAGCGCATGCGCTGGGCGCAAGGCTGGTTTCAGGTGTCGATAAAGCATCTTTGGCGCGGCATCCGATCTCCGCACCTCTCGCTCCAGCAAAAACTCGGCTTCTTTCACCTCCTAGCTTGGCGCGAGATCTACGTGTGGCTCTCGGTACAAATTTTTCCGGTGATTGCCTTTTGGGCCTGGAAGTACGGTAGTCTAACAAAGATTAACTGGCTCGTGCCGATCTTCGTCTTAACTACCCTTTTCACGCTTAGCGTGGGCCCTGGACAGACCGTGTTTGCTTACCTCCTTGCACCGCCCGAGATTCGGCGCCACAGACGTTGGTTCGCTTTCTACTTGATCGTTTCCTCTCCCTTCTATCCCGAGTTCAAAAACCTCATTGCTAAGGTGGCACAGGTCAAGGAGGTAATGGGGGAGAAGAAGTGGAAGGTGACGCCTCGCACCTCAGCGGTAGACACAAAGAAGTGAGGGGCAAGAGATAGTCGTGGAAAGCCAGCGCAACGCAGAAGACGGACACGGCAAGAGAGTTGAGCCGGCTGCTTCTTTGTCAGGCCGGGGTGCTGCTAGGAGTCCGAACGCTGAGCGGCAGGTCACACGAGGACGGTTTGAGGGGCTGTACGCGTACCGCGGCATCGCAGCCTTGTCGCTGGTTGTGTTCCACACATACCAGTACTCGCGTGAGGGCACAGGGGCCGACAAGTACGTTTATGAGGGCACCGTGTGGGACACCCTATTCAAGGCGCTAGATGTAACCGTGTGGTTTTTCGTGCTGTCAGGGTTTCTAATTTTCTTGCCCTTCGCTCGCGCGGCGATCAAACATGGTAACCCCCCAGCAGTTCTGGATTTTCTCATTCGTCGGGCTATACGTATTGTGCCGGTCTACTACGCGGCCATCATACTCGTCTGGACTTGGCGGTACTCCGGTTCCGCCGGACAGTGGACAGACCTCTTGCAGCACCTTACTTTTACTCAAGTTTTCAGCCGTGAACACATCTTCTGGACCATAGGTCCATCCTGGGCTCTGGCGCTCATAGTTCAGTTTTACGTCTTCGTCGCGTTCGCCGCTCCCCTGGCCTACTGGGTGTGTAGTCAGGTTGCAGCTCCGGAGCGTAGGGCTGTACTGCTCGCAGGTGTGGTGGCGGCGCTAGGCGTCCTCAGCGTGGCCTACAAGTGGTGGGCGTTCTACATTGCCGATATCCCCAAAACCGACTGGCCGGTCTACTTTGGACCGCTGGCTAACTTAGATGCCTTTGCAATAGGTATGCTGCTGGCGGTTATCGTAGCCGCTCGTCAGCCAAACATGAACCAGCTGGCACCTTCCACCCTCATGCTGACTGCGGCAGCAATCATAGTAGCTACTATTGTCGGGACTGAAAGTGAGCTTGTAGACCTCTACTTCCATACGCTATTAGGCCTGGCGTTTGCGCTGCTTCTGGCCGCAACAGTCTTGGCTCCACGCACCTCACCCTGGCTGCACGTGCTGCGCCTTCCCCTGCTCCATTACCTCGGCTTGATCTGGTACGGAATCTTCCTGTGGCACGAGCCGATCCTGTTGGAGCTCGGTAAGCGGGGTTTGCTTATCGATCCGGCTCCCAAGGCCTTCCTACAGAATGTGGTTATCCTTGTACTCCTCTCGGTCGCTGCAGGTACCTTGAGCTATAGTCTCATTGAGCGGCCAGTGACAAACCTCAGGTACTTGCTCACCCGAGAGGGGCGCTTAACCAGGCACCTCTCTGAAGAAGATGAACCGATGACAGATCCCGTTACTCCCCCCAGCGGCCGTACTGGGCCTGGACGATGACAGATCCCGTTACTCCCCCCAGCGGTCGTACTGGGCCTGGAGAGACTCACCACGCCCAGAGCCACGGCTCTAAGAGTAGCCCTACCTCAGAGCAGCAAAGGTATACTGACACAGGTACATACTTGAACAGCATATCCGAGCTGGCAGGGCGTAGCTTTGCTTCCACATCAGAGGCAATAGAAGTGATACTTTATCTGGTAATAGATCAACTCAGTCTACGCTCGAGTTTTCTCACGCGCATCAGCTGTGAAAGGGGTCTGAGATCGAACGCGATCGCGAATTGAGTGAGCGCCAGCAGGCAGAGCAGGCGCTGCGCGCAAGGGAAGAGCGATTCCCCTCTCTCATCGTTGGTTCGGATATTGTCCTGCTTGTGGATGCTTCCGGCACCGTGCGCTATGTGAGCCCGTCGATACAGAGGGTACTAGGATATCGGCCCGAAGAGTATGTTGGAGGTAGCGGCTTTGAACACATCCACCCGGATGATGTCGTACGGGTATTCGATAAACTTACAGAAATCTTAGATAACCCTGGAAAGGCCCATGTCTTAGAGTTCAGAGTTCAGCACAAAGATGGCTCCTGGCGCTACATCGAAGCGCGCGCCAACAATCTGCTAGATGAGTCGATTAGCGTAGGGAGCATTGTAGTCAACTCCAGCGACATCACCGAACGCAAGCGCGCTGAGGAGACTCGTTCCCGGCTAGCGGCTATTGTAGAGGGCTCGGATGATGCGATCATCGGCAAGACACTGGACGGAGTCATTACCGACTGGAATTCGGGAGCAGAGAAGCTCTACGGTTACTCCGCTGAGGAGGTTGTGGGACAACATGTCTCGATGTTGGCCCCGGCAGACCGTCTTGATGAGATCCTAAGCCTTCTCGAAAGACTCAGGCGAGGAGAGCGTATAGAGCGTATCAGTCACTATGAAACCATTAGGATGACGAAACACGGTAAGTTGCTCGATGTCTCGCTAACATTA
>JALZHI010000008.1 GCA_030913985.1 Chloroflexota bacterium | reverse complement strand
GTATTGGTGGGGGTATTGGTGGGAGTATTAGTAGGCGTGTTGGTGGGCGTAAATGTCGGGATGGCGGAGTTCCCAAGGTTGCAGCTTTGAATGCGGGCGTTGAGTATCTCCGCACCTACCTCATATAGTGCGGTATCCATTACTAGTGGATACGCTGGTGTTTGACCGCTAACATAAAGTACCGCACCGTTTCTGGAGTACATGACCTGTCCAGCTTTTGTTATCTGGATGCGGAATACATCACCAGCATTGTAGATTGGTCCGAAGTTGCGTTTCTCCGTGCCATTCTCAAATATCTTCAAGTCGCCCGGATGACCACTTGCCGTTCCCTGCAGATGGAAAGCGAACTCCAGGTCTGTGTAACTCTGGTTAGAGTCCCCGTTTCCAAGTCCCAGGAAGACATTATATATCCGGGAAGCCGCCGTGGCTTCTATGTAGCCTGGACCTGAGAGAATTGCCCTTGTAGAAACAGCTCCTGCATTACCCCAGCCAATGCTGCCACTAGTCTTTCGAATAGAAGAACCTGTGACGGTAATGTTAGGTGCAAAGCGATCCCATATAACCGATTCTGCAGCCGCAGTACACGGTGCGGGAGTGGGAACACCGGGGTTAACTGGGGGCGGTGCGCCAGTCGCAGGGTTGGGGTCAGGCAGCGATGCATATACTAACTCATGCAAAAGTTGCGCCATCTCGGCCCGGGTCATAGGCTGACCAGGGCGGAAAGTACCCCCGGCTCCTGCCGGTGTCCCGGGCTCCTCCTGCCTGTACGTGATCACCCCGGTTCGATATAGGTGCTCCACGAATGGATAGAAAGAGCCATTTTCGGCGAACCCTGGCGGTACGTCCTGGAAGTCCGGTCCGTCACCAATTATGCGGATGGGATTCCCGGAGCTATCGTATTCCACGTCCGTGGTGTAGTCTCGCAACCAGTTAAAGTCATCTGCGGTTTCGGAGACGATCTTTGCGGCCTGTCCCCTGCTAACGGGGTTGACTGGTCTGAAGTAGGGTCTGTTTTGAGCATCGCACGGCTCTGGCGTGTCCGTAAAAGCGTTGTGTCCACCACAAGGATAGCCACCAATAATGTTGCGCCGAGCTAACCGGTTGATGTAGTGATAGAATTGGTTCACGCCAGACACTACATCAGCAAAATACTGCCCTCCTGGATCATCAGTGATCTGGAACATTTCACCTACGAATTTTGTGAACTGCTGCCGAGTCATATTATCATTGGGCCTAAAGGAAGGCTTACAACCCGTACCGGTGCAGGCATAACCACCCACCACCTTTTCCTCGGTAACCCAACCTATGTAGCGTACTGCCCAATGCTCCAGAGGAACATCTGAGTAGCGAGTATCAATTGAGCCCTGTCGCCCATCTGCATACACTCTGTCACAAATGGTCCCACCTTCAAAGAACTGACAATAGTAGTCATCTCCAGTTACTTGAAAAGGCGCGCTATAGGGGGCACCCAGCGATCCATAGGAATTGGCCCAGAGCCTCTCTATCAAGGTCGCCGTATTGTTCGTTGATGTACGACCTATCTGGGCTGGTGCTCGGGTTGTTCTATTTTTGGTGGCGTAGGTGTTGCCGGTTAGAGTTCCCTTGTTCCAGTTACTTGCCGCCGTGTTGATGCCTTCATTGGCAGCATATCCACTTGCCCACTTGTAGGGATCGGCTCCTAAGGTATCGGGTTTGTTGGAAAACCAACCGTGAGGATCAAGGACGTGAGCCCTGTCCTCAAACCTTCCGTCCGCACGCGATCCTGTCCCAGTTCTGGGACCCGCGAGATAGAAGCCGAAGTGCAGGTGAGCACCCCCCGTCTCGGTGTCTCCACTGTAGCCTATGAGTTCTCCACGGGCGAATCTATCTCCTCGTCCGTAGCCGTCTCTAACCTCCCGCAGATGCGCGTACAAAGTCAAGTAGTCGGGGTTTTCCAGGTCCTTGAGTTGCACTGCGATACCGTAACCGGCCTCATCATCCTCGTTATAAACCCAGTCTATAATTCCAGCGTGCGCGGCATAAACTGGTGTCCCTTCGCTAGCTTCGAAATCCAATCCAGAGTGCCCGTTGTACAGATACGTTCTGCCGGTAGGTGTCTTCCCATATGACGTCGCGGTACATTCTGAAACTCCACTAGGCACTTCCCCTGACTCGCCTGTGAATATCTGAACCGTTCTGTTGCCGCAGGGGCTATAAAAATTCAAGGGGACCGCATGGTCGATATGCCCGTTGAAAACGATGCCGGACGAATAACGTTGATCAAGGTCGTTCGATAGCTCTGGTCTATTGCCGAGTGGTAAGGTAAGTTGAAGGTATTCAGCTGCTCCCTGGTTAACCACAGATGGGGGCGCAGGTTCGCCACCTACAGGTTGTAGAGGCTCACCGTAGACATCTGGGTCAGTGTAGGTTTGATAAAGTCGGCCGGGTCCAGGTGCCGCCGAAGCGCTTGAAGTAGCGACAATAGTAACGGCAAATGCAACTAAAAGTAGAATGCGTCGGGTAATGCACAAGGGTGCGCGTGTCATTGAGAATCTCCCATGAACTGAAAGCAAGGGCGCTAGCCTCTTACTATCTATTTGAATATGACGGGAAGGACAACGTTCTCAGGTGAGTTCGTGGAGGATTTCTTGCTCAGCTTGACAGCTTTGCCGTCTTTTGCCTGAATTGACACTAGCTCCAACGAGGCGTCAGCGCTGAGTGCAGTGGAAGTGAGTAGAAGATTCCCATCACTCGTCCACTGAACATCGCGATTCCTTTTCTTCGAGAAAGCGGTCAGCTTACGCGGCTTCTTACTGTTGGCGTCAGCAACAAATAGGTTGCTATCTACCTCTTTGTATTTGCCGTTTCTTGCATTTTCCGGATCGTCCGCCTGTAAGAAGGCGATCTGCGAACTGTCAGGCGACCAAACTGGTGCTGAACTGCTTGTATCCGGCGCAGTTACGTCCTGGAGCGACAAGGTATCGAGATCGAGGATCGATACGCTCATATGCTTGTAGTCGGAGCCGCCCTTGGGAGAGATAAAGCTGATATGCTTACCGTTGGGAGACCAGGCTGGCTTGTCCGCCCACTTGACCTGAGATAGGTCAGCCAGCTTGCGCGGGTTACTACCCTCCAGGTTGTATAACCAGAATCCGCTATCTATCTTGCCGTCACCTACAACGGCGGAGAACAAGGTCTTGCGATCTGGTGAGAGGCTGGCGTCCCCGGCCGTGGCATAACCGGTGGGGAAATCTAATCCCTTATACGAGCTCCCGTCTTTTTCTGCGAGCACCAATTGCCGTGTAGGTACAGCAGCGAGTTGAACTGCAATCCTGTTGTTATCAACCCAGCCAACTATTTCCTGAGGCGGCACGAAGAAGAATGTCCTGTAATCTTCGTAGCTGTTACTGTAATCCGGCACTGACCTTACCGTGTTGTTGGCTAGGCTTACCGTGTACAAATAGCTACGGGTACCGCCTTCGCACGAGCCACCCGCCGGTGGCATGCCCGGTTCATCGCCCGCAGCGGGTGTAGGCTTCTTCTCAACAGTGCAAGGTTCCCTTATGATGACCGCAAGTGACTTGTGATCGGGGGATACATCCATGTCTACTACTTCTCGCGCGACTCCTCCCTCAATCTTCCAGCGAACAATCGGCCTTGAGCCTGACAGCCCAGGGGCTCCACCGCTACTCTGGCCGCTGTAATTTCCTACCCAGACTGTGAGGCTGTCGACAGCTTCTACTACCCAGGCGATGTTAGGTGATGCTGCATTTTTATCTACCGGAAGTGACTCTGCTTGAGGCGGCGGAGGAACCTTTGCTTCTGTAGTTGGCACCCCGATTGGCTCTGGAGTAGAAGTAGGGGCAACATAAGTACCAATCGGCTCGGGTATCTGTGGATTGGTGCCCGGTTGGTTTGTGGTGTTCTCTGTTGCCTGATTAGGGCCTGAGCTAGGGCTTGGGACGGAGTTACAGCCTGAAACAGCAATCAGACAGACAAGCCCTAGCGCTGCCCATGTATGTTTCTGGTTGAAGAACGCTCGAATAGGACGCATGCAAAAATCCCCCACTGATATACGTGCAGGTAAACAATAAAGTGCTACTATTTCTATAGCCCAGG
Organism: Chloroflexota bacterium; assembly: GCA_030913985.1. Classification (GTDB taxonomy): domain Bacteria; phylum Chloroflexota; class Chloroflexia; order QHBQ01; family JADMIH01; genus JADMIH01. The sequence goes on along the minus strand of JALZHI010000008.1, from coordinate 58,974 downwards.
AATGATAACCGCATATGTATGTTAAGTCAAGCTTATAACGAACAGCATTTCCAACAATTTTCTCTTATATCTGTGTTCACTACCTGCGGATACTAGCTGACCTATCACCTTCACCAACCGTGGGCAGTGAAATAACCACATGACTTTTCTCAATTGCCGATTTCCGTGTACGACTTTCATGCGACACCCTCAGGGTCGCCGCCCAAACCGTGCCGGTCCCGGAGGGGCCACCTGCGGCCTCGAAGACGCACTGCTTCTGTGCCTGGCTATAGTACGAGACCATACCTCCAATAGTGCTGGCAGAAGCGCATTGATACGACTTATAATGCTGTAGGTTTCACGTCTCTCTTAATAGTAGACTACATTGGCATCCACAGCCGGTGTGTCGCTATCGTCGCATCACGTTTCACGTTTCAGAACCGCCTGTAACTTACCTCGTAGGGGACTTTGTGACTGTGAGAGCGTTGCTTGCTGCGGTAGGTCGCGGCGCGGGGTGGAAGCTCATGTCCGACGTGCTGGGGAGGGTGTTGCAGTATGCCCTCCTAATGCTGGCTGCCCGCAGCCTCGACCTGGCGGGGTTTGGCGACTTCACCTTCGCGCTCAGTGTCGGCTACATGCTGTCTCAGGTGGCCGATTTCGGGCTGCAACTCTATCTCCAGCGCGAACTGGCCCGCCTCGCCATACCCGAAGCCAACATGCGCCCTTACTTCACGGACGATCTTGCGGCTGCGCGGCTGGTGGGCGGGGGGATGGTCATCAAGGCGGGACTGTCGGCGGTGTCGCTGGCGCTGATGTTTGCCGTGGTCATGCTGGAGCCGGTGGGCAACAAGGGCGCGGTGCTGCTCATCGGCCTGTCCATGGTCGCTCTCACGACCCTGGAGTACCTGGCCTACTGCTTCCGGGCGCTACGCAGGCTCAAGAACGAGGCCATTGCTTATTTGACCGGGCGGGCTATCAACCTGCTCCTGGGTGTGGCTCTGCTGTACGCGGGACTGGACGTGCTGGGGCTGGCGATTGCCGCCAACGTCGCGGCGGTCGTGGCTATCGCCTACAGCTACAGCCAGTTGCTGGCCTACGTGCGCCCCGACTACACTTTCGACCGGGCCTACTGGCGGGGTTCGCTCGGCCAGCCTGCCGCGATGGGCCTGGGCATCGTGTTCAGCATGTTCGCCTTCAGGGTGGACAACCTGCTCATCCCGCCGATTGTGGGTGCGGCACACGCCAGCGAGACCCTGAGCATCTACAACGCGGCTTACAAGCTGTTCGAGTTAACCCTCATCGTGCCCGGCGTGGTGCTGGCCGCCACCTTTTCGCTCCTGTCGAGGGCGGGAGACGCCAGTGCTGCTGGCGAGACTCGCATGGGAGGTCTGCGGCCGGTGCTCGGGCAGACTATGACCCTGCTGCTGGGGTTGGGGGTGCTGGCTTCCATGACGCTGGCGGTGGGGGCGGTGCCGCTAACGAGCTTGCTCTACGGTGACAGGTTCGGCGCGGCGGTGCCGGTGTTGCAAGTGCTGGCGCTGGGCTGCATACCGATGTACGCCAGCTACGGACTCACCCACGCCCTCGTGGCGATGGACCGGCCCCAGGTGTACGCGGCCTTTTCGGGTGTGGTCCTGCTGGCGAACGTGGCGGCCAACCTGCTCCTCATCCCAGGCATGGGAGTGCAGGGTGCGGCCTGGGCGACCTTCCTGACCGAGGCTACCCTGGTGGTCCTGTGCGCGGCGGCTATCTTGAGGTACATGCGAAGGCCCGGCGCACCCCTGGCCGCACAGACACCTCAGGTCGTACAGAGTGAGACAGGGGTAGGAGGCATAGTGTGAGCGCGACGGTGAAAAGACGCGCAACCGCTACTCCGCTGCCTGCGGCCCATGCGCCCGCCTCAAACGTGGCTTCCCGGCTGGAAGTGCTGGCCGACCGCCTGCTGTTTGCCATGCTGTTGCTCGTGCTGCTGGCAAGTCCCTTCGAGATAGGCTACCCTCCGTTAGGCCGCGTGCTGTTTGCCACTTTCACCAACCTGGAAGTCACCCTCTTTTGCCTGGCCGGGGCTTTGCTCTTCCGGCTGGGGGTGTCGGCGCAGGCCAGACGCGCCCTGCTCAAGATGCCGCTGCTCATGCCCGCCCTGGCGCTCATTCTGGCCTCGGTGGTCTCCACCATCTTTGGGGAGTACAAGTCGCTGGGCGTGCAGTTCGTCTACCGCCTGGTGATGGGCCTGATCGTCTACGCTTCGGTGTGGCTGGCGTTGCGCGGCAGGCGGCGGGTGCTCACCTCGCTGGGCACGTTCGTCGGTGCGGCCCTCATATCGGCATGCATCGGCCTGCTGGAGTTCCTGCCCGGCGTCAACCTTGAATACTGGCTCATGCCGTTCAGGCCGCAGCCTACTACCGTGGGGGGCCTGCTACGCTTGAGTGGCAGCTTCGAGTACGCCAACGGAGCCGCCGTCTACTTTGAGATGGCCCTGCCCGTGCTGCTGGGCCTGGCGGTGCTCTTCTCCTCCCAGCGGTTGGTCGAGGGCGTATTCGGCGAGGGCCGCATCTCCCGAGTACAGGTGCGCGCTATACAGGTATCGCTATTTGTCGCCCTGGGCCTGCTCGCTATGGCCCTCATCCTCACGTTCAGCCGCGCCTCGTGGGTGGGAGTGGTCGCGTCGGTGGCGGCCTTCGGGCTGGCGGTGTACATACGGCGCGTGCGAGGCGACCGCTGGTTGTGGGCCGAGGTGTGGCGGCCTCTCGCCATGTCGGTGGGCGTGCTGGTGCTCGCGGTGGTCTATACCTACCTGACGCACCCGCTGCTGCGCCTGCGCCTCACTGGGGAGAACGACCGGGCGTGGTATAATTACGCCCTGCAACAGGGCAGCATCCCCTCTATTTCGGTGGGGGACGTTGTAACCGTGCCCGTATCATTAACCAACATGGGACCCATGCCCTGGAACGCCGAGCGCGTGCCCAAGGTGCACCTGAGCTACCATTGGAAGAGTCCGGGCGGTGACTTCTACGCGGTCTTCGACGGCCTGCGTACCGCTCTCCCGCACGACGTAGACCCCGGCGGCAGCGTCCAGGTGGAGGCGATAGTGGAGGCTCCACCCAAGGCCGGTGAGTACATCCTGGAGTGGGACCTGGTGCAGGAAGACGTCACATGGTTCTACGAGAAGAGCAGGGTGCGCGTCGAGTCGGGCAAGGTGCGGGTCGGGGAAGCAACGGGGCAGGCTAAAGTGCTTCCCCCCAATACGACGCCGCCGGTGAGCGTGCGAACGATGGAGGACTCCGATGCCTCCACCGTGCCGAGGGGCGAGTTGTGGCGAGCCGCCTTTGCCATGTTCCGCGACCACCCCATTACGGGGGTCGGCCCAGACGGGTTCCGCAACCTTTACGGCAAGTACGCGGGCAAGCAAAGCTGGAACAGGAACATCTACACCAACAACATGTACATCGAGATGTTCACCAACCTGGGCATAGTGGGAGGGCTGGCGTTCTTGTGGCTGGTGGGGCTGGCCCTCTGGCGCACCCTGCGCAACGTGATGGTGCCGTTCGACGAGGCCAACCGGCCTATGTATACCGCGGGGGTGTGGGTAGTTTGCGTGGCCGCGGGCGCGGCCCTGCTCTCGTTCTTCCTGCACGGCATGGTGGACTACTTTCTCTTCTCCACGCCGCTGTACACGATATTCTGGTTCATCATGGCGATAAGCACGCAGTGGGGAAATTTGGGAGTTAGGATTTCGGATTTCGGATTTGCGCGGACATCAACTAAATCCGAAATCCGAAATCCTAACTCCCAAATCCAAAAGGGGCATCATGCTGGTAGGATTTGAGGCATCTGCTCTGCACGGGCACAAGTCGGGCGTGGGGTACCACACCGAAAATATGATGGCGAGTATCATGTCGGCCTCGCCTGAGAACCGTTACGTCCTCTTTTCCAGCCGCAACGTGCGCAACGACGCGGACTACTCGCTCGGCAACGGGTTGGAGTACAACGACCGCCACTTCCCGGTGAGGACCGTCTGGATGCAGACGGTGCTACCGAGCGCCCTGCGCCAGGTGCGCCCCGACCTGTGCCATTTCACTAACTACCTGGCCCCGGTGCAGTGTCCCTGCCCCTCTATAGTCACGATCTACGACATGACGGTGTTCATCACTCCGCGCTTCCACACGTTCAAGAAGTTCGTGCTCGACCGGACGCTCATACCCAGCGTAGCCCGCCGCGCAGATGCGATTGTCACCGTGTCCAACAGCGCCCGCAACGACATCCTACGCTACCTGAAAGTGCCCCGCGACAAAGTGCGGGTCATACCCGGCGCTGCCTCTTCGCACTTCCGCCCGACCACGGACCCGGCCAAATTAGAGGACGTTCGCCGCCGCTACGGCCTGGACGTGCCTTACATCCTGTACGTGGGCACCATCGAGCCGCGCAAGAACCTGGTGCGCCTGGCACAGGCTTTCGCTCGCCTCAAGAAGCGAAGCCTGCCCCATAAGCTGCTTATCGTGGGACAGGCGGGGTGGCAGGTGGGGCCCGTGTACGCCGAGGTAGAGCGGCTTGGCCTCACCAGGGACGTGGTCTTCACAGGCTACGTGCCGCTGGAGGACCTGCCGCCGCTTTACACCATGGCCGAGAGTCTGGCCTTTCCCTCACTATATGAGGGCTTCGGCCTGCCGGTAATCGAAGCGATGGCCTGCGGCACCCCGGTGGTCACCTCTCGTTCGTCCTCACTGCGCGAGATCTCGGGTGACGCTGCCTTACTCATAGATCCCCTCTCCGTGGACGAACTGGAAGAGGCTCTCTACCGCATCCACTCCGACCCTGCCCTGCATGCCTGCCTGCGCGAAAAAGGCATAGCCCGCGCCGCCCTCTTCACCTGGGAGACCACCGCCCGCGCCACGCTGGACCTGTACAAGCAGGTGCGTTCCAGGTCGATAGGCGTCCAGGGGCAGGAGGCGGGCGTGCGAGAGAGGGAGCGGCATGAGTCGGTGGTAGGGGATTATTAGATCACCTCGACGGTATTGTGTGGGTGCCCTGAGTGGGGAAATTCACCACTATCTCTAGACCTCCGACGCCTGGCGTAGTCACCGATGCGAGTGAGAAGGACCACGCGCGGCAGAGCGGCGGTCTACAGCATAGAAGGCCGCGGCCTGGCAGAGCGGCGGGTTGCAACAGAGTAGCAAGGACGACGCCCGGCGATTGAAATCGCGGGCTACACTCTGCAAAGTCCCCTTTGGGGACTGGCTCTATGACAAAGAGTTTCTACTGGGACGAAGATGTTGCTGAAGTAGTCCGCCGCAGGGCGGACTTTGCAAGGTGTAGCCCGCGATTTCAATCGCCGGGCGTCGTCCTTGCTACTCTGTTCCTTCGACTCTATCAATCGCCGGGCGTCGTCTTTCGCATGCTGTTGCAACCCGCCGCTACTGCCGGGCATCGTCCTTCTCACTATGTTACAGACCGCCGCTACTGCCGCGCATCATCCTTGGCAATACGCCACCAATGACTACCCTGGGCGTCGTGAGGTGACCCTGTTCCTCACACAGCCTGAATCCCCAGCCCTTTACTAACCACCTATCACACCTGCTATTCGCCATACAGCATTGGCGGCACTTCACCACCCCCTGCTATAATACCCCCGATGAAGCCTCTGACGATTGGCGTGGCGGGCGGGAGCGGGTCGGGCAAGAGTACCGTGGTGCACGCCCTCATGCAGGCCGTGGGACAGGAGAACACCGCCTTCCTGCCTCATGATGCCTATTACCGCGACTACCGCCACCTCTCCATCGAGGAGCGCACGCAGGTCAACTGGGACCACCCCGACGCACTGGAAACCGAGCTGATGGCGCGGCACCTGGCGCAATTGGCCGCCTGGCAGTCCGTGGAGCGCCCGCTGTACGACTTCCGCGACTACACCCGCATGCCTGAGACCGAGCGTGTGGAACCCCGGCCCGTCATCATTGTTGAGGGCATACTTATCCTGGTAGAACCTGACCTGCGCGACATGCTGGACATAAAAGCCTTCGTGGACACCGACGCCGATATCAGGTTTATCCGGCGATTGCAGCGCGACATGCTGGAACGCGGCCGCTCGGTCTCCTCGGTCGTGGAGCAGTACCTCGGCACCGTGCGCCCCATGCACCTCGACTTCGTAGAGCCTAGCAAGCGTTACGCCGACATAATCATCCCGCGTGGAGGGCACAACCGCGTGGCAATCGAGATGCTGGTAGCGAGGGTCAGGTCCGCGCTGGCTGCTGGCAAGTAGATTGCTGTATAACGGAGAATTACACTAACAAGGAGCAGTAGTTGGACGATAGACGATGGACGACGGACGATGGACGATAGCAGAGGCCTATCAATCATCGTCCATCGTCCATCGTCTATCGTCCATCGTCCACCAACATGATCCAGACTCCCGAATGGGTACGTGACGCCGTTTTTTACCAGATTTTCCCCGACAGGTTCGCCAAAAGCCCCACGCTGAATAAGCCCAGCAACCTGGAGCCGTGGGACTCCCCGCCCACTTCGCACGGCTTCAAGGGTGGCGACCTGATAGGCGTGGTGGAGCACCTGGACCACCTGCTGGAACTGGGTGTCAATGCCATCTATTTCTGCCCTGTCTTCCAGTCGGCGGCGAACCACCGCTACCACACCTACGATTACTTCAACGTGGACCCGCTCCTGGGAGGTAACCAGGCGTTGCGGGTGCTGCTCGATGAGGCCCACAGGCGCGGGATGCGGGTGATTTTGGACGGGGTGTTCAACCACGCCAGCCGGGGTTTCTTCCAGTTCCACGACATACTGGAGAACGGCAGGCACTCGCCCTACATCGACTGGTTCACGGTGCGCAGCCTGCCCCTCAACGCCTACGACGAGCGTACGCCACCCAACTACGACGCCTGGTGGTCGCTGCACGCACTGCCCAAGTTCAACACTTCCAACGCCGACGTGCGCGAGTACCTGATGCGGGTGGGTGAGTTCTGGGTGCAGTTCGGCATCGACGGCTGGCGGCTCGACGTGCCCGCCGAGATCAACGACGATAGCTTCTGGCAGGAGTTTCGCACGCGCGTCAAAGCCATCAACCCGGACACTTACATAGTCGGGGAGATCTGGCATGAGGCCCGGCGCTGGCTGCAAGGCGACCAGTTCGACGCGGTGATGAACTACCTATTCACCAAGCTGTGCATCGAGTTCTTCATCGGGCGCAACGTGGACCCCGCGCTCGTAGAGGGTTCTTCGCTCGCGCCCCTGCGGCACATCGAGGCGGCGGAGTTCGGTAGGGAGATAGACGCCCTGCTCAAGCTCTACAGCCGCGAGATTACCGAAGTGCAGATGAACCTGCTCGACAGCCACGACACCGCCCGCTACCTGACGATGGCGAGGGGAGACCAGACGGCCCTACGCCTTGCCACCCTGTTCCAGATGGCCTACCCCGGCGCGCCTTCGGTCTACTACGCCGACGAGATCGGCATGGCGGGCGGTAGGGACCCCCTCTCTCGCGCCTCCTTCCCTTGGGACCGCTCCACCTGGGATACCGACCTGCTCGACTTCTTCAAGCGGGCCATCGCCCTGCGGCACACCCACCCGGCGTTGCGTCGTGGCGATTACCACACGCTCTTCGCCCAGGGGTCTGTCTACGTCATGTCAAGGAGCCTCGGCCAGGACGTGGTAGTCGTGGCGTTCAACACGGGCAACGAGCCGCTGGCCGGGGCCATTCCCGTGGCTCCCTTCCTGCAAAATGGCATGCAACTGCGAGATGAGTGGACGGGCCAGACCTTGCAGGTCGAGGGCGGGCTGTTATCCCTGAGCATGCCCGCTCGCTCTGGTTCGGTGTTGACCTCGACCGGCGCGATGCCGGGTGGCGTCACGGGTTAGCGATGTCAGGTAGTTACGCAGACAAGGACCGCTTCCTTGAGGACCTGGCCCGGCAGGTGCAGCTAAGAGGCGGCAGGCAGGACGCCGAGCGAGTGCTGAGGGCCATCTTCGAGCACGAGCAGGAGGCGGGCGCGGACCCTATGACCGAGCGGGTGCTTGCCCGCATCGTTCGCATGCCGGTGCCTGTGGTGGCGGCTCTCCGGCGGGAGCTAGAGCGTGCCGAGTTGCTGGAGCCTGGCCTATCCATCCAGATGACCCCGAGGGCGAGGCAAACGCTGGCCGAGGGGTGGGGCTGGCAGTCTTTGCAGCAGACCGCTTTCCTTTCCCCCGCGCCTCCTCCCGCGCGTCCCGAGAAGGCCCGGCCACAGGAGCCGCAGGTGTCGCAGGTGTCGCAGGTGTGCGGGGCGTGCGGCGGCACGGGTGTAGCCCCTTCCGGCCCGCCGTGGGACGCCGTGCTGGAGGGCCTGCAAAAGCACTTCCTGGGCAAGCCGCGCAAGGTCTCGACCGGGGGAAGGGCCAGGAGCCAGCCCACGCCCGACACCAACCTGCGCCGCGCCGCCCTGATGCATGAGCAAGGGACCCTGGCGGGCAAGGATGTGCTGGTGATGGGCGAGGACGTAACGACGGCCGCCGCAATCGCTCTAGCCGGCAAGGCGCTATCACCCTCGGGTAGGTTGGCGCGCCGCCTGGTGGCCCTGCACTCCGACGATAAGGTGTTGCGGCAGCTGAGAGACATCGCTGTGGGCGAAGGTCTTATCATCGGGCTGGTGACGCACGACCTGCGCCGCCCGCTGATGCAGGACTTGCAGGGTGAGTTCGACACCGTGTTTGTGGACGCACCGCAGGCTTACGCGGGGGTGGTGTTGGCGCTGTCCAGGGCCATTGACGCCGCGAACGCTGAGGGCACCATATTCCTCTCGTACGGCTCCGAGCAACATGGCGACTTGCTTGAGGTGCAACGCGCAATACTGGAGGCGGGCCTGCTCATAGCCCAGGTAATCCCCGGCTTCGACCAGTATTCCACCGGCAGCCGCGACCTCTACGTGCTGCGCCTAACCGAGGACACCCTGCCCCTGGTCGAAGGCGACTACACCGGGGAGGCAGCGGACGAGCGCCAGACCTACGCCTGCACCCAGTGTGGCCGCCAACTGACCGTGGGTGGTGAGGCCAGCGGGCGTTTCGCCACCCTCACCGACCTGGAGGAGGCAGGCTGCCCCACCTGCGCAGGCCGCATCTTCACCCTCATCCCAGGCCACCACGCGGGCGGCAACGGCACACGCCAGGATCAATGAGAGAGGGAAACGCCAAGACGCCAAGACGCCAAGGACCACGCCAAGAGTAAGGGTTGTGGTTTGGAGAGTACAAAGAGGAGCAGGGTACGTCATGTCGTACCCTGCTCCTCTTGTTTAGAACACCCTACTAAATCTCTGCGCGTCCTTGGCGTCTTGGCGTCTTGGCGTTTAGCGTCTCTTTCAGTTGGGACTGCCAGGCCAGAGGGACTGGTCGCAGAGGGGGCGGTAGCCGCAGGCCCGGCAGCGAGCGGGGTTGTCGTGGTTGCGGTCTACTTCCGTCATAAGGGCGGCATGGCGCATCTCATCCAGCACCGAGATGAGGTAGGCGCGGGTCTCTTTATTGTAGTCTACCTGGAAGGTGTTGTTGCTGTAGCGCAGCAGGCCGTATGCCGGGCGCTTGCCTTCCGTCTCCTCGATCAGCAGGCAGTAGGCTAGCACTTGCAACAGGTGCGACTCGTGCGGCTCGTCCTCCGTGCGCCCCAGTTTTACCTCCACCGGCACCAACCCCCGCCGGGTCTGCACGATGTAATCAGGTGTGCCGGCCAGCCCATACCGCGCCGAATAGAGCGGCTTGCCCGGAGTACCCCCCGCGCCCGTATCTGATTGCAGCACCTCGCCGGAGGGAAGACCGCTCTCCCGCCTCAGCCGCGCAGCGTAGGTTAGCGCCAGCAGCGCCAGCAAGAGGAGCACGCCACCCGCCAGCGCGGTGAGCACAACACCCATCAAGGCACCGTTTGGCTGCTCGAATTTGTCGGGCTTTTCACCAGCACCTCACCCCTCCAGAAGTCGCCTCGACCGTTCGCCATTATGACATATTTGCCGTCGGGAGTGAGGGTAAACCACGGGTCCCACCGGGGCTGCGTCAGGTCCACGCTCAGGCCCGTTGCCGCCTCAACGGCCACTATGCGGCGACCAACTTCCGGTGCGGTTTGTATGAATATGTAACGCCCATCAGGTGTCCACTGAGGTGTTCCGGTCGGGCCGTTGGGGGCCAGCGGCGCGCTGGTAATTACGCGGCCCTGTCGGTCGAGTATGCTCATGATGGGGGTGTTATAGAGCCTGTAAGGGTCTCCTGCCATGCCCGCCTGGGAGACGACCGCCAGCCTGGAGCCGTCCAGGTTCCAGGCGATCTCGCCCGGTTGTAGCTCCGTCCGCGTCCAGTTCTTGCCGTCCGGGTCCTGGATGCAAACAGCCGGGCCGCAGGCGTAGGCTACTCTCTTACCGCCGGGGGCAGGCACCACCTTAGTGCCTGTGCCTCCGTTTAATAGCGAGCTTAGTCTTCTGGGCGGGCCGCCATCTAGTGGTGCTACCCAGAGGGCGTCGTTCTCCGCGAACCATGCACCCTCAGCGGTAGCCACTACCTGGACAGCGTAGCCGTTCTGGACCAATTTGCGCCGGTTCTCACCGTTCTTGCCGGCGCTGTACACCGGCAAGCCTTCCTCAGCCGTGTTGTAGACGATGCTCCCGCCATCGGGCGACCAGGCATAGAAGAGGACATTTTCCGCGATACGCCGGGGCGGGCTACCATCCAGCTTTACCAGCCATAAGTCTCTGCGGTCATCCCTGTAGCCGTATTTGTCGGTCACGAGGAACTCGCTGCCGTCCGGCGACATGACAATGCTCTGGTACACGCCCCAGCCGGAAAAGGCAAAGTTCCAGTTGCTAAGGTTGCCCGCGTCCAACCTTTGCGCATCAGGGTGCAAGGACAGCCGTTCGGGCGTGCTCAACGTGATAGGCCCGTCCGGCTCGGCAAATGGTGCCTCGGTAAATTCCTCGTGCACGGTGAACAGCCTGTTGAGGGTGCTATAGTAATTGGAGTACGCATAGCTGGTGAACCTGGTGAAACGGTAGGCCCCCAGCAGCAGGTCGTCCGAAAGTACCGGGATATCGAAGTCGCGCTGAGAACCATCCTGGTAGGTCAACCTCGTAGTGACGAAGGCATCAGGCGCGCCAAAGCCCGGCCTCTTGACTTTTACCGATAGGAACTCGTACCCCCGCAGAGGTTGGGCAGGATGTAACGGGCTGAGGCCGGTTGCTCCAAGCAGGCTATTGAGCCTGGCACGTAGCTGGTCTTCCGGGCTGCCTGCGACTACGAACGCGTTACGCACCGGCAGGCGGGGGTCGTAGCTGTAGCAGTCGCACACCAACCAGAAGAGGCCGAGGGGGCTGGGCAGGTAGGAGATGGGCGGCACCAGCCCCAACAACAGCAGCAATATGGCAACGTATCCAACTCTACGCCACCTGCCGCCCCAACGCCTCAGGGCTATAGCGGCTGCTGTTGCCATGGCTATGCTGGCCCCCAGCAGCAACCACATCCCCACGTCGGTTGACGCATCTTGCGCTCTAGGGGGCATTGGCGCGCCTACGACTACCGACTCGGAAGACACCAACACCGAGCCGTCAGAAAACTCTATCGCAAAGTCTACGCGGTGAGTGCCTACCCGCTCGTAGGTGTGCCCGGCTGAGTAGACCATTTGCCCTTGTGGGTTCTGCGTGGCAGCACAATCTTTAGTTTCTACGATGCCGTCTCCCCAGTCCCAGCGGGTCGCCCGGCACTTGACGTTGCCCGGTACGTTGAACGTGGTCGCGGCGAACTCCACCGTGAGAGGTGGCTCCCCTGTTATCTGCGAGCCACTTTGCGCCGGCGGCTTTACAACGTCCAGCCGGACAAATCTTGCTATAGGCTGTGGGGTTGGACTGGCAACCGGCCTGGCTAGCTCCGTAGACATGGCTTCCCTGGTAGCAATGGCATTCGGGGCCGGTCCCAGGGTAGGCACGCTGCTGGGGACCATGTCCGACACATCAATGGGGGTGCTATTTGCCAGGGTTGCGGTTGTAGCAGTGGCGACTATAACAGGCTGAGGTTCGAGCGCCCTCCACCACTGCTGTTCTATAGCCTCTTTCGCCACTAAGACCAGGGCGCTCAGCACCACTATACCCGCGGTTATCGCCACCCACTTGAAGAACGTTCTCACCGGCTGATCCTTTCCGCGCCGGACACCCGCCAGACACTATGAGGTACTTGCCTAATGTAATTGCTGTAACACGAACGTTCGATATAGGGTCAGGGTTGCGCGCTTAAATAGCAACAGGGAGCTATTACGCAGCTCCCTGTACCAAAACGCTGTGCTGGTTAGATGTCTAACGCGGTCCTGCGTTGCGCACCTCGTCGGTCACCTGGTCGGCGAACTTGTTGAAGTTGTCTTTGAAGCGCTGGGCGAGGTTGCGGGCGGCCTGGTCGTAGGCGTCCTTGTCCTGCCATGTGTTACGCGGGGTGAGCACATCGCTGGGCACGCCGGGGCAACTGGTCGGCACCTGTAGGCCAAAGACCGGGTCGGTGACGGTGGGCACCTGCGCCAGCGAGCCATCCAGGGCGGCGCTCACCATAGCGCGGGTGTGGGCGATGCTCATGCGCTTGCCCTTGCCGTAGGCCCCACCCGACCAGCCGGTGTTCACCAGCCATACGTCGGCCCCGTGCTGCCGTATCTTCTCGCCCAGCAGGCGGGCGTACGTCATGGGTGGCAGGGGCAGGAAAGGCGAGCCGAAGCAGGCCGAGAAGTTCGGCTCAGGCTCGGTGACGCCGCGCTCGGTGCCCGCCAGCTTCGCCGTGTAGCCGGAGAGGAAGTAGTACATCGCCTGCTCCGGGGTGAGCCTGGCGATGGGCGGCATCACCCCGAAGGCGTCAGCGGTGAGCATCATGATGTTCTTGGGGTGCGCGCCGGTGCCGGTGGGTGAGGCGTTCGGGATGAAGTGGATGGGGTAGGCCGAGCGGGTGTTCTCGGTCTTCTCCGCGCTTTCCAGGTTCAACTCTCGCGTCTCCGGGTGCATCACCACGTTTTCCAGCAGCGTACCGAAGCGGTGGGAGGCGGCCCAGATGTCGGGTTCGGCCTTCTGCGACAGCTTGATGACCTTGGCGTAGCAGCCGCCCTCGAAGTTGAACACGCCGGTGTCGCTCCAGCCGTGCTCGTCGTCGCCAATGAGGGTGCGGTTGGGGTCGGCGGAGAGGGTCGTCTTGCCGGTGCCGGACAGCCCGAAGAAGAGGGCCGTGTCGCCGTTCTTGCCGATATTGGCCGAGCAGTGCATCGAGAGCACGCCGTTCACCGGCAGCACGTAGTTCATCACGGTGAACATCGACTTCTTGATCTCGCCGCCGTACTCGGTGCCGCCAATGAGCACCAGCCTCTGCGCGAGGTTGAGGGCAATGAACGTCTCGGTGCGGGTGCCTTCTTCAGCCGGGTTGGCGTGGAACGAGGGCACGTCCACCACAGTGAAATCAGGCTCGAAGCCGACGCGCTCTGCCTCGGTGGGCCGGATGAAGAGGTTGCGGGCGAAGAGGTTGGACCATGCAAACTGGGTGTAGATGCGCACCTTCAGGCGGTAGTTGGGGTCGGCTCCGACGTACACGTCCTGCACGTAGAGCTTCATCGCCTTGTCGCGAATGTACTCCGTGAGCCTTCCGCGGATCGCGTCGAACTTCTCCTGGGGGAGGGCCTGGTTCACCGCGCCCCACCAGATGTTATCCTGGCTGGAAGGCTCCTGCACGACGAACTTGTCTTTGGGGGAGCGTCCTGTGTACTGGCCGGTGCTTACAACCAACGGCCCCTCGGCGGCGAGGCTGCCTTCGTTGTTGCGGATGGCTTCTTCTACGAGTTGCGCGGTGTTAAGGTTATGCCTCGCGGGGTCTATCTCGATACCCAAATCGATAGCAACCGGCCTGTCTGTGACTTGCATAAGTCAACCTCCTTGTTGTACTTGCCCACATCGTGAGCGTGGCAGTGTCTAGCAGTGGCCTATTCTGTTACAGTCTCTAGCCCGGTAAAGAGCAAGTTGTGAGCCTGTCCTGGCTTCGTCGCCAACTGGTATTGTAAGCCACAACCTGCTACCTTGACAAGCCACATTCTGAGTAGCTCGTGCTGAGTCAAAGCAGGAAAGATGAGATAGCAGCACCCAAACGCCGCGCTGTCATTCCGAACGCAGTGCGGAATCAGGTGGCTGTCGTACAATGTTGCAAGGCGGACAGAAGGCGGCAAGTCCACTCCCTCACTCCAATACACCTTCATCCCTACCCACCTGATTCCTCACTGCGTTCGGAATGACAAAGTCATTTTTGGTCCCGCTCGTGGAGCACAGCGACTCCACATCCGCTTTGGTGAATAGCTTCCTCCGCACCTACCTCAACATCAAGGCCCGGTCTCTCATTGCCATTCTGAACTAGAGGCAGGTATAGTATAGGCACGCGCCAATGTCACACAACGATTCTACAGACCCCATCAAGGGGCAAATAATCCGCCTTTACGCCGACGTTGCCACGGTGCAGATAGGCGACGAGAAGGTGACGATCCCAATCCGGGGCAAGCTCTTCAAGGAGGACCCCCCCGCCGTTGGCGACTGGGTGGAGCTGCAAGGCAAGAAGGACCACTACGTCATCGCTTCGGTGCTGCCCCGCCAGAGCGTGCTGGCTCGGAGGGCGGCGGGCACGCGGCTCAAGCGCCAAGTGCTCATCGCCAACGTGGACCAGGTAGTGGTGGTCTTTGCGGCTGCCCTGCCCCCGCCCAACATCCCCATGCTCGACCGCTTCCTGGTGGTAGCCGAGGCCAATCACCTGGGGGCGCGGGTTGTTATCAACAAGATCGAGCTTGCCGACAGCCTGGACGAGGTACGCGCTATGTTCGAGCCGGTGAGCATGGCTGGCTACCCGGTGCATTTCACCAGCGTAAAGCAGAACGTCGGGCTTGCGGAGCTGCACGAGGCGCTGATAGGCAAAGCGTCGGTGCTGACCGGGCCGTCGGGTGTGGGCAAGTCGAGCATGCTCAACGCGCTGTACCCCGGCCTCAACCTGCGCGTGGGGCAGGTGAGCGCGGCCTATGGTACGGGGCGGCACACCACGGTCGGCGGCTACCTGATAAAGTTGCCCGACGGCGCTTCAGTGGCCGACACCGCCGGTCTGCGCGAGGTGGGCGTCTGGATGGTACCGCCGGAGGAGCTTCCCGACTGCTTCCCCGAGTTCCGCCCTCACCTGGACAATTGCCGCTTCAGCGACTGCGCCCACATGGCCGAACCCGGCTGCGCGATACAGGCCGCCGTAGAAGCAGGCGAAATCCACGAACTGCGCTACGAAAGCTACGCCCAACTACGCGAAGAAGCCGAAGCCACATTCCCCAGGTGGTAGCCCAGCAAAATAATCAAGGTCAGAAGCAAGCTACTGACCTTGACTGCAAGCGGAAGGCCCTGGCCGGAACTATATAGGCATAGCCGCCATATATAGTGTAGGGCCGCTTTTCTGTTCCCAACATTGGCAGGTAACTCTTGGAATTGCGCTGCCCCAAAGTAGTGAAAGGACAGGACACACATACAGGGAGGCGGCTATGCTCAGGCGCAGGTTGGTCCAGTTGTCCATTGTGGTGTTGCTGGTTGCGGGCTTGCCTCCGCTGGTGCCGCCCGTAGCGCATGGGCAGGGAGGCTGTGTTAAATTTCCAGAAACCGGCTACGATATATGCTACCAATTCCTCGATTACTGGCAGCAGCACGGGGGACTCGCTCAGCAAGGTTACCCGATCAGCGGCAGGTTTGAGGAGCGCAGCCCCGTGGACGGCAGAGCCTACATGGTGCAGTACTTCGAGCGTGCGGTGTTCGAGGCACACCCGGAAAACGAACCGCCTCATGACTTGCTACTCTCGCTGCTCGGGAACGCTGCCTACAAGCAGAAGTACCCCGCAGGCGCACCCAACCAGGAACCTAACAATAGCCCCGGCTCTGTGCTGTTCAAGGAGACTGGCAAGAGGCTAGGCGGGCGGTTCTTGCAGTACTGGCAGCAGAACGGCGGCCTTGCGCAGCAAGGCTATCCCATATCCGACGAGTTCATGGAGAGGTCGGAGCTAGACGGCAAGACCTACCGCGTGCAGTACTTCGAGCGTGCGGTGTTCGAGATGCACCCTGAGAACCACCCTCCGCACGATGTATTACTCAGCCAGCTTGGCACCGCTCGTTTGAAGGCGCGCATGGGCAACCTGGTGAGCGTCCCGACAGGCGATGGTGCCACGTTGAGCGCCTCGGTATACGGTAGTGGCAAGACCGCCATCATATTATCGCCGCAGTGCCAGCAGACCGGCAGATATGGCTGGACCGATTTCGCGCTCACTCTAGCCTCGCGCGGCTACATGGCAATTGCGTACGACTACCGGGGTGTCAACCTGTCCAGGAGGCTATCAAGCGCGCGATCTGATGTTAGCTTGGGGCCGGTGGACCTGCACGCGATTGCCCAACTTGCGAGGGAACAGGGTGCTACCGGTCTCGTACTGGCCGGTGCAAGCTGCGGAGGCACCTATTCCGTGGCCTCAGTCACTACCGAGAAGCCGCTTGCCCTGATCGTCTTGGCCTCACCCGCCGCATTCAACGGCTTCGAAATCCCAGCTTCGCAATTGTCTACTGTCGCGGTCCCCAAGCTGTTCATCTCTACCGAAGATGACCGCCTAACTCCAGACATGACCGAGATGTACGATGCCATGCCCAACCCCAAAGAGAAGCACATCTACCCAGGTAGCGAGCACGGCACCGACATCTTCCTCACCGAGCACGCCGACGACCTGTCCCAACGCCTGCTCACCTTCATACAGCGGCACGCGCCTGCTAGATAGAGGACGGAGACGGAACCGCCAAGACGCCAAGGACGCCAAGAGTGTTAAGGGTTTAGAAAGTACAAAGGGAACGAGGGTACATAACGTTGTACCCTCGTTCTTTTGCTTAGAACACCCTTCTAAACCTTGGCGCGCTCTTGGCGTCCTTGGCGTCTTGGCGGTTCCGTCTCTACTGTTTACCGCAATATGGACAGGCTGCCCAACGCACGCTTATAGGGCGGCCGCAGTTTTCGCATTCGTCGCGGAGCTTGGTGCGGCAGTGGGGGCAGTAGAGGAACTCCGCGCTGACGCGCCGCTTGCAGGAGGGGCAGATTTCGCTGTCCTCGATGTCCTGGAGCAGGTACTCCTCTTCCAGGGCGCGCTCGTAGGCCTCGGACAGAGTCTCTTTGGGCTTCAGGATGTTGTAGATGATGATGCCTGCGAAGGGTACCAGCGCCACCAGCGCGATAGCCAGCACTATGGATATGATGTCGCGGGTGCGGGCCGTGATGTCGCGGAAGGTCCAGACGATGGTAGCGAAATAGAGGGCCAGTATGTAGGACCCCATGCAGGCCAGCAACAGGGTAAGTGGACCACGCAGCGCGTCTAAAAAATCACTCATTAAGCGGTTCTATCCTCAAGATGTGGCTGCCCCATGCTTTGCAATTGCAGTACCACCATTCTCCGGCACCCGATGCCCCTTTCACAGAAAAGCGGCCACAGTGCAAGTCTGGGCCACTTCTGCTATCCATTATACACATGCGCGCAAGGACGTGACGAATTGGAAACTGTACGGAAACGCCAAGACGCGGAGACGCCAAGGACCACGCCAAGATGCTTAGGGTTTAGAGGGTATAAAAGGAGCAGGGTACATGATGTTGTACCCTGCTCCTTTTGCTTACACACAACAATTCCTAATCTTGGCGTGGTCCTTGGCGTCTCCGCGTCTTGGCGTTTCCGTCTCCTTACTACAGTGGCTCGAAATGTTCCACGTCGAGCACCCAGACGGTAGCGCCGCCGACCTGCACTTCTATGGGGCGGGGCATGTAGAACTCGGTCGGGTCGAAGGCTGAGGGGTAGGAGGATACGTATTCGGCGCGGGTGTGGCAGTTCTCAGCCAGCAGGTCCAGCACCCTGTCGGTCTGGCTGTCCTCCACGCCCATGAGGTAGGTGGCGTTGCGCTCGCGCAGGAAGCCGCCGGTGCTGTCTACCGTGGTGAAGCGTATGTTGTTCTTGCGCAGGGCGTTGCTCAACCGCGCGTTGTCCTCGCCCTGTACCACCGCTACTATCGCCTTCATGCTCGTCTCCAGAGATCCGCCCTACGCCGCTACTGTGCTATATTGCCACAATCGCGACCGTTATGCTAGTGGATGAAGCGAGTATTGTCAAGACCCGCAGCAAAGGAGCCATGGTGTGGTCATTGTTGCCAGTAGAGAGCCATCAGGAAAGGTAAACATGTTATGGGTTGCGTTAGGGACGCCCTCGACTAAAGTCGGGGGCTACACCTTGCAAAGTCTGCCCTGCGGCAGACTGGTTCATCTTGGAGCATCTGAAACGTCCTGAGAGAATGTATCAGTCCCGCAGGGACTTTGCCTTGTGTAGCCCTCGATTTCAATCGATGGGCCTCCTCTGCCGAGAACGACCACACCCGGTAAAGACGTGGCTGCTACTGACCTTCCTCACCAAGCCTCCGACCTCACATCTCCCAGACGTTGCTTACTATCGCCATACGCCTGCTCCGGTTGCGCCTACCTGTTAGCCTCAGCCTCTTTCCGTACATATCGCCGATGTGACGCTCAACGTCCTTCTTCGTGGTGGCGTCAGGTAAGCGCAAGGCTATCCATAACGCCATATCGCTGTACTCGTCGGGCATTTCCTGGATAACCTCATCTCGGCGGACGTAACAGGCACCGCCTCAAGCAAGGGCACCCGTCCCTCGGAGTGGCGGAGGAGCAGATAGCAGCCACGTATAATTTCGAAATTCGAATTTGGAATTTCGAAATTGGTAGACACATTGACACGTTTGCGCGGGGCAAGATACAATCGCCCTCATGACAGATAGCGGCACGAGCATGCTTGGAGAGGAGCGGGGCGGTACGCGGCCCTGGACATGGGGCGCAATCGCTGGAGTGGCGATTTGTCTGCTGCTCCTCATGTCACCTGTGGGGCGCTTTGTTGAATCGGCGTCGGCCTGGCTCGACTACCCGTATCCGAGGGCAGGCTCCGAGGGGCTGATACTGTACGAATCGCTGCTGGTAAAGCGCGGCGGCGACATTTACTCCCCTATCACCCCCGAACAATTCATCTCCGGCCCCTACCCGCCGGTCTATTACTGGCTGGCCGCAACGGTCCTCCCGGAGCAATTGCCGGACTTCTCCGGCCCCGGCGCGCCAGCCTCCATCTTCCGCGACGGACGCATAATCTCCCTCATGTCCGCCCTCCTTGCCGCCGCCCTCATCCCGCTAATCGTCATCTTCGCGGGCTACTATAACAGGTCCAGGCAGAGGCTACTGCTCGCCGCAGCCACCGGGGTTGCGGGCAGCCTGGTCTTCCTATCGCTGCCGCAGACCACCGTCTGGGCCACCCGCTTCCGGGGCGACATGCTCATGATCGCCTTCACAGCGGCGGGCCTGCTCTGCATAGCCCTCGGCTCCAGAAGCAAGGCGGAGAACACCCCGTCACGTTTCACGTTTCACGTTTCACTCCTCCTCGGCGCGGTGTTCTTCTCGCTGGCTTTCTACACCAAGCAAACGGCGCTTGCCGGGCCTGTTGCCGCCGCCATATACCTGCTGTTGCGGGACTGGCGGCTGGGGCTGCGCTGGTGCTTCGTCATGGGTGGCGCGGTGCTGCTGCCTTTCGTGGCGCTTGACCTGGCGACGGGGCACTGGTTCTTCCTCAAGATGGTAAGCTACCACTCGTTGCGCCTCAGCGAAGTGACCCTCACTCGCCTGCTGCAATTCGCCTTCTGGGAGGACCAATGGCCGCTCATACTGGTGGCGCTGGGTTACGTGGGCATCCGGCTGTTCGCGCTGGTACGAGGCTACAGGGAACGTAACCGTAGATATACCCCCTCGCTCATAGCTCTGTTTGGCGCGGCCTCGTTCCTGTTCCTGCCGACCGGGGCCGTGATAGGAGCCGACCACAACCACCTGCTGATGTCGGGCCTGGCTATCTCCCTTGCGGTAGGCGCGGCGATTGCCTGGGCCGCTAACCGTCTGCTGGAGGAACGGCAAAGGCCGCCCCTCACTGCTACGGCCTCGCTCGCCGGGGTGTTACTGGCGGTTGTCATATACGCGGTAGTGACCTCGCCGCCGTCAAGCTGGTACAACCCCGACCTGGACGTGCCCCCCGCAGAGGTGCGGGAGCAATACCGCAAGATCGTCTACAACGTCAGCCAGAACCCCGGCACGCTCTTCTTCTCGGACGACCCCGGCATAGTGGCCCTGGCGGGCAAGGAAACGCTTTACGACGACCCCTTCACCATGACCGCGCTCGCCGCCACAAACCGCTGGGACGAGGCCTCCTACCGCACCATGCTGCGCGAGGGCCGCTTCGGCCTGCTGGTGCTCTCCTGCGACGTGAGCACTCCCCAGTTCTGCCGGGCCGATACCTTCACCCCCGGCGTGCTTGACGCAATCCGCGATGGCTACAACCTGCTGTTCCGCGACATTATGTATACCTACGCACCCAAAGAGGCAACGCGCTAGCGGAATAGTTGTACTGACAGAACGTAAGGCCCCTTACCTGCCCCAGGCGGGCCACATGGCGTCTTTTACAAGGGGGAACATCTGGTGAGGCTGGCCTTCCGCGAGGCTCAGGCGGGCAATAGAGAGGCCGTTGGGGGTCCACAGCGGGCCGAAGGAGGCCGACGCGAGTGAACCGGTCTCAACCACCAGACGGTCGCCACCCGGCGACCACGCAGGGTTGTTGGTCAAGGGTGGCAGCGGCTCCAATTCGCCCTCGTTGCGCCGCCTGAGTGCTACCTGTGGCTCGCCCTGCTGGGTGCGGCTGCGAAAGGCGATAAGGTCGCTGTCCGAGCCGGTGGAGGCCGGTGAGAAGCGCGGCCCCGGACCCTGGGCGTACTCTCCCAACCCCGTCCCGACGTAGCGTAGCTCGTTGCGGAAAGGCGTGGCCTCCGCCGCCAACACCCCGTACACCAGCAGCGCCCCCGACAGCGTCTCGGCGTACATGATCGAGCGACCGTCGGGCGACCAGTCAGGCTCGCCGCCGGGCACCTCTCTAATGTCGCCCTCCCTGCCCGTCGAGAGCGGCCAGCGCAACAACCAGAACGGGTTGTTGGCCCCCGACACCGCCACGAACAGGCCGTCCGGCGACCACCTCACCGACTTCTCGTAGGCAGGCCCCCGCGACACGGCGGACTCGGTAAGCGTCATGATGTTCACCGGGTCGCCACCCTCCACGGACGCCGCCCACGCCTGCTCCTTGCCCATCGTTTCGGGGTCGAAGGTAAAGTAGCCCACCCGCTTGCCGTCAGGGGTCCAGCCGAGTCGCTGGTCGATGGCAATGTTCCCCAAAGCCAGCTTGCGCGGCTCGCCCCCGTCGGAAGGCACGACGTACACCGCATCAGCCGTGGTGAAGGCCACCAGGCTGCCGTCCGGCGAAGGTTCGGGCGGGTTGGTGACCGTCAACGAAGCCAGTTGCCGCTCGCCGGAGCCGTCGGGAGATATGCGCCACAGTCCCGAAGAGCGCACGAAGAAGATGTTGCCAGGCTCCGACGCTATGGGCGTATAGCCCTTATCAAGCTCGATGCGAACGGGGGTATGTCCGGCCTGAAAGTCGGGGCTTTCGGGGTTGGAGGAGCCTGGGGTGGCGGTAGGCAGTTCGGGTGGAGGCGCGGGCACCTCGCACCCCGACAGGAGCAACGCAAACAGCAGCAGTGTCAATAGCCCATACGAATACCGGCGCATATTGCAGTATAGCACAGCACCCTGTCCAGGAGAGCCACGGAGGCATGGCAGGCCTCGATTTTCCGGTATTGTTAATGCTCCGCAGTAAGTCCATCATCGCAACCGCAATCGCCGCATTGTCAGCACCTCAGTTCCTCCTTGTCATTTCGAACGCAGTGAGAAATCTCGTCCTCCAGCACCCAGATAGCTGCCTTCTTTAGGCAGTATACCCCCTGAAGAAAAGGGGAATATCACGGTGTAGGACGAGATTTCTCACTGCGTTCGAATTGACAGGGTGGGGCCGTGGTGCCTAAATCCAACAGTGGTAGTTTGCGGAAAAGTTTCCGGCCGCTACACACGACAGTGCCGGAATCGGGTATAATTAGAGGTACGCAGTACACCAGCGCAGAGGTAAACAGAGCTAGAGAAGCGAGTAGATAGATGAGCGCGAGAGAGCATTTATACAAGTCCGAAGCGGTTGTCATCAGGCGTTCGGACCTGGGTGAGGCCGATAAAATCCTCACCATCTTCACCCCCCATTTCGGCAAGCTGCGCGTCGTAGCCAAGGGCGTGCGCAAGGTAAGCAGCCGCCTAGCCGGGCACGTCGAGTTGTTCACCAGGAACCAGATGCTCCTTGCCAAGGCCCGCAACCTCGACATCGTCACTCAGAGCGAGACGCTCGACAGCTATCGCCCCCTCCACGACGACCTCGACCGGGTGGCGCACGCCTACTACGCCGCCGAGCTACTGGACGCCCTCACGCCCGACGAGCATGAGAACTACGCGGTCTACAAGCTTATGGTGGACGGCTTCGGCCTGCTCTGCACCGACGCCGACCCCGACCGTGTGCTGCGGTGGCTGGAACTGCAACTCCTCGGCCACCTGGGCTACGCGCCCGAAATCACCAGGTGCGTGGAGTGCCGCAAGGACATAGAGCCTATCGTCAACAGCTTCAGCCCCGCGCTCGGTGGGGTGCTGTGCGCCTCTTGCCGCAGGCCGGGCGTGGGGCGCGACCTCTCCGTCAACGCCCTGAAGATGCTCAGGCTGATGCAGCGCAACCCCTACTCCACGGTGAGCCGCGTGCGCATCGACCCCGACCTGCACCACGAACTGCAATCCCTCCTCCAGAACTATCTCTCTTACATCCTCGAACGCGAACTCCGCTCCACCAACTTCATCAAGGGGCTTCGGGCTGAGAGTTAATCACGAGAGACGGAAACGCCAAGACGCAAAAGACGCAAAGGTAACGCGGAGATTAGGGTTGTTTGCGGTGTAAATGGTAGGAGGCAGAAAGGTCCAATGTAGGAAGGAGGGGGAATGGCTGCATATGTGATTGTTGAGATAGATGTCACCGACGCGGAGGGATACGAGGAATACAAAGCGCCTGCGGCAGCCACCGTACTAGCCTCCGGTGGGCGCTACCTTGTGCGTGGGGGTAGGACTGAGGTGCTGGAGGGAGACTGGCAGCCGAAGCGGATCGTGGTGCTACAGTTCGACAGCGTAGAGCAGGCGAAAGTGTGGTACAACTCGGAAGAGTACGACCCGCTCAAAGCTGTAAGGCAGCGGACCACCAATAGCAGGATGATTCTGGTAGAAGGAGTCTAGGTTTCTTTCACCTAGATGAGTGTGTGAGCATTATGCCTCATGCCTCATCGGCTAACCCCTATCTTACAACTGTAGAACCAAGCCCTACATTGTCATTTCGAACGCAGTGAGAAATCTCGTCCCTTACCACCCAAGTAGCCCACTTTCTTCAGCCATACAGTACCGTAAGAAAGAGGGGACATTGGGGCAAGGGACGAGATTTCTCACTGCGTTCGAAATGACAAGGGCCGACTTTGCGTGCTAAATATTGGGCATCTAGGTACAACCCCGAGGCCATTAGCGTGTAAGAAGCGCGTCCATCTCGTCGGCGTCTAGCACGCGGCCGTTCACATTGCCTACTCGCTCGGTGCATAGGTACGCGATGAAGCGTGCGGGGCGTTCGGGGGGAGCCAGCATGCCCCGGCGGTCGTAGGCGACGTACAGGGCACGTAGCTCCGGGGGGATAGCCTCGGCGGGGCGGGTGCGCATATCTTCCTGCATGCGCGTGTTCACGATGCCGGGACGCAGGGCCACTGCCATGATGCCCTGGCTACCAACCTCGGCTGCCAGGATGCGGGTGAAGTGCTCGACCCCGGCCTTCGCCACGCTGTAAGGGGCCATTGAGGGCACCGCCACCGACGCCGACGCCGACGCCGACGACACGTTGACGATGCGGCCCCACCTCCTGTGGCTCATGTACGGCAGCGCCTCCCGCGAGCAGAGGAATACCCCCGTCATGTTCACCGACATGGCGCGCTGCCACTCGGCCAAGGAGAGTTGCGCGATAGGCTTGGTAGCTCCCGTTTCGCCCGCGTTGTTCACCAGGATGTCAACGCCGCCCCATCGCCTGCGCACCTGCTCGAACGCCTCCACCACGTCAGCCTCGCGCGACACGTCGGCGCGGATAGCCATCGAGCGCCCGAAGCCGTATTCGTCGCGTATCAGGCGGGCGGTCTCTTCGACCTCCGGCAGCGACCGGGCCAGCGCCACGACTCGCGCTCCCAACCCGGCCAGCGCGAGAGCCGTCGCCCTACCCAGCCCGCGCCCGCCACCCGTAACCAAGGCCACCTTGCCCTCAAGCTCCATTGCCTGATTCCTCCCTTGCATGCCGGGGAGCGCCCTCTCCCCAACCCCATCTTAGCATGCAGCCCCACGCGTGTCCAGCAGAGGTTGATTAGACGAAACCGCCAAGACGCCAAGGACGCCAAGGACCACGCCAAGAGAAGGAGTGTTTATTCACCGCAGAGACGCAGAGAGCGCAGAGATTACGCAGAGATTATGGTGCTTGGGAAGGGGTAAGTACAACACCTTACTGTACAGTGTTGCACCAGGAAGAACACCCTCAATTCTTCTCTTGGCGTGGTCCTTGGCGTCTCTGCGTCTTGGCGTTTCCGTCTATTGCTTACATTGCCTATGTTATACTGGGTCACTATGTCCAGGGACGTGACGGACAACAGAGAGAGCGAGGCGCGGGATGGGGCCACGGGGGACACCAGGAAGATGCCGCTGGTGGAGGGTCCCTCCGGTGAGCCTTTGGGCAAGAAGGCGGTAGAGCCGCCCAGGATCGAAGCCCCCAAAGAGAAGGCCACGGCCGCGATACCCATGGAGAACGGCGCAGACACGGGCGAGATACCCCAGGAGACGGTGCCGATGCCCGTGGCCTCCTGGACCGGCACTCAGGTGCAGGTGCCCGCCCCGGCCCACGCGCCCGACAAGCCTCCTCCCTGGCGACGGCGCGCCGCGAAGGGCGACAAAAGCCCCCTCACCCGCCCGGTGGAGGTGTCGGAACGCCCCGGCCTGCTCACCACCGAGCTGCGCCGCGCCATGCCCGCGTGGGCGTTGCCCCTGCTTACTTTCCAGCCGTTCAGCGTATGGCTCGGCACGCGGCTAGGTCTGACCCTGCTGGCTATCCTCGCGGGGGTGATGCTGCCCGGCTTGCCACCGAAGGGCACAGCCAACTGGTACGAGTCTCCGGGCGGGCCGGTCCTGAATGGCTGGGTGGACCGCCTGGCGGGTGTGTGGACGCGCTGGGACGGCCAGTGGTACCTCAAGATAGCCACCGAAGGCTACCGGGTTGACGACGGCTCGGCGGCCTTTTTCCCGCTCTACCCGTGGATACTGCGGGCCACCGGCTGGCTGGCGGGCGAGCGGTTCATATGGGCCGGCATCCTCATTTCGGGTGTTTTCTTTCTCCTGGCGATGTTGCTACTGCACCGGCTGGTGCGCCTAGACTTCCACCCGGAGGACGCCCACCGCACCATTTTCTACCTGGCTGCCTTCCCGATGGCCTTCTTCTTCTGGGCGGTGTACAGCGAGTCGCTCTTCCTGCTGCTGGCAGTGGCGACGTTGCTGGCCGCCCGCACGCAACGCTGGTGGATAGCCGCCATAGCCATATCACTGGCGGTGTGGACCCGCTCCTTCGGCCTGCTGCTGCTCTTGCCGCTGGCCTGGGAGTTGTGGCGGGCCTACCACCCGCCGATGCCCACCGAGATCGACGTCATGCCGCCCGCCCGACCTCGCGCTATCAACCTGTTCTCGCTGGTGCTGCCCGTTTTGTCTCTAATAGGGTTCCTGCTGTTCTCGGCATTGCGCTTCGGTGATGCGCTGGCCCCTCTTACGGCGCAGACGGGTTGGAACCGGCACTTCTCCTGGCCCTGGCAGACCATTGCCAACGGCTGGAACGTGGCTACAAGTATGCCCTTCCAGTTCCAGCCTGAGAACCAGAGTTGGACCTACTTCGCCTCGCTGGTGCTGGCCCTGTTCTTGGGCGTGCTGGCGTTACGCTGGCTGAGGGGCAGCTACAGCATCTACCTGTGGAGCGGTATACTGTTCCCACTCTTCTCAGGCACGCCCCACAACCCCCTGCTGTCTTACCCGCGCTTCCTGATCGTGCTCTTCCCGATGTTCATGGTGTTGGCCCTCATCGGCAGGAACCGCTACGCCCACCAGATCATCCTCTGGCCCAGCATCCTGCTGCTGGCGCTCTTCACGATAAGGTTCGCCAACTGGTACTGGGTGGCGTAACGCAGGCAAGAGAGATTGGAGCAATATGGAACTCACGGGCAAGAAGATAGCTCTATTGTGCGAGGACCTGTTCGATGACCAAGAGCTAATCTACCCGCTATATAGGCTGCGGGAGGCGGGAGCCGAGGTGCACATAGTGGCCCCGGTCGCGGGCAAGACCTACAAGAGCAAAGTCGGCTTCGAGGTAAAAAGCGACAAGTCCTCCGGCGACATAACGGCGGACGACTACGACGCCGTGATCGTCCCCGGCGGCTACTCCCCTGACAAGATGCGCAGGCACGAGTCGATGGTGGGCTTCGTGCGGGAGATGGACCGGGCGGGCAAACCTGTAGCCGCCATTTGCCACGCGGGCTGGCTGCTCGTGACCGCCGACATTGTGAGGGGCCGCACCGTCACCGGCTTCTTCAGCCTGGAGGTTGACCTGCGCAACGCCGGTGCCGAATTCGTGGACCAAGAGGTCGTACGCGACGACAACCTGATTACCTCCCGAGGCCCCGCCGACCTGCCCGCGTTCTCCCGCGCGATTATCTCGGCACTTACCGAAAAAGGTGCCCGTTGACCAGGGCCGCAGGCTTGACCTCCCCGGTGCCACGACCTGCTGAAAGGTACGCGCCATGACGGTACGGCAAGTGGGTAAGCAGGACTTCAATGTGCCCAACCCCATTGTTGCGGAGCAGGTACGCGCTGTCTTGATGCGGAACCCGGCCTACAAAAAGGTAACGGAACTTACTCCCGGAGCTTTGTTCGTGTTGAGCGTCAAGCCAAACCCGCTGTTGCTGGCTACCGACATGGAGGTCGCGCTTGACGAGAACGGCCCAGGCACCACCGTCACCGTAACAGTCAGTTCGCAGACCCTCATAGTCGGAGATGTGGGCGGTTTTTACTACAGGTACGCCCGTGACTTCCTGGTCGCATTAGAGGACAGTCTCAGGTCTATTCAAGGCAGCCAGGTTGCACCGGCCCCGGCAGCATACAGGATGGAGACGAACTGGGCCTCACTAGCGTTGCTGGTGCTCCCCATCCTCTTTGGGATCTGGATATTGTCTAGCCTGCACATCCCAATATTCCGGCTGATTGTAGCCCTAGCCGTAATCATGGTCGTGTCGAGCCTCATCCGCATAGTACGAGGCGGCCGTCTGTTCCGCTGACGTAACGGTCTCACCCCCAACGACAACAATCCAATTAAGAATTAAACATTAAGAATTAAGAATTACCGGAGGACCACCATGTTTGGACAGCGACTGGGCACGGGCGACGATGGATACACCGACCTATTAGGGGCCGAGCGCGTCGCCAAGTACGACTTACGGCCCGAAACGTACGGCACCCTGGACGAGGCGAGCAGCATGATGGGCCTGGCCCGCGCCCTCTCCCAGCAGGAGCGCGTCAAGGAAGTCCTGCACCACGTCCAGCACGATGTCTACCTGCTCATGGCCGAAGTGGCCTCGCCCCTCGAGACGCTGGCGAAACTGCCCTACCGCATCACGGAGGAGCAAGCCGGTTGGCTGGACGCCACAATAAGCGCGCTCGAGCAAGAGGTGCAACTTCCCAAGAAGTTCATCCTGCCTGGGGCCAGCGCCGCCTCAGCCGCCATAGACGTAGCGCGGGGCATGGTGCGGCGCGCCGAGCGCCACGCGGTCCGCCTGGTGCACGAGGGCCAGATGCCCGCAGGCCAGGTGCTGCGCTACCTCAACCGCCTCTCCTCCCTCCTCTTCATCCTCGCCCGCTACGAGGAGTCCGCCTCCGGCATCCCCTTCGACATCGCCAAACGTTAGTAGACGGAAGAGACGGAACCGCCAAGACGCCAAGGACGCCAAGGACCACGCCAAGAGTATAGAGGTTTAGAGGATAGAAAAAGACCAGAGTACATATTGTCGTACCCTGGTCCTTTTGCTTAGAACACCACCTTAACCTTGGCGCTATACTTGGCGTCCTTGGCGTCTTGGCGGTTCCGTCTCTTTTATGCTATCTACACCCCATACATACTGCGGAGGCGCAGGACTGTTATCCAGGCGACTACGCCGAGGAGGAAGCTGCCGAGGATGAGGCCGTTGAAGCCGAGGCCGATCTGCTGGATGAAGATGCCGCCGCCGAACGCGCCGACTAGCTGGCCCAGGGCGAGCAGCACCGAGTAGAGGCCCATCACGGCCCCACGGTGCTCGACGTGCGCCTCAGAGATCTCCGCCAGGAACGCCAGCGCCACGGGGGTGAAGCCGCTGACCAGCAACAGGCCAACCACCACCAGCGGCGCGAGGGGCCACTGCCCGATTGGCTCTCCGAACGGCAGCCAGCTATTGTTGATCGCCAGCAGCCCGAAGCATGTGATGAACAGGCCCGCCAGGGCGGCGATCATCATGTTGGTCTTGCGCAGCCGTGCGTACACGCGGCTCCAGAGAAATATACCGGCCATGAAGAGCAAGCCCGCTACAACAGCGCCCCCACCTACCTGCGGCACCTCAAAGTTATTTTCCAGCAGTTGGCCCGATGATATAACGCCCTCCGCCCGTATCATGAGGGGCTGGATGTGCGCCGACCACAGGCCCACAACTGCGTTTACCGCCAGCCATGCAGGCATGAAGCTCAACAAGGTGGGCTGCTTCAGCAACTCCCTGTACGATTTAACCCGCTCCCGCAGCATCGTGCGGATGGGGTGCGGATCGCCTGCCGCCGCCTGCCGGAGTTGCTGCTGGTGCTCGCGTGCGGCTTGGGGCAGCGTTTCAGGCACCATGAAGTAGAGGAGCGCGGCGGTCGCCAGGTAGATGCCGGCGATAACGTAGAAACCTACGAACGTCAGGGACGATCCAAGTACGTTAGACAGCAGGGAGATCAGACCGTTACCGGCAACGATGCCGATGAGGAAGCTAATCTCGTAAAGGCCCATCACGCGGCCCCTGAGGGCGGCCATTTTCTTGCCGGGGCCGGAGGTCGCATCGGCCAGGTAGCCAAGCGCGCTGGGCACCTTGGCCGCCGTGGACACCCCTTCGAGCATGCGGGCGAGCACCAGCACCACAACCAGCGTGGTAAGTGGGTAAAGCGGCAGCGCGATAACCCCCACCAGCGGGCCGAGCACCAGCAAGAAGCGCCTGCCGTGCAGGTCGCTGAGCGCACCGAAGATGGGCGACAGGGTAAGCTCGCTTACGTAGAACACAGCGTACAACAGGCCGATGAGTGTCGCATCCGCGTGGACCACCTGCTTGAGGTAGGCCCCCAGCAACAAGGCCGTCGCGCCACCCGCCAGGCGCAGCAAAAAGCTGGACGCTATAACGACCTTCAGCGGCCTGCCTATCTTCTGAGGAACGCTAGTGTCTAGCTCATCAAGCTGCACTACGGTCGGGTTTATGATAATTGGGGTTTCGTCACTGGTTAGTGCCATATGTTTAGGAGCATATCACAGGTAATGAACAGCAAACAAGACCCGCCGGTACTGCAAGCGGGGTATTATCAGTAGGCCGTTGGTATGGTAAGCCCAACGAGTGCTCTTCTAGCAACAAGGCAGGAATGAGCAGAACGGCATACACGCGGGCCACAGTAAGTATAATAGCTCGATAGCGACCTAACAAGTGCCGGACGCTAATCACCTCATGCCATCGTCCATCGTCCATCGTCCATCGTCCATCGTCCATCGTCCATCGTCCGGCACCAAGGAGCACGTAATGAAAGAGCCACGAGTAATGCTCGCCGGGGGCGGGAGCGCGGACGACTCGCGCCAACTCGATACGATATTCGCCGCCTGGACCGGGCGTAGCGGCAGGATGCTGTACCTGCCTATCGCTATGGGCGACAACCCACATACCGATTACGATTCAGCCCTTGACTGGGTTTCGGGGGTGTTCAAGCCGCTTGGTGTGGGCGAGATAGAGATGTGGACGACGTTTGAGGGGCACACGCAGGAGGAGCTGGGCGAGTTCGATTCGGTATATATCGGCGGCGGCAACACCTTCCTGCTGATGGACCTGCTCAGGTCGTCAGGCTTCGACCGCTATTTAGCAGATTATGTGGCCCAAGGTGGGGCTGTCTATGGCGGCAGTGCGGGTGCCGTCGTGCTTGGCCGCAACGTGCTCACCGCCTCTCGCCACGACCCCAACGACGTGGCGCTGACCGACACACGCGGCCTGGACCTGGTAGGCGGCCACGCCATCTGGGTGCACTACCGCGAAGAGGACGACCCGCTTATCTACGAATACATCCACAAGT
Organism: Chloroflexota bacterium; assembly: GCA_030913985.1. Taxonomy (GTDB): domain Bacteria; phylum Chloroflexota; class Chloroflexia; order QHBQ01; family JADMIH01; genus JADMIH01. The sequence goes on along the minus strand of JALZHI010000008.1, from coordinate 28,518 downwards.
ACATGTTCCCGGTGCTGGCCCTCACCGAACGGGGCGGCGTGGGTGTGGAGGCGGGCCGCATCATCGCCTGGGGGCACGAGCCGGTCTACCGCTTCACCAGGCGGCGCAAGCGGGAGATAAAGCCAGGGGAGCAGGTTTGAGGTACCAAATTCGAAGGCAAGCACACCCAGGTGCTTGAAATGTACTTGTCGCAAGCTGTACATAGATAACCGCATACGACACTACCTTGTGGCGTTCTCATGCACCCCGCTTCACGATTCTAGGCCTCTGGGGCTTGGTTCCATAAAGGCAGAATCGCAACAATTCCCTGCTCAATACGATGAAGTCAGCCAGATTCTTGGCGCTATCACTGCTAATGCTGGCCTGGGTGCTGTTTCCCGCCGTTGGGCTTGCCACAGTCTGGCCGGAGTTCGGCGTAGTGGTAAACGGCATATTCCCCACCGCAGCAGCGCACACAATCGGCCACTTCGGCTTACACTTCCTGCTCGGCCTTGTGCTGTTGGCGACCTTTCCGCGTTTGCGGTCTCGCTACTGGCTCTACTTTGGGTTGATGCTGCTGGTAGGGCTTGCGCAAGAGGCGTTGCAAGCCCCCTATAAGGGTCGGTGGCTTTCACCTGACAATGCTTACGACCTTGCTATAGACACTCTAGGTGCACTGGCGGCGATCTGCCTCACATGGGCATGGAGCAGGACGCACAGACGCGTGCGGACCCATTAGAACCCTTACTCGCAGCTCTTTGGCACATGATGCATATCTGCCGTGCCTTCACCTAGCGCATAGTCTAACGCTAGAACCCCACCTCAACCTGTACTGCCGGGGCCTTGCTCGTCGTCAACTGGAATGGTCCAGGGGCCCGGCACCAGGTAGCCCCTACCCGGCATATCGGGCGCCGGCGATTCACTTCGTACTCGCCGCAACCTTATCAGGTTAGCGATACTCACGCACAAGCAACCTAAGGTCAGCACCAGAAGCAGACCGCTATACAGATCGAGTCCCTCGTAGACCACAAGCAAGGACGTGTCCAGCAAGTAAATCACAAGTATCAGACACGTGAGCCATGTGAAATAGCGGACGCGGAAAAATAGGTCTCGGCACTTCGCGGACATCAGTCTCATTCATAAGTTCCAAGGCACCGACTTGAATTCACAACAAGTTATAGCAATCAGCAGGCCCAGCCATCCCTTGCCTTCGCGGAGAAATCCACATCCGAGGCCGCTTTTGCACATCTCATACCCTTTGGTAAGGCCGATAGCCTTGTGGTACAATTAGAATCCGCGGATAGTCTACTGTGCGCGGAAAGAACGCTGCGTTGACCCTATTTATTGTCAGCAAAGTGGCTGATAATTGGCGCGCTTGGCGGAAAGCTGAGGAATAGCATGGCTTACCAACCCCAGAACCCTCTCATCGTGCAGAGCGACCGCTCGCTCCTGCTCGAAGTCGATAACCCCCTCTATTCGGCCACCCGCGACGAACTTGCACGCTTCGCCGAACTCGAAAAAAGCCCGGAGCACATCCACACCTACCGCATCACGCCCCTCTCCCTTTGGAACGCCGCCTCCGCGGGCATCAGCATAGACGCGATACTGGGCACGTTGGAGCGGTACAGCAAGTTCGACCTCCCCGGCAACGTAATTACCGACATCAAGGACTACGTTTCCCGCTTTGGTCGCATCAAGCTGCTTAGAGATGGCGACCACCCTTCGACAGGCTCAGGGCAGGTTCTCCTGCTGCGCTCGGAAGACCCCATGCTCATAGCCGAGGTAGCGCGCAACAAGAAGATACAGCCATGCGTGCTCGGCCAACCCGACCGCAACACGCTCCAGATCGACCCGCGCATGAGAGGCCACGTCAAGCACGCGCTGGTCCTGTTCGGCTACCCCGCCGAAGACCTAGCCGGCTACACCGACGGCGCTACGCTCGACATTGTGCTGCGCGACAGCAGCGTGCGAGGAGACGCACCGTTCGGCCTGCGTCCCTACCAGGAGAACGCGGTGAGCGCCTTCTGGGCCGGGGGCACGGTGCACGGCGGCAGCGGCGTGGTGGTGCTGCCCTGTGGCGCTGGTAAGACGGTGGTGGGCATGGGCACTATGTCCCAGGCGCAGACTCACACCCTGATCCTCACACCCTCCACCACGGCGGTGCGCCAGTGGATAGCCGAACTGCTCGACAAGACCAACCTCACGCCCGACCAGGTGGGTGAGTACACGGGCGAGAAGAAGGAAATCAAGCCCGTCACCGTCACCACCTACCAGATACTCACATACCGGCCCTCCGTGTCGATGGTGAACGAGCAGACCGGCGAGATAGGCGAGTTCCCGCACTTCGACCTGTTCACCCGCCATGACTGGGGCCTGATCGTATACGACGAGGTGCATTTGCTGCCCGCCCCCGTATTCCGCGTGACCGCCGAGATACAGGCCCGCCGCCGTTTGGGCCTCACCGCCACCCTGGTGCGCGAAGACGGGCGCGAGACCGACGTGTTCTCCCTCATTGGCCCCAAGAAGTACGACGTGCCCTGGAAGGACCTGGAAGCCCAGGGCTGGATAGCCACCGCCGAGTGCACGGAGGTCCGCATGCCCCTCGCCCCCGAGGAGCGCATGGCCTACACGCTGGTGGACGACAGCCGCATAAAGTACCGCATCGCCGCCGAGAACCCCCTCAAAATGGACGCCCTCGAAGTGCTGTTGGAGCGGCATATGGCGGACTCGGTGCTGGTGATAGGCCAGTACATCGAGCAGCTAAAGGAAATCAGCAAGCGGTTCGACGCGCCCATAGTCACAGGCAAGACGCCCAACGTGGAGCGCGACAGGCTGTACGAGCAGTTCCGCAATGGCACCCTCAAGATGCTGGTGGTGAGCAAGGTAGCCAACTTCGCTATCGACTTGCCCGACGCCAACGTGGCGATACAGGTATCGGGCACCTTCGGCTCGCGGCAGGAGGAAGCGCAGCGCCTGGGCCGCATCCTTCGCCCCAAGAAGGACGGCTCCATCGCCAATTTCTACTCGCTCGTCACCCGCGACACCAAAGACCAGGACTTCTCTACCAACCGGCAGCTATTCCTGACCGAACAGGGTTACAGGTATAATATCGTCGATGCCGCCGAGGTAGTGCCCGGCCTCACCGAGAAGCTGGCTCAAATGCAGGCCGAGTTCGATGAGAAGAAGCTCTCCGGCGACTTCGACATAGAGACCTTCCTCGCGGGCCGCACCAAGGTCGCAGCCGAGGACGAGGAAGGCGAAGCCAAGCCCAAGCGCAAAGGCCGTGCCAAAAAGAGCGAACAGCCGGAACAGCCCGACCCCGGAGCCGAAATCACCAGCGACCTGGCGGCAGGCGCGGAGGACCAGCAACCGGCGCAGAGGCGCAGAGGCAGGCCACCCAAGCAAACATCCGGGCGCGACCACTTACGCGTGGTGAAGTAGCTCGCAACATAAGCTTACAGCCGTTAGGAGAACAGGCATGCCAATCCCCACGCTACCGTTCGGACGGCTTGGGCATGAGAGCACCCGCATGGTGTTTGGGGCAGCCGCGCTCGGTTCCGTTTCGCAAGAGGACGCGGACCGCACGCTGGATGTGCTGCTTCAATATGGCGTGAACCACATCGACGTAGCCGCAAGTTACGGTGAAGCCGAGCTTCGCATCGCCCCCTGGCTCAAGCAGCACCGGGATAGCTTCTTCGTTGCCACCAAGACCGGGCAGCGCCAGGCTGGACCTGCCAGGGAAGAACTGCACCGCTCACTCGACCGTATGGGCATCGACCACGTAGACCTGTGGCAGTTGCACAACCTGGCCGACCCGATTGAGTGGGACACCGCCCTCAGTCCCGGCGGCGTGCTGGAAGCGGCTGTTGAAGCCAAAGAGCAGGGGCTTATCCGGGGCATTGGCGTCACGGGGCACGGCACGCAGATAGCCGCCACACACCGCCGCAGCCTCGAGCGCTTCGATTTCGACTCGGTGCTGCTGCCCTACAACTACATCACCATGCAGAACGAGTATTACGCCGCAAACTTCGACGCGCTGATGGAGACCTGCCGGGAGCGCAACACGGCGGTGCAGACCATCAAGTCTATAGCCTACAAACCTTGGTCCGGCGACGAACACACGCATTCGACCTGGTACCGGCCGCTGGAAGACCAGGACGACATAGACGCTGCTACCTGGTGGGCGTTATCTAGGCCGGGCATCTTCCTGTGCACCGTGGGTGACATCCACCTGCTACCGAAGGTGCTCGACGCCGCCAGCCGCTTTGATGAGAACGTGGTGCGCGCCGAACTGGAGGAGCGCCTGTCCAGGCTCAGCCATGTACCCCTGTTCGTATAGCACATCCTAAATCTGCGCTAGCACTTTGAAGACACAGAGGGCGCACCGGCGAACTATTCACATATTGGAGACAAGCGTGCCAGTAGTAGCAGTCATAGGTTGCCAGTGGGGCGACGAAGGTAAGGGCAAGATAGTTGACATGCTCTCGGAGCAGGCGGGCGTGGTGGCGCGCTGCAACGGTGGCACCAACGCCGGGCATACCATCGTCAACGAACTGGGCACCTTCCGCCTGCGCCTCACCCCCTCAGGCATCTTCAACCCGCAGGCCGTCTCCATCATCGGCAACGGCGTAGTGGTTGACCCTGAGGTGCTGCTGGACGAGATGGACACCCTCACGGCGGCGGGAGTGGACGTGTCGCGCCTGCTCATCAGCGATCGTGCCCACGTCATCATGCCCTACCACAAGCTGCTGGACGGCCTGGAGGAGGACGCACGCGAAGGCACCGGCACCGGGCCGATAGGCACCACCCGCCGGGGCGTCGGACCCGCTTACGTAGACCGCACAGCCCGCGTCGGCATTCGCATGGGCGACCTGCTCAATGACGAGTCGCTGCTCACCAAGCTGTCCTCGGTGATACCGGCCAAGAACGCCCTCCTGTCGCAGGTCTACAACGCGAAGCCCGTTGACGTGCATAAGACGTACTTGCGGCTCGTGGAGCAGGGACAGCGGCTGCGCAAGCATATCATGCCCACTGAGCTTGTAATCTCCCGCGCGGTCGCTGACAACCGTAGCGTGCTCCTGGAAGGCGCGCAGGCCGCCCTGCTCGACCTCGATTTCGGCACCTACCCCTATGTAACGTCCAGCAACCCCACGGCGGCGGGCATGTGCGTCGGGTCCGGCACGCCACCCAACCGGCTTAGCTCCATCGTGGGCGTGTTCAAGGCCTACCAGACGCGCGTGGGGTCCGGGCCATTCCCCACCGAGATGCACGGCGAGCAAGCGACCTTCCTGCGCGAGCAAGGCGGCGAAGGGCACCGCGAATATGGCACCGTCACCGGCCGCCCGCGGCGAGTAGGCTGGTTCGACGCGGTGGCGGGCAAGTACGTGTGCCTGCTGAACGGCGTCACAGGGCTGGCAATTACCCGGCTGGACGCGCTCGACAAGATGGAAACGATCAGGATTTGCACCGCTTACAAGGTGAACGACGCCCACCTGAACCATATGCCCGCCGACATCCAGATGCTCGAGCAAGTAGAGCCTCAGTACGAAGATTACCCAGGCTGGCTGGCCGACACCTCGGGTGCGCGCAAGTGGTCCGACCTGCCCGACAACGCCCGGCGTTATCTCGACCGCATCACCGGCATCCTCCAGACGCCCATAGACATGGTGTCGGTCGGCCCCCATCGCGAGCAGACCATCCTCCTGCGCGACCCATTCAACCCGGTCCCGCAGCAGGTGGAGAGACTGGTGCAATCTCTCGACCGGGAAAACTAGGAATGCCCGCCCGGACGCGCCACACGTGAGCGATACGAGACGTCGAATTGCCGCGGTGTTACTGGTAGACCCCACAGGGCGAATCCTCCTACAGCACCGCGATAGTGGTGCCCCGGTAGCACCCGACAAGTGGGCGCTGCCCGGAGGCGGCATCGAATCGGGGGAGGAGCCGGAAACCGCCGCCAGGCGCGAGTTGTTGGAGGAAACCGGACTGAAGGTAGAGGGGCCGCTTGCTCTCTTCCAGCATACGCGGCACCTGCCTTTCCCCAGCAGCACGACCAGGGAGTGGTTCGTCTACTGCGCCACCACGCAGGCTCAACAAGGAGACATTGTGCTGGGAGAAGGCCAGGCGATGACGTTCGTACCGCCGGAGCAGGCGCTTCAACTCGATTTGTCGCCCAGCGCATCGTACTTTGTGCCCCTGTTCCTGGCTTCAGAGCAATACAGGGCGCTATGTAGTCCACAGTGAGCAGAGGCCAGATTTCAGCCCCTGCATGGCGAGGTGGTATTAGAAGCTATCTCATAAATAGTACGACCAAGTAGGGCGGCAGAGTCGGACCCATGTCATTTCGAACGAAGTGAGAAATCTCGTCCCTCGATACCCAAATACCACCTTGCCTTCAGTCACTCTGCACCGTAAGAAAGAGGAAACGTGGTGCTCAGGGACGAGATTTCTCACTTCGTTCGAAATGACATGGTTGAGGCTTTGGGTGCTTTTTATGGAGGCCGGATTTAAGCGATGGCTTCTACAAGCAACCGCTACTTTGAGCCTGACTGCACCAAATGCGGGCGCGGAATGATATGCGACTCACACCCTCCCTAGTCTTTTGGGCTGCCATCCTCTTACTCGCGCTGGTTGCTGCGTTCGTCTATGTAGCCCCACGTGTGGGCACGACCACTTCTGCTAACAGGGATGCTAATACCCCAGGTGACTGGCCCATGTTGGGACACGACGTGAGCCGCACGAGCTTCAACCCGCACGAGCGAGCGCTGAGTGCAACCAACATAGACAGCCTAGTACCACGCTGGCGGGCGGTAATAAACCCCGAAGGCATACCCGCAGGCAGCGCACCCAGCGTGGCAAACGGCCGCGTGTATATCGGCGGGAGCGCGCACGCCGGGCCTAACTTCTTTGCGTTCGAGGCTTCGTCCGGCGCTCCCCTGTGGCAGGTGAGCCTCGGCTACGCTTCGACGGATTGCTCTGCCGAAGGGATCGAAGTAGGGATCGGCTCCACGGCTGCCATTCTGGGTTCAATAGTGGTCGTGGGCGGTGGTGACGCTGCCTATTACGGCCTGGACGCGGACACAGGCGCGACCCTCTGGCGAGACCCCCTCGACGTGGGGCCAAGCGGTTTCGCCTGGGCGTCTCCTCTGCTCGCGCACGGTAGGGCCTACTATGGCGCGGCGTCCCACTGCGACAACCCCTCGGTGCGCGGAGAGGTACGTAGCGTTGACCTGGGCAGCGGCAGGCACTTGGCGAGGCTTTTTGTCGTGCCGAATGGCAAGGCGGGTGGAGGCGTATGGCACGCGCCCACTCTCAGCCCCGACGCCAGGACTCTTGTTGTGGCAACCGGCGAGGACTTTGAAGGCCATGACGGGCCGTTGAACCGGGCGCTGGTGTCACTGGATGCCCTCAGCCTGGACGTAATACAAGCTGATAAGCAAGGCGCGCTGAACGACGACCAGGACTGGGGCAGCACTCCCGTTATCTTCAACGACAGCCAGGGCCGCACGCTGGTAGCCGCCAGCCACAAGGACGGGGCCATCCGAGTCTATGCTATCGATGACATCAAAGCGGGGCCGATCTGGGCCAGGCACGAAAACGCGGCAATTGCTATGACCCCGGCTTACGATCCGACGTTCGGGCAAGGCGGTACGCTATTCTTTGAGGGGTACAAAGACACCGGCAGCCACTTGTACGCGGTGGACCCGACCACCGGGGCGGACCGCTGGACCCCCGTGCCTCTGCCCGACTACACGTTGGGGAACATGGCTATAGCCAATGGCCTTATATTCCTCAACCTGAACGGCGCGCTGCATGTATATGACGAGCATACCGGCACACTGCTGCGCGCCATCGAACCCGAGGACTCGGGGCCGTCGTGGACCGGGCCTGCGGTGTCTCACGGCTTTGTCTACTGGACCTCCGGCGCTTACCTGAACGCCTGGAGTCTGCCCGATACTGCCACCGTCACACCGGAACCATGACTTCATGCGAGCCACTTTGCCAGGTTATGTGCCATAATGTAATATCTGTACGGGCTTGCAGTTCGTATAGCAGTAGTAACCTAGAGAGCAGTAATCTACTATGGCCCTTCAAAAAGCAACAAACCAAACCTCCAACGCTCAATTCACCGAGCAGTCCATGCGCAACGCCTGGCTCTACTGGATACTGGCGAATGCCCTCGGACACGTAGCGGGCATAAGCGCCTTCGGCATCGTGAGCCTGTTCGTCACCTGGGGCGGCTCGGGCGAGACCGGCTCGATGCTGGACCTTGCTTTGCCCTTTGCCCTGCTCGGCCTTCTAGACGGGCTTATGGTGGGGCTTACGCAGGGACTGGTGTTGCAATACTTCACGAAACGCCCGCTGCTGGGTGAGTGGGCGCTGTTCTCCGGGCTTGGCGGCATCGCCGCCTGGGTGCTGGGACCGACAATAGGCGGGCTAGCCATAGTCATCATCGGCATCATGTTCTACGTGGTGGGCGGAGGCGTAGCGGGGGTGGTGATGGGCTTCGCGCAGAGGCCGAGCGCTTTGCGCCACCTAGACCCGCAAGGGGCCTGGGTGATCCCGAACATGATAGCGGGTGCGCTAGCCGCGACCGTCGCCATACTGTTCTCGTCCTTGTTGGGAGGAATAGGCGGGCCAGTAGAGGTGCTCATACTGTCGGTCGGGCTTGGTGGCCTGGTGTACGGGGCGGTCACGGCAAGGCCGCTCACTCGCATGCTGGACTACTACGTAGCCCGCGCCAACGCAGGCGAAGAAGAAGAGCCTGTGGAGGACCTATCCAAGCTGGGACATTTCTAAGCTTCCTCGCCGCTAACCCTAAGCTTGCGCGGGTGTGCTCAGGGAAGTAAGTCGTCCACCGGCATTGTCCAGCCGGGTACCGCAGGCTCGGCCTCCGCCAATTGGCCGCTGCCGTACACCGTCGGGCGCTGTGGGTCACCGGCGCGGTATACTCTCACCACCCTGTCCTTCAGTACATCTACATCCCACACCACAAGAGTACCTGCGGCGAAATAATCAGCCCTCTTGGAAGCCATCTCCCGTTCTGCCGCAGCACCGTAATCACCTTCGCTACGTACCTCCACGGCGAAAGCAGGTGCGCCGTTGAGAAACTTGCCGCTGCCCCTGAGAGGCCCTGCGTACCAGGCAGCGTCAGGGCTGAAAGACCCACGGTGGGGAAGATTGACGATGAAGCCGGCGTTGTCCGGGAATGCGTACCCTCCGCCCACGTTACGTTCATGAGCGTCCAGGCTGATGTAAATCCTGCCTCCCGCCCGGCTGGGTGCTTCTCCTGTAGGTGACATCAGCACTAACTCCCCATTCACAAGCTCGGCTTTGCCGTTCTCCGGCACATGGTAGAGGTCTTCAGTTGTGGCCCGCGCTTTCGTTCTCATCGCAACCTCTCGTGCTACTAATACCCACCCGAGATGCCATCAGGCTATACTTTCAGCGTCGGAATCCTCGGAACCATTCACCCCCAGCGACAGGAACTCATCCGTCGGCTCTCTTGTCAGCAAAGCGTTCAGACCCGACATCGGCGGCTTCCCCTCGAACAGCACCTGGTATAGCTGCTCCGTGATGGGCATCTCCACGCCCTTGTTCGCGGCCATCTCGCGGGCGGCGACGGTGGTGGTCACCCCTTCGGCTACCTGGCCGCCGAAATCAGCCTTCACCTGCTCCAACGTCTTGCCCCGCGCCAGCATCTCGCCAAGTGTGCGGTTGCGCGACAACGGAGAGGCGCAGGTGGCTATCATGTCGCCCAGTCCCGCCAGCCCGGCAAAGGTGAAGAGCGCGGCCCCGGCGGCCAGCCCCAACCGCCCAATCTCTACCAACCCGCGCGTGATGAGCGCCGCCTTCGAGGAGTCGCCCGCCTCCATGCCGTCTGCCATGCCAGCCGCCACCGCGATGATGTTCTTGAGCGCCCCCGCAAGCTCCACACCCACCAGGTCGGGGTTGGTGTAGACTCTAAAGCGCCCGCCCGTGAGCAGTTCTTGCGCCTTGCGAGCCGTGTCCAGACTTGTAGCCGCGACAACGGTGGTAGCCGGCCTGCCCGCCACGATCTCTTTCGCCAGGTTCGGCCCCGACAGCGCGCCCACCCATTCGTCCCATTCCGCGCCAAGCTCCTGCACTATCACCTCGCTCATGCGGAGCATCGTGCCCAGTTCCAGCCCCTTGGCGCAGCTTACAACAATGGTCCCGCCGGGGCGCAAATAGGGTTTAAGCGTGAGGATGTTGGCGCGCATCGTCTGCGAGGGCACCACCATCAGCAGCATGTCGCAACCGTGCAGGGCCTCTTCGCGGTCGGCGGTGGTGACGAGGCCGGGAGGGAAAGGGTAGCCGGGGAGGAACCGGCGGTTCTCACCATCGGAGGCTAGGCGGGAGGCTTCTTCGGGCGTGCGGGCCAGCAGGTGCGTGGGACGGCCCTGCCGCGAGGCCAATATCGCCAAGGTGGTGCCCCAGCTACCGGTACCGACCACCGCTACGCGCCCCTCGCCCGCAGATTGTGCGTCCGCCATCGTTCCCTCCAAGCTGGTCATCATTGCTAGCGCCCGGCACGCGCATTATAGCACAGGGCACGCTTACGGCTTGAGCCTGAAGGTCCGCTGCCGCTTGCGCCGGAGCAAATACAGGACGAGCACTATAAGCAGGGCGGCAACACCCGCTATGACGGCCAGCAGGTTGTCTAGCACCAAGCCAAGAAGGTCGGTTTGCGTGGGCTGAGCGCCCGGACCGAGTTGCGCCAGGTCCTGGGCAGCCAGTGCAAGCGGGACCGTCCTGGTGCATATACTTGTGCCGAATTGCTTCGTGCCAATAGGAATCTCAACCCTGAGATTGCCAATGAAGAAGACCGGCGAGCCGGGATGGCTGCTGTACGCGTAAACCAGGTAGGTGTCGCCTGGGTTAAAAACATAACCACAATCGCCCCCTCCGGAACCGGTCACCAGGAGAGCCTGCGGTCGCATTACGCCCTTCCAAACTGTAAGGACCGAAAACGCTACCTCATTTGATGCCCACGTATTAGGGCCAGCAGGGTTCCGGGGAGTGACGCTGATGACCGTCCCCAGGAACACCGCATCGGCATCATTGACGGCGTCTTGGACAGTAGGTGGCCCTACGCAACTGCAAGCGAGTGCCCTCTGCGGTACCGTCATTTGCAGGCAGCATAAGATGAGCGCCAGCAACACGGCACAAGCAAGTTTGTTTCGCATCGCTCACCTCCTGGTTGCACTTAGCCGTAAAGGGTGCCGGAAAACTCCAGGTCCGGCACACGACTAACACATATCTTACCAGAACGGGGGTCCTTCCCATGCTATAATATGCGGCCAATCCCATCAGAGGAGACAACATGACATCCTGGAGCACTCTGCCCACACCCGAAACTACCATCATCACCAACGCCCGCGTCTACACAATGGACCACCGCAGGCCCCAATCAGAGGCCATAGCCATGCGCGATGGGAGGATAGTGGCCGTAAGCAGCTCGCGGGAGTTGGAGTACCTGCCGAATGTGACCAGGCGCATAGACGCGGGGGGCCGGGCCATCATTCCAGGGCTGATTGACGCGCACATTCACTTCCTCGATTACGCCCGCAGCCTGGCCCTGGTCAACCTGGAGGGGGTGCGCTCCAAAGAGGAGGCGTTGCGCATCGTGGCCGAGAAGGCGCGGGAGCTTGGGCCTGGCCGCTGGGTGATTGGCGGCGGGTGGAACAACAACCTCTGGTCGCCGCCCGACTACCCCACCCGCCACGATCTCGACAGGGTGGCCCCGCAGAACCCGGTCTTCCTCGACCGCAAGGACCTGCATAGCTGCTGGGTGAACAGCCTGGCGCTGCAACGGGCGGGCGTGACGCGCGATACCCCGGTGCCTGCGGGCGCGGCTATCGGCACGGACGAGAGGGGCGAGCCGAACGGCATGTTCTACGAGAGCGCCACCCGCATCGTGCGCAACGCCATAGACGAGGCGCGGGGCGATGCGCGCGCGGCCATGCGGGACGGCTTCGAGGTGCTCACGAGCATGGGCCTGGTCGGGTTCCACAGCCCGGAGGGGCCGGACGCCTTCCACGCCTTGCAGGAGCTTGACGCGCGGGGCGAGCTAAAGATGCGCGTGGTGCACCTGCTCGCCTATTACCGGCTGGACGAGACGATTCGCACCGGCTTGCGCACGGGGTTCGGGTCCGAGCGGCTCAGGACCGGCCCGGTGAAGATATTCAGCGACGGCTCCCTAGGCTCGATGACCGCGCAGATGCTTGAGCCGTTCGAGGGCACGACAGGCAACTACGGCATCAGCACCATCCCGCAGGAGGAGATGGAAGACGCTATCGTACGCGCCGCCGAAGCGGGCATCCCATGCGCCATCCACGCCATAGGTGACGCCGCCAACCGACGGGTGCTGGATGCGTTCGAGAAGACGCGGTCCCGTATTACCAGGCCCCTACCGCCGAACATGCCCCACCGTATAGAGCACGCGCAGCTTGTCCAGCATGACGACATCCCCAGGTTCGCGGCGCTGGGGGTGGTAGCCTCCATGCAGCCCATACATGCCACCTCCGACATGCACGCCGCCGACCGCCTGTGGGGTGCTCGCTCGCGCTACGGCTACGCCTGGAGGAGCCTGCTGGAAGCGGGGGCGCACCTGGCATTCGGCTCGGATGCGCCGGTGGAGTCGCCCAACCCGTTCCTGGGCATCCACGCCGCCGTAACGCGCCAGGACGAGGACGACCAACCGGAAGAAGGCTGGTACCCGCAAGAACGCCTCACGGTGGAAGAGGCCGTGCGCGCCTACACCGAGTGGGCCGCCCGCTCCGCGCCCTACCTCCCCGGCGTGACCGGCACCCTCGCCCCCGGCTCCGCAGCCGACCTCCTTATACTCGACCGCGACATCTTCACCATCGACCCGAAGGAGATAAAGGACGCACACCCCCTCGCAACCATCATCGGCGGGGAAGCTGTCTATGACCCAGGGGATATGTTCAGGAGCTAAACGCCAAGACGCGGAGACGCCAAGGACGCGCCAAGTAGGTTAAGGGTTGTCAGGAGCTATCTCAACAATGACAGAATAGAATATGAGCACAAGGCCCCAACTATGTCATTTCGAACGAAGTGAGAAATCTCGTCCCTCACAACCCAAATATCACCTTTCTATAACGTAGAGTCTCGTGAGCAAAAAGTCACACCTGCATAGAGGACGAGATTTCTCACTCCGTTCGAAATGACATAGTGGGGCCATGTGCTAATGTTCGATAGTGTTCTTAAGATAGCGTCTATTCAAGACAGAGGAGCAGGGTACGACATCACGTACCCTGCTCCTCTTACTACTCTCCCAACCTCAACATCCTTGGCGCGTCCTCCGCGTCTTGGCGTCTTGGCGTTTAGCTCCTAATGAGTCTGTGACCTGTCAGTGGTGGAGGTGTCGCCTGGGTGGGGTGGCTCGTTGTCCGTCTCCAGGTTCTCTCCTGGGTTGTCGTTGCGGAAGGGGATGGTCTGCTGCCCCGAGGAGAAGTCGGGTTGCGCGCCGGACTCGCCCGATGCGTCTGAACTGCCATATCCGCCCTCTGTCTCGCCCCCGCCCCCGAACTCGGGAGCGCCCGCGCCGCCTGCTTCACCGCTCATACTGGCCTCCGAAAGCTCGCTTGTGTTGGCCCAGCCCGCCCTGCCCGAGGAAATCAGGCCGCCGGTCTGCTGGTCGTAGTCGATGCGTGTTATATCGCCGTCTCCCTGTTCCATCGTGTCCGTAGCGTCCGTAGCGTCCGCACTATCATCGCCGCCTTCTCCACCCTCGCTCCCGGTGGAGCCGCTTTCGTGCGTGCTAATGGAGCCGCTCATCTGGTAGCCCGACTCACCCGCCGCCTGCTCCGTAAAGGTGCCCTCGCCCCACACGTCTTCCGTGGCCGCGCCGAACTCGTTGCCGCTGGAGAAATCGTCACCGCGCAGCGAGTCCAGGCCCGCCGTGCCCAGGTTCTCCATCAGGGGAGCGGTACCTATGCCTCTTGGCTGTTCCGCGCCGGAAGCACCCGAGTTGCCCGAGTCGTCTGAAACGCCAATCGAGTCGTCACCACCGGAGGCAGTATCGTCCGCGTTTATGTCGGCATCAGCATCATCCAGGTCCGGGTTATCGGTAGAGGTCCCGCCGCCACGATCAAAACCGAGGTCTCCAAGCGTAGCTTGCGTGTAGCCAACGCCTCCGCCCTGGCCTGCTTGCTCTCCCTGACCTCCATTGCCGCTATCGCCGCTATCGCCCTGGGCCTCTTGCTCGTACCAGTTCTGTCCGCCACTACTCTCTCCGCCGTCCGTTGAGGCAGAATCGAAACCTTCACTGTCGCTCGTCTCGAACGTGGCGGAGGTCCAGTCTCGAACGGTGCTACCGGCCTGCTCGCCCGCGTCGGATGCGTGCTCACCTGCCTCTGACAGCATCTCAGAGAGTTGCTGGCCCGCCTCACCCGTCCAGTCCTGCACCGTAGCGCCTGCGTCCTGCAAGCCCGCCTGAGCGTCCTCTACCGCTTCTCCGGCGCGCTCACCCACCGACGCTGCCAGTTCACCCACGTTGTCACCCAGGTCGTCGGTGCTGACGCCAACCACGTCGCTGGCCGAGTCGGTAGCCTCACCTGCGGCATCGCCTACCTGCGAGCCAACCCGTTGCACGTACTCCTGCGCCTTTTCCGCGCCCTGCTCTACGGCGGTCCTGGCCCTGTCGAGACCTTGCGTTACCACCTCGCGGGTGCGCTGTATCGTCTGCTCGATTTCGGGACGGCGCTCCTCGATGACGTGCTGCGCCTGGGAAGCCAGCCCACCGGCGCGCTTCTGGGCCTCCCCCGACAGGTCGTCCACACGCCTGCCAAGCTCGTCAAGCCGCTGCTTCATCTCCGCGCGCATCTGCCGCGTGCGCTCGTTGTTCGCCAGGGCCGCGCCCACGCCAACTGCCAGCGCCCCAAGCGCGATAATCACGCCCAGCGCCTTGCTCAGCCCGTCGTCTTCCTTATGCTCTGCCATGTCGGTTTCTCCTTCTCAGCGAGTAACACGTAACACGTAACGCGTAACACGTAACTAGTGACGAGTAACACATAAAGCTGCTCTAAGGGTGATTACGTGTTACGTGTTACGCGTTACGTTTCAGATCCTATTCGCTTTACTAAAGCTTTCATCAACCGGATAAATCTTGGCCCCGACTCTGCGGCCACCTTCAGCACGTCTTCGTGGTTGACCGGCTCTTCGTTGTCGGGGAGCGCCATGTTGGTGATATTGGATATGCCTACAACCTTCATGCCACCATGTAGCGCCACTATCACTTCGGGCACAGTGGACATGCCAACCGCGTCCCCGCCCCACTGCCGTAACGCCCGCATCTCGGCGCGGGTCTCGAAGTTCGGCCCGGCGAGTACAATGTATACGCCACGCTTCAGGTCGAGGTTGCACTCCTCGGCGGCCTCTCGCGCCTTGCGAAGCAGGTCGGGGTCGTAGGCCGGGTCCATCGGCAGGAAGCGCGGCCCCAGGTCGGGGTCGTTGGGGCCGATGAGAGGGTTCTGGCCGCCCCAGCCGAGCATATTGATGTGGTCCTCTATCAGCATCAGGTCGCCGGGTGTGAAGGCAGGATTGAGGCCACCAGCGGCGTTGGTCACCACCAACGTGTGCGCCCCTAGCTCACGCAGCACGCGCACCGGGAAGGTGGTCTGCTGCAAGCTAAGCCCCTCGTAAAAGTGGACCCGCCCCTGCATCACCGCCACACGGGTGCCTTCCAGCATGCCGAACACCAGCCTGCCTGCGTGCCCTATGACAGTTGATTGCACGAAACCCGGTATCTCGCCATAGGGAACGGAGGCCACCGCGTCCACTTCATCCGCGAGCGCACCCAGGCCGGAGCCGAGTATGATAGCCACGTCAGGCTGCCAACCATTAGGAAGTCGCTCCCTCACGGCGGCGGCGGTCGTCTTAATGTTGTCGGATAGTTCGCTCATTGGGTGTCACTCTTAGCAGGCATCGCAGCTAGTGCGACGTATCAGTTGGTGGCAATTTGCGCAATGCTCGTATCCGTCGGATGCTACGCTGCACAACGAGGGAGGCAAAAGCAGGATGCTTGCCGAGACGAGCCAATTGCGTTTCCGTCAAATGGGGATACCTGACCAGCAGGATTAGAGCCGACTGCCGCATCGTAGGGTCTTCATCTAGTTGCGCCAAGTGAATATACATATCAAGGCTAACATCATCAAGGATCGCCCTCCGATCTAGAAAGGATTGAAAGGCCTTATATCGGTAGTGCTCAGTATGTTTGTCATGTGACGCATCAAATTGGTTGCTCTGCTGTCGTAGAAGTTCTTCATCAATCAGGCCATACTCTAACCACATAGGGCTATAACCCAGCTTTGTGAGCAAAGGCTCCAACTCATCCATCAAGGATCTCCAAGCCTCAAAATATACGCCCGTTGTGAAACGTTTCTGTGGCACTTCTCCGGCATCTAGATATAACTTGTAGCATGAAATACTGCTACTGTTCCAACTTAGAAGAGCAATTTTGATACTCTATGAGATACCCTTATCACGCCGATCAAATAGACAACTTCCTGCTTCCTTAATCGGCGTCAACTTTGTGCCAGGCTAGGCGGCTCTTCCTTCGCGGGGTCGCCCACGCCCCCGCCCGTAGCCAGGGGGTCGGTGTTGGTGGTGGGGCCTGGGTCTGGTGCCGTGCCATCGCCCCGCTTGAGGCCGCTGCCATCTCGGCTCATGGACAGCGACACAAGCTCCGCGATGTCCATCAGGCGTATCTGGTCGCCCGCGTCCTTGCCTTTGATTCCATCCTCGAACATGGAGGTGCAGAAGGGGCAGGAAGCGGCCAGGGTGGGCGCGCCGGTCAGCAGGGCGTCGTCCATGCGGTTCTGATTCATGCGCCGCCCGACGTGCTCTTCCAGCCACATGCGCCCGCCACCGGCCCCGCAACACAGGGCGTTGTTGCGGCTGCGCTTCATCTCCCTAAGCTCCACGCCCGGTATCGCCTCCAGTACGGCGCGGGGAGCGTCGTACACGTCATTGTAGCGACCCAGGTAGCAGGGGTCGTGGTACGTGATCGCCTGCTCGACCTTGTTGGCAAGCTGGATGCGCCCCTCTTTGATGAGGTCGTTGACGAACTCGGAGTGATGCACCACTTCATAGTTGCCGTCGAACTGCGGGTACTCGTTCTTGAGCGTGTTGAAGCAATGCGGGCAGGAGGTGAGCACCTTCTTCACCCCGTAGGTGTTGAACAGCTCGATATTGGCCTGCGCCATCATCTGGAACAGGTACTCGTTGCCGGGCCGCCGCGCGGGGTCTCCGCAACAGCTTTCCTCCTTGCCGAGTATGCCGAAGCGCACCCCCGCCTCCGTCAGCACCTGCGCCAGCGACTGGGCTATTCGCTGGTTGCGAGCGTCGAACGAGCCGAGACAGCCGACGAAGTAGAGGACTTCGACCAAAGGCTCTGCCGATTTTGGATTTTGGATTTTAGATTTTGGATTTTCGGGTTCTGTTTCGGTGGTGATAGCCGGGTCGCCGTGGGAGATGGCTTCGTGTTCCACTTTGGTTATGAGTTGAGGGGCTGCAAACAAGGGGCGGCCTTCTTCTTCGGCTTGGGCGTAGAGGTCGCTCAGCGCGGGCACGTTGAGGCCGTTGGCCCAGGCGTCGCGCTGGCTGGCGGGGAACTCCCACGGGTTGCCGCGCTGCTCCAGGTTGCGGAAGAGGCGGTTGAACTCGCTGGGGAAGCGGCTCTCCTGCATGACGAGGTACTGGCGCATGCCCGTGATCTTGGGCACGTGCTCGATGAAGACAGGACACGCCTCCATGCAGGCCCGGCAGGTGGTGCACGACCAGAGCGTCTCGTCCATGATCCAGCCGCCGACCAACGGTAGCTCCTCGGCCTGGTGACCAGGGTCCTGCTCCGCGCCGCCAAGCTTGCCCATCGCCAGCATCTGCAACGGCCCCTTCTTTTCGACTTTGCCCAACTGCACCGGGGCTACTTCCAGGAAGTGCTCCTGTAAGTCGAGTATCAGCTTCTTGGGGGAGAGGGGCTTGTCGGTCAGCCACGCGGGGCAGGCGTCCTGGCAGCGCCCGCACTCGGTGCAGGTCACGGTGTCCATCAGGTCTTTCCAGCCCAGGTCCTGTATCGAGGCCACGCCCAGCGTCTTCTCGTTCTCGATGCGCTCTTCAATGTCCGTTATCGGCTTCATTGCGCCCTTCGGTGTGAGGTCGTAGAAGAAGACGTTGAGGATGGAGGTGAGGATGTGCAGGTGCTTGGAGTAGACAATATAGACCAGGAAGCCGAGCACGATGAACAGGTGCACGAAATACGACAGACCGTGGATGAAGGTCTGCACGTCGGCACTCAGCCCCGCGAAGAGGCTGCCCGCCGCGATGGAGAAAGGCCGCCACTCGGCAGGCTCGTCGCCCAGGTTGATGCGTATGCCCTGCAACACCAGCGCCGAAATCATCAGCAGCGAGATGGCACCTAATATCCCTAGCGCGCCCAGGCTGTCCGTCAACCGCTCCGGCTTGGTCACCAACCTGCGCCAGAAGAAGGAGGCCATCGACATGAGCACCAGAAATTGTATTATGTCAACGAATAGCAGCCAGCCCGGATTGTCGCTGAAGAACGGCACGTGCAGGCCGGGGAAGAGGCCCTGCGCGAACAGCACCAGGGTGGTCACCTGTATAACCAGGAAGCCGTAGAAGGTGAAGAAGTGCGCGATGCCAGCCCACGTGTACGACTTGCGGTTGTACATCCGAAGCTGTCCGAAGACGTAGGTGCCAACCAGCTTGAGGCGGGTGCCCCACGCGTCTGTACGCTTGTTGTCGGTACCCAGCAGCGCGAACTGCACAAGCTGGTTCACCCTGAAGAGGAACCAGCCCACCGACACGAGCATCGGGACCACGAGCAGGAGGTAGAAGTACCACTCCGTTGTAGGTACCATGTGCGCTCCTTGTCAGGAAAGTAAGTGACGAGTGAGGCGTGATTCGTAACCCGTAACTCGTAACGCGTAACTGGTCACTCGTCACGTCCCACTCGCAAAGAGGCTTGGAAAAGAGGGTGCGCTACTTTGCCGGGAGAATAGAAGTGGCGGATAGCGGCCCCTGCGAATGATGATAAACTATCCTGGGACAAACCTCAAGAGTAGTTGGCATGGTACTCCAGATTGGATCGAGTCGTAGCAATACACACCTAGCATAGCCGCCAGGACATCCCTGGCGAAAGGGTGGATCGAGACGGGGCAAAGGACGACGCCCGGCGATTGAAATCGCGGGCTACAACTTGCAAAGTCCGCGCTGCGGCGGACTCCTTAAGTAACGTTTCGACCTCAAAAGAAGCCCTTTAGCATAAAGCCAGTCCCCTTCGGGGACTTCGCAAAGTGTAGCCCGCGATTTCAATCGCTGGGCGTCATCGTTGCTACCCTGTTTCTTCTACTGTATCAATTCTATCAATCGCCGGGCGTCGTCCTTTGCCCCCTTCACTTATGTGACGCCAATTGTTGGATGTCTTGGGTGACGCCAATTGTTGGATATCCTGTTCCGCAACAAAAACGAGTTTTCCTGCCCCTGCTGCGGCGACAGTTACGATGTGCTAACCTTTCCATTAAGGCCCATACACCCAATACCTGTAACTGGCAAACCCCGGCCCCCCAGGATCAGCCGTCGCGTCCAGCCGTATGACCGTGCTATCCCCCGTGACGAACTCAGCCGGGATGGTGTACTCGTACTCCTGCCAGCCGCCGCCGACCTCGTCGGTCATCTTCCAAACGCCCACCTGCCTGCCGTTAGCCGACACTACCACCGTCTGCTCGCCCTCCGGCCTCAACCGCGTGCGCGATACCAGGGTGAGGGGCTGGCCGGGCACGCTCTTTACCGCGAACTCCTCCCAACCTGAGTGCCTGCGACCGCTCTCGCTGAGGGCGAACTCCTGGCCTTCGTAGAACGCGGTGGTGACGATGGACTTGGGCGCTGAAAAGGTGGACTGGCGGGCCGAAATGTCGTAGCCGTGCCGCTTCTCGTCGGCCACGTCGCCCACGTTGAGCATGTCCAGCGGCTGTTTGTCCCGCTGTAGCACGTAAGTCTGCGGCTCGCTCAAGAGCGCGTACTCCCAATTTACCCTGTAGAGCGTCTCCACGCTCCCAGCGGTGATGATGGGGTTCTGCACGCCTATGGAGTACACGGGCGTAATGAGGCTCCCGGCCACGCTCTCGTCCACGCCGTTGAGGAAGACATTGGGGTGGATGAGCAGGTGGGTGGGGCGCTCCTGTTCGGGCATGGCCGCCAGTCTGTCGTAGATGGTGCCCCAACCGCCGAAGTAGGCCCCTTGCAGGCGGTTGTTGGTCAGCCCTATCAGGTCGATAACGTAGCGGTCGCTGATATACTTGTGCGCCCCGGTGTCGTTCACGCCTATGCGGGCATCGGGTGGAGTGTACTGCTTCACCCACGCGCTGAAGGCCATCTGCTGGTGGTAAATGTCGCGGGCGCTATCCCCCAGCGCGAAAAAGTAGCCCACGAACTGCGGCAGGAGCATCACAGCCACGGCCGACCCCGTCCACCACATGGGCCGCGAGCTATGCCGGGGCAATACCACCGTCTCGCCCTTATCTCTTACTTCCGTTCTCGCCAGACCGACCGCTAACAGCGCCAGTCTCACCAGGGCGACCACCCCAATCGCCAGGTAGAGCAGGAAGATGAAGTCGTACGGCATGTGGTAGCGGTTGAAGTGGATGGGCGGCAGCATCAACGCCAGCGCGGTGCCGAGCAGGAAGGTAATCACCAGCACGGCGTGTAGGAAGCGATATCTCGCGCCGCTCAACGCCACACCCGCGCCCAGCACGGCAACCGGCAGGGCGAGCAGCGGGAAGGGCGACCTCCCGATCTCCAGCCCCAGATATGTGTTCTTCACCTCTGTAATGGCCCAGCCCGCCGTGAGTGAAAGGTTCTCGTAGAAGGGCGCGTAAGGCAGGTACCATATCGATTTGGAGGCGGCGGTGTTGAACTGCAACTGCCCGGTCATGAGCAAGTTGGCTAGGTAGGGTATCAGCCCCGCCAACACAGGCACCAGCAGCCACAGGTGCTGAGACTGAAGCCTCCCAGCGCGCCGCCACGCAAACACCAGCGCCAGCACGCACAGCACCGACATGATGATATGCCCCTCCGGCCTCAGCAGCGCCGCGAACGAGCCGACCACCGCCAGCCAGACAAACCGCCCCGCATCCAGGTCCCGCGACAACAGCCAGAAGAAAGCCACCAGCGAGAAGATGAAGAGACCCGTCTCCATACCTGACAGAAAGATGTAGTTCAGCCTACCGTCGAGCAAGAGCAATATTGAGGCAAAGAGAGCCAGCGGACGCCCGCCCAACCGCAACGCAAGCCCATAAAGGAGCAGCACGCTACCCAGGTGCGCCAGGAAGTTGAGCAGGTCGGCAAAGAGCAGCGGTTTCTGGCCGTCAAGCCCCATGACAAAAGCCGGGGCGAGCAAGAACGGGTATATAAAGGAACTGGCCCCGGACGAAGGCGGGTCGCCCGTGTTGTACTCAAACGGGTGCCCGGCGGCCATCTGGCGCGCGTACTGGAAGTGGATGAAGGTGTCGTCCAGCGGCGGGGCCAATCGCCCGTCCGCGCCCCACTGCCGAAACACGAAGGCCAGCACCGTCACCAGCACCGTACCGAGCGCCAGCCAGAGCATATCATACCGCTGCGACAGCAGCCCCATGCGTGCGCTCTCCACCGGGTGCTCGTCAGTTCCCATCGGGGTGTAAGGGGTCATAGGCACGAATCCAGTATAACATCTTGAACTCCCAGAGAAATGAATAAGCAGCGCAAGGCGGGGCACAGAGTATTGTAGCTGGTGGTAAACTTGTCAGCAGAAACCAAGTCCAGCGCTGGCTTGATGGAGGTAGGGGCTATGCCATCTCAAATGAAGTTCGGAATTATCACAATCCAGAACACAGATTGGCCGACAATCGTGCAACGCTGGCAGTACATAGAGCAACTCGGCTTCGACAGCGTCTGGGTAGCCGATCACTTCGTGAACCACCGCCAACCCCACAGCCCCTGGCACGAAGCCTGGAGCCTGCTACCTGCGCTCGCCACCATGACCAGCACCATACGCTTCGGCACGCTCGTGAGTCCGTTTGCTCTGCGCAACCCTGCTATGCTAGCCCGGCAGGCGCTAACCGTAGACCACATTTCCAATGGCCGCCTGGAGCTAGGTCTCGGCACGGGTACGAGCCACGATGTTAGCTTTGCCATGCTAGGTATTGAGGACTATACCCCCTCCGAACGCGTGTCACACTTCCGGGAGACAGTGGAGATAATTGACAGCATGCTGCGCAACGAAGTAACTACCTACCAGGGCAAGCACTACCAGGTGCACAGCCTGGTGACACGTCCTGCCCCTATCCAGCAGCCACGCATACCTATAACTATTGCCGCGCTGGGTCCTGCTATGCTAAAGATAACCGCTCAGTACGCCGATAGGTGGAACACATATGCCGCGGGCGTAGGGTCTCCAGAGGAAGCCGTGGAAGTTACCCGCCAGCGCAACGACATGCTCAATGAGTACTGCGCCCAGGTAGGTCGCGACCCCGGCGAAATCACCAGGTCTTATCTGGTATATGGGCGTGTTGCAGGTGCCAGCCCGTTTGAGTCCGCAGGTGCATTTGAGGATATGGTCGGCAACTACCGGGAAGCAGGCATCAACGAAATCATCTGCTACTACCCACCCTCCGAGTGGTACCCTCAAGGGAACTCAACCCAGAACGACATCTTCGAGCGCATAGCCACGGACCTGATACCCAAGCTGCGAACAACTTAAACGCGCAAGGGCACGATGCATCGTGCCCCTACACATTAACCTTGGCGGGTCCTTGGCGTCTTGGCGTCTTGGCGGTTCCGTCTCCTCGCTATGCCGTACCCTTACGCCGGTTGATTTCGGCAACCAGTGCAGGCACTACCTGGTGCAGGTCGCCCACCACCGCCAGGTCGCAGAACTGGAAGATCGGCGCGTTGGGGTCCTTGTTGATCGCGACGATGGTGCCGGAGGTCTGCATGCCCACCTTGTGCTGGATTTCGCCGGAGATACCCACCGCCACGTACAGCTTGGGCCGCACCGTCTTGCCGGTCTGCCCTATCTGGTACGAGTAGGGTATCCAGCCCATGTCCACAATAGCGCGGGTAGCGCCCACGGCCCCACCCAGCGAGTCGGCAAGCTCGCGCACCATGTCGAACTTCTCGGCGCTACCCAGGCCACGGCCACCCGCCACGATCACCTGCGCACCCGCGAGATCGGGCACGCCACCCTTCTCGGCCACGCTCTCCACCACAGTCATACCAGGGGTCACGTCGCCTGGTACGGGTGCCTCCTGCACGTTAGCCGCCGCACCCTCGCTGCGAGTGGCCGTAGCCACGCCGGGGCGCACCACCGCCAACACCGTCTGCTCGCCCTCTGTCTTGAACTGCGCGCTCACCCGCAAAGAGCCGTTGAACGCGGGAGTAACCGCCGTAACCTTGCCGCCGTCCACAGTCACATCGACAGTGTCCGCGTTAATGCCCAGCCCGAGCCTGCCGCAGATTCGCCCTGCCCAGTCCTTGCCAAGCGGCGTGGAGGGCAGCAGCACCAGCCGGGGGTTGTGCTGGCTTATGAGGGCGGAAATGGCAGCAGCCGCTGGCCCCACGAGATCGCTCCTGGTGCGCTCATCCGCCACGTAAAACACATTGGCAGCACCATACTGCCCCACCGCCTCAGCCGCCTCTCGCGGCCCAATCACGACACCGCCACCCTGCCCGCCATATTGCCCGGCCAACTGCGCCGCCATGCTCGCAAGCTCAAGCCCCAGCCTCTTGGGCCTCCCTGCGGAGTCGGTCTCAACAATCGCCCAAACGTCATTGTTCGTAGCCACAATTCCTCCATTTCGGAATTGGGAATTCGGATTTCGGATTTGTTGGATACCTAGTAAATCCGAAATCCGAATTCCCAAATCCCAAATTTAAATCAGCTTCTTGCTTTCGAGGAAATCGGCAATGGCTGCCGCCGTCGCCGCTGGGTCTTCCGCCTTGAGCACCTGGTTGGCGCGGGCGGTCTGCGGGCGCTCGGTGCCGGTGACCTGGCTTCTCGCGCCCGATAGGCCTACCTCCGACGCGTCTATGCCCAGGCTAGCCACGTTGTGGTTGGCGATTTCCTTCTTCTTGGCTTTCATAATGCCGGGCAGCGACGGGTAGCGCGGCTCGTTGGCCGTCTGCGTCACCGATACCACGCAGGGCACCGGGGCCTCTACCACGTCGTAACCAACGTCGCTGCCCCGCTTGCCCCTCACCTTGCCACCCTGCACGCTTACCTCGTTGATCCAAGTGACGGCGGGCAGGCCAAGCATCTCAGCGACCGCGTTGTAAATGATGCCACCGCCCGCGTCGGTGCTCTGCGAGCCGAACATCACTATGTCGAATTGCAGGGTCTTGAGGGCGGCGGCCAGCACGCGAGCGGTGGCCCACATGTCGGAGCCGTGAAGCGCGGGGTCGGACACCAGCACAGCGCGGTCGGCCCCCATAGCCAGGCCCTTGCGGATCGTCTCGGTGCTGTTCTCAGGCCCCATGCACAGCAGGACGATCTCGCCGGTAGCGGCCCCACTCTCTCTGATGCGCAGGGCCTCCTCTATGGCGTACTCGTCCCAGGGGTTGATGACGGCTGCCACCGATGCGCGGTCGAGCGTGCCGTCGGGCAGCAGTCTCTTCTCAGCCGTGGTATCAGGCACGGATTTCATGCATATTACTATATTCAACGCCGTTGTCTCCTATATCGATGCGGATTGGCGATTTCGCCGGACATTCGGTGAATCGTATCACAAGCCCCGCGTATGGTCAAGCAGGAGCCATGCCGGGGATATAGAGACGAAAACGCCAAGACGCCAAGACGCCAAGGACCACGCCAAGATTAGGATTATTGTTCACCGCAGAGACGCAGAGGACGCGGAGGTTATGCAGAGAAGAGTTGAGGGTGTTCTTACCGTTGGTAACACTGTGCTGTAAGATGTAGCCCCTGCACTTGCGCAAACAACCAGAATCTCAGCGTAATCTCTGCGCCCTCTGCGTCTCTGCGGTGCAATCATTTGTTTCTTGAGAGGACCAGATGGATCTGGACGTTATAAGGAAGCAAATTGAAAGTAGCGCCCCAGGCTTGCAGGTCCAGACCGTGCAATTGGAGGGTGAGGGCGACTTCTGCCGGGCGTACACGGTGAACGGCACCTGGATATTCCAGGTCGCGTGGAACGAAGAAGGCTCGCGTGCGCTTGAGCGAGAGATGGTCCTGCTGCCTGAATTGAACCGGGTAACGACACTGCCCATACCGGACATCGCTTACTCAGGGCGCTTACCGGATACAGGCTTGGCCTTCGTTATCTACCGGCGCATACCGGGCACAGAGCTTACACCGCAGCGACTGGTTGCTCTTGACACGGCAAAGCAGGAACGTTGCGCGGCAGAACTGGCGAGGTTTCTCCGAGAGATACATTCGTTAGGTTCAGCGAAGGCCATGCAGCTTGGCGTCCTGCGATGTGGGTACCCATTCTGTAGGACGGAGGAAGGTATCGCACAAGGACCGGCCGCACTGCGCTACAGGCTCGAACTGCAAAAGCTGCTCAACTACCCGCAAATCGATGCGGACACTGGCGGTTACCTGCGCAACCTGGTCGATAATCTACTGGACCCACTGGCACCAGGAGAATTGCCCCAGGCACCCGTTCACGGCGACCTTTCCCCGGAGCACATCCTGTTCGATGAGACGACAGGCAGCATCACAGGAGTCGTAGACTTCAGCGACGTGGTCGTAACCAGCCCGCTGCTCGACTTCGTCTACCTGTACCACGCCTACGGGGCAAACTTCCTGACGAAGCTTGTTGGGCACTACGGGGTAGCAGACCCCGGCGCTACGGTGGAGCGAGTGCGTTTGCTGCACCAATGGTACCTAGCGGTGCGGTTGTTGTGGGTGCTGGAGCACGATTACCAGCCAGGCATAGAGCCGCGATTGCAGGCGCTGAAAGGGGCAATAGCCTCCGCGACCGGCTTGACCTGATAACACCGGCCTCACGTCCTAATACTACTTGGGACTAAAGTACGCGTGCATAGCGTAGCAAAACGACCCACCCTTCTGTATAATAACGGCGATAAAGGAGGAACAGAGCCAATTGGGGGCTGCACCGGCCAACACCTACCGGCAGGCAGGAGTTGACATAGACGCGGGCGCAAGGACCGTGGGGCTGATGCGCGCGGCCGTCAGGGGCACTTTCGGCCCTAACGTGCTGGCGGACCTCGGCCATTTTGGCGGCCTCTACGCTCTGGACCCCTCCACCGAGGACGGCCCCGTGCTGGTGGCGAGCGCCGACGGCGTGGGCACCAAGCTCAAGCTGGCTTTCGCGCTGGGCACGCACCGGCTCGTGGGGCACGACATTGTCAACCACTGCGTCAACGACATACTGGCGTGCGGCGCTCGGCCTCTCTTCTTCCTCGACTACGTAGCCGCGGGCAAGCTCGTACCCGAGCAGACCGCTGAGGTAGTCACGGGCATGGCGGAAGCTTGCAGGGCTGCCGGTTGCGCGCTGCTGGGTGGCGAGACCGCCGAGATGCCGGGTATGTACGCGGCGGGCGAGTACGACGTGGCGGGCTTCATCGTGGGCATGGTGCAGCGCGACCGCATCTTGCTCGGCCACGATGTCGAGCCGGGCGACGTGGTGATGGCGCTGCCCTCCAATGGCCTGCACACCAACGGCTATTCGCTGGCCCGCGAGGTGCTAGGCTTGAACGGCGACCCCGAACAGGCAAGGGAGCGGCTATCCGAGCGCAACGACCTGCTGGGCACTACGCTGGGCGAGGCGCTCACCAGGCCGCACACTTCGTACTTGAACAGCATCGCGCCCTTTCTCGACCTGCCGGAGAGACCCATCAAGGGGATGGCGCACATCACGGGCGGGGGCCTGCTCGACAACATACCGCGAGTGCTGCCCGAAGCCTGCGCTGTCGAGCTTGACACGGTGGCATGGAGCGTGCCTCCCATCTTCCGGCTGATTGAGCAGTCGGGCGGCATCGAACCGGGGGAAATGGCGAGGGTGTTCAACATGGGCCTCGGCATGGTGCTCATCGTCTCACCGGAGCATGCGGGGCTGGTCGAGAGCAGGCTGCCGGAGGTAATCAAGGCGGGCAGGGTCGTGGCCGGGAGGGGTGGCGAGCGGGTCAGCCTCCGTGGCGAGCGGTAGCCGGATTGTGGGAGTGGGAGACGCGGCGGCCCCGGACAAGGCACGGTTCAGGCTGGGCGTGCTGGTCTCCGGCAGGGGCACCAACCTGCAAGCGATCCTCGACGCTGTACGGCGGGGGGAGCTACAGGTAGAGATAGCCCTGGTGGTGTGCAATCACAAAGAGGCAGGCGCAATCGAGCGAGCGTGGCAAGCGGGTGTGCCGGTCGAAGTGCACGAGCTGAGGGCATATGCCTCCAGGCTGGCGCAGCAAGAGGGCATAGCGAGCCGGTTGGAGCAGGCAAGGGTGGACTTGGTGGTGTGCGCGGGGTGGGACCGGGTGCTGGAGCTGCAGGTAGTGAGGCGGTTCGCGGGCCGGATTATCAACGTCCACCCGTCGCTCCTTCCAGCCTTCGGGGGCGGCCTGCACGCGATAGAGGATGCGCTACGGTACGGGGTGAAGATTACAGGCTGCACGGTGCACTTCGTCACCGAAGAGGTGGACACCGGCCCGATAATCTCACAGGCCGCCGTGCCGGTCCTGCCGGACGACATGTACGACACGCTGGCCGAGAGGATACACGCTGAAGAGCACCGCCTCCTGGTGGAAGCGATCAAGCTCTACAGCCAGGGCAAGTTAGAGGTAGACGGAAGAGTGGTTCGTATACGTAACGCGTAACGCGTAACACGTAAACGTGAGACAGTATCAACAGTATATGGCAGTGGGCGCTACGAGTTACGTGTTACGTGTTACGTGTTACTCAATACACAACATGGCAAACATCGCACCGAACAACCTGGAACCGGAGCCGAGGCCCCACACGAGCCTGTACGTGAACGAGCACGACAGCAGGCGTATCGGGGCGCAACTCGACCGGGTATTATTGGAGGCGGGTGCGAACCTCACGCTGCTGCTCGACAAGAGCGGCGAGGTGATAGCGGCCAGGGGGGAGAAGTTGCCGAGCGACCTCACGATCATGGGGGCGCTGCTGGCGGGTACGTTTGCTACTTCGCGGGAAGTGGCCCGCATGATGAACGACAACAGCTTCAGGACGCTCGTGCAGCAGGGGATGCGCGAGAACACCCTGACCGAGCTGGTGGGGGAGTCTTGGATAGTGGTGGTCATGTTCGACAAGAGCACGCACATCGGCCTGGTAAAGGACATGTGCCGCCAGATTACACCGGAACTGGAAGCCGTGCTGTTGCAGGTCCAGCGCCGCAGCCGCAACATGAGCGGACTGAACCCCTCATTCCGCACATCAATTGAGGACACGATAGACCTGCTGTTCAAAGACTGATTTGGGAATTGGGATTTCGGATTTCGGATTTAGCTGGATAC